>NZ_JAQREO010000031.1:0-1305 GCF_028599385.1 Pseudoalteromonas sp. CST2
TGTCTTGTCCTGAAATGTGTTTACACATTTAGGACTTATTTTATGAAAACCACTAAAACTAAAGACGTTAAGCGTACTCAGCGAGATTATACATTAGGCTTTAAATTATCTATTGTTGAGCAAGTAGAAAAAGGCGACTTCACCTATAAACAAGCGCAAAGTCATTACGGCATTCAAGGCCGCAGTACCGTTCTGGTATGGCTGCGAAAACATGGTAAATTAGATTGGTCTAAACCAACTTATATAGCCAACATGCCTAAATCGAAAGAAACCCCAGCACAAAAAATTAAACGTTTAGAGCGCGAGATAGAAGAGTTACGCCTAAAGGATTTAATCAAAGATGAAATGATTAATATTATGGATGAAGAATATGGAGCGGGCTTGCGAAAAAAGTACATATCCGAGCTATCACGCGCGCAAAAGAAAACCATCAAATAAAGCTTACTCCGTTATGCCGTGCATATGGCGTAACGCGACAAGGTTACTATCAAGCTATGCGCAGAATAGATGCTCGGAATAAAAAATTGGAGCCAGTCAAAGAATTAGTGATGTACTGGCGGCAATTCATGCCTCGTATTGGTGGGAAGAAACTTTATCTGATGATAAAGCCAGACCTGCAAGAGCGTGGCATTAAACTAGGTCGTGATTGTTTTTTTGATTATTTGAGAGAGCATGACTTTCTTGTAAAACCAAAGAAAAATTACACTAAAACAACAAACAGTAACCATTGGATGCGCAAGCATCCCAATTTACTAAAGGAATACATGCCTACTGCGGCCGAGGAAGTCTTCGTTAGTGACATTACATACGTAAAATCAGCGCAAGGCGTGCATTACCTATCGTTAGTCACTGATGCTTACAGTCGAAAAATAATGGGTTATGAGCTGAGTGATGAAATGAAAGCAACCGATGTAGTCAGAGCATTAGAAATGACAATTAAGCAACGCGTATATAAACGTGATGCCATTCATCATTCAGATAGAGGTTTACAATATTGCTCGGAAGTATATCAAAATGCGCTATTAAAAGAGGGCATTAGACCATCGATGACCGATGGGTATGACTGTTATCAAAACGCATTAGCAGAGCGTATTAACGGGATATTAAAGCAAGAGTTTTTACTGTATAAATGTCGCAATATGGCAGAGTTAAAACAGCTCGTTGAAGAATCGATATTTATATACAATGAAATGCGACCGCACTTAAGTTTGGATATGAAAACACCAAATCAAGTGCATAAAAAAGACCTGGCGCTTTCGCACCAAGTCTTTCATTAAAACCGTCAACCTATTTCAGGACGGGACA
>NZ_JAQREO010000032.1:0-1178 GCF_028599385.1 Pseudoalteromonas sp. CST2
ACGATAGTTGCTACAACACCAGCACCTACAGTACGGCCACCTTCACGGATAGCGAAACGAAGACCTTCGTCCATCGCGATTGGCGCGATTAGAGTTACTGTCATCTTAACGTTATCACCAGGCATTACCATTTCTACGCCTTCTGGTAACTGTACGTCACCTGTTACGTCAGTTGTACGGAAGTAGAACTGTGGACGGTAACCTTTGAAGAAAGGAGTATGACGACCACCTTCATCTTTAGAAAGTACGTATACTTCTGAAGTGAATGTAGTGTGTGGGTTGATTGAACCAGGCTTAGCTAGTACTTGACCACGTTCAACGTCTTCACGCTTAGTACCACGTAAAAGTGCACCAATGTTCTCACCAGCACGACCTTCGTCAAGAAGCTTACGGAACATTTCAACACCAGTACAAGTAGACTTAGTAGTCTCTTTGATACCAACGATTTCAACTTCGTCGTTCACGTTGATGATACCAGCTTCAACACGACCAGTTACTACTGTACCACGGCCTTGGATTGAGAAAACGTCTTCGATAGGCATGATGAATGGCTTATCGATGTCACGCTCTGGCTCTGGGATGTAAGAATCTAGTGCTTCTGCAAGCTCAACGATCTTGTCTTCCCACTGCTTTTCGCCTTCAAGTGCTTTAAGAGCAGAACCTTGAATTAGTGGTAAGTCATCACCTGGGAAGTCGTACTCAGAAAGAAGTTCACGAACTTCCATTTCTACTAGCTCAAGTAGCTCTTCGTCGTCAACCATGTCACATTTGTTCATGAATACAACGATGTAAGGTACGCCAACCTGACGAGAAAGTAGGATGTGCTCACGCGTTTGTGGCATAGGGCCGTCAGTCGCAGCTACTACTAAGATAGCGCCGTCCATTTGAGCAGCACCAGTGATCATGTTTTTAACATAATCGGCGTGTCCAGGACAATCTACGTGTGCGTAGTGACGAGTTGGTGTATCGTACTCAACGTGAGAAGTTGAGATTGTGATACCACGCTCGCGCTCTTCTGGAGCGTTATCGATTGATGCGAAATCTTTAGCAACACCGCCGTATACTTTTGCAAGTACGTTAGTGATTGCTGCAGTTAGTGTAGTTTTACCGTGGTCAACGTGGCCGATTGTACCAACGTTTACGTGCGGTTTTACGCGTTCAAACTTTTCTTTTGCCAT
>NZ_JAQREO010000033.1:0-973 GCF_028599385.1 Pseudoalteromonas sp. CST2
TAACCTCAGATCTGCATAAGAATTAAAGTCGAGTCACTTTTATACTCGGCTTTTTAGTCTGAAAAGTATAGGCAATTAATCCAGCCATTAAATTAACCATAAATGAGATGCAGCTGCGGTGCCTTGTGTGGTCTATTTGAGCCATATTTTTCAGCTGGTCGAAAACTGTTTCAATGATGAAACGCTTTGATAACATCGCTCTATCCCAAGATGATATTGGCTGGCGTTTCATATTACTTCGTTGACCTGTAATAAAATCAATGCCTTGCTCAGCAAGTTCCGCTTTTAAGTTTGCAGATACATAACCTTTATCAGCGTATAAACTACCTGTAACATTATCGACCATATCTAATACCGGCTGTCTATCATCAACATTCCCAGCTGTCACTTTTACAGCTAATAAACCACCTTCATCATTCATGATGAGGTGAAGTTTAAAGCCATAAAACCAGCCCATTGTTCCTTTGCCTCGTTTGGCTTCTCCCGCGAAAACTTGGTGGCGAGGAATACGCATGTTGTGACACACCTTGAGAGAAGTGGAATCGATAAATGCAATGCCTGTTGGTTTATCAAAGCGCTGCTTCAGATAGCTACACAGAGCAGGTAACGTGGCCTGAAGTAACTTCAGCATACGTGTATAACTGACTAAATCAGGAAAATAATGTCGCCAATACTGACAAACAAATTTGGTGTAGTAAGTTTTAAAGTCGCGATAACCTGATTGATGAAAAGCAATTAATATAGTCATCACTTCGCTAGAGGATAGTCGAGATGGCTTAATGCGTTGCTTTTCACCTGATTCTATTAGGTGTTTAAGCCATTGAGGTTCAAACAATAAACAAAAATCATCGACATCTACGTAAATTGCATCTAAGTTATTCATGCCCTTGCCTTGGTAATCTTATGTTTCTTGGTCGAAAGATCTGATCACCGCAAGGGCATTTAGTTCCATTTCTTATGCGCAGCTCAGGTT
>NZ_JAQREO010000034.1:0-968 GCF_028599385.1 Pseudoalteromonas sp. CST2
TACCACGGAGTGATTCATGACTGGGGTGAAGTCGTAACAAGGTAGCCCTAGGGGAACCTGGGGCTGGATCACCTCCTTATACGATTTAGAACTTATTTGTTCGTAGTGTCCACACAGATGATTGTTAGTTAGTTTTACCCTTTGGGTTTAACTGATTAATATGCTCTTTAAAAATTTGGAAAAGCTGATAATAAAATTCGTATGAATAACAGTGTTATTTGTACAGAGTTTTCAAAAGTAAAAAAGAATGATAGCAGTATCATTCAGTGCCAATTTAATCATTCATGATTAATTGGTATCTACTTTAGTATTCAATATTAACTTCTGGCGAAGTTAAACTGTCACTAACAAAGACCCGTTTGGGTTGTATGGTTAAGTGACTAAGCGTACACGGTGGATGCCTTGGCAGTTGGAGGCGATGAAGGACGTATTAACTTGCGATAAGCCTAGTCAAGCTAGTAAAAAGCGCTTGAGACTAGGATTTCCGAATGGGGAAACCCACCTGCTTGCAGGTATCGTTAACTGAATACATAGGTTAACGAGGCGAACGCGGAGAACTGAAACATCTAAGTACCCGTAGGAAAAGAAATCAACCGAGATTCCGATAGTAGCGGCGAGCGAAATCGGAACAGCCCTTAAGCTTATTATGTGTTAATGGAAGGCTCTGGAAAGTGCCACGATACAGGGTGATAGTCCCGTACATGAAAAGACATTTTAAGTGAAATCGAGTAGGTCGGAGCACGTGAAACTTTGACTGAATATAGGTGGACCATCATCTAAGGCTAAATACTCCCAACTGACCGATAGTGAACCAGTACCGTGAGGGAAAGGCGAAAAGAACCCCTGTGAGGGGAGTGAAATAGAACCTGAAACCGTGTACGTACAAGCAGTAGGAGCCTACTTGTTAGGTGACTGCGTACCTTTTGTATAATGGGTCAGCGACTTATATTTTGTAGCGAGGTTAACCG
>NZ_JAQREO010000035.1:0-915 GCF_028599385.1 Pseudoalteromonas sp. CST2
GTAAGCGTTTGCGCTTGATTTCAACGTTACTTTATCAATATATCGTCATTAAGCCATGAATACCCAATATCACAAAAACACTGGCCGCAATAGCTCTTACTGTTTTTAGTGGAATTCTTTGTAACAAAGCTTTACCAACGTATATAATAGGGACATTAGCAATTAACATTCCTACCGTTGTCCCTATGGTAACCCATAGTACTGATTGATATTGCGCACCAAGCAATACGGTTGCGATTTGTGTTTTGTCACCAATTTCAGCAATAAAAAATAAGATTAAAGCTACTACAAACGCGCCATAGCAGTCATATTTGTGGCTGACTTCTTCATCCTTATCTGGAATAAGTAGCCAAAGACCCACTACAATAAAGCTTGAATTCACTATCCAAGGTAAGTATCCCACGACAAAGTTCCCACTTAGCCAATCACCAAACCAAGCAGATAAACCATGATTAATAATTGTTGCAGCGAGAATACCTAAAATAAGCGCTATTTTATTATGAAAGCGGGCTGCTAAGAGTAAAGATAAAAGTTGGGTTTTATCGCCTATTTCAGCAAGAGCGACAGTAACGGTAGAGGTTAAGAAAATATCCATAAATTTTAGTCTTTTGGCGGGAAATATTAAACCGAGGCAAACAACTATCTCCCGCCATGAGGATAGTGTCTACCTAGGTCTTGCCGATAATGCTTGCTACAACATTACAAACTTACCATGCACATGAGGTGCAATTATGTTGATAAGTTTACTCACTAATGAGCAGGCTACTCCCCTAAGAGGGTGGCTATTTTCCCACAAAGTAAAATACCAGTAAATATTTAATTATAAGTTTTACCGATGAGCATCTATAAAGTTGGACAAGTTAACGCTGCCACTACACAAGCATATTAAGTCAAAGCCGTTAATCTTCATCAGGG
>NZ_JAQREO010000036.1:0-719 GCF_028599385.1 Pseudoalteromonas sp. CST2
CGAACTTGACGTTCAAGGTCTTTATATGACTTTTCTGGACCATGGTTTTTAAGTGGCTTAGGCTCTTTTCTTGAGGTCATTTTACTTCTCCAACTTGACAGCATATCGGGATGAATACCGTATTTATCAGCGGTCATTTTAACGGTACCGTGTGAGTCTAGTGACTCCTGCACCACTTTTCTTTTAAATTCCTCTGTATGTTTACGAAACGCTTTTACTTTCATGAGAACTGACTCCTAAATAGGTGTCTACTTTTATGGGGTCAGATCAGTCAAAAAGTTTAATTAATAGCACGGCTTAAAGTCGTGCTTTTTTATGTGTTAAGTATAATTTAACACCAAGCGACTAATAGCTGATAGCTGAAAACTAAACACTTTTCTTCAGGCATTAAAAAACCCGAGGCTAAACTCGGGTTTTTATAGAATTAATTAACTTAAACGTTAACTATTACTCATTGAACGTTGCTACGATGCACCTACGCCTAAAGGTAATAGCGCCACCTTCACAAGGCGTAAATTTCAGGCATTAAAAAACCCGAGGCTAAGCTCGGGCTTTTTTAGTATTAATTAACTTAAATGTTAACTATTACTCAACGATAGTTGCTACAACACCAGCACCTACAGTACGGCCACCTTCACGGATAGCGAAACGAAGACCTTCGTCCATCGCGATTGGCGCGATTAGAGTTACTGTCATCTTAACGTTATCACCAGGCATTA
>NZ_JAQREO010000037.1:0-591 GCF_028599385.1 Pseudoalteromonas sp. CST2
AATCACGAATGATTAAATTGGCACTGAATGATACTGCTATCATTCTTTTTTACTTTTGAAAACTCTTGATAAATACAAAGTATCTATCAGAATTTTATTATCAGCTTTTCCAAATTTTTAAAGAGCAGAGAATCAAAAACTTCTCAAAATTAAACACACTCAATTCTCAGGTGATGTTGCTACCCGATAAAGAATATTTATTTTTAAGAAGTAAAGTGGTGGAGCTAAGCAGGATCGAACTGCTGACCTCCTGCGTGCAAGGCAGGCGCTCTCCCAGCTGAGCTATAGCCCCACATATGCTGGTCTTATTGTTTGTTATCCGACTTCATTTTAATCCCAGTTATAAGATTAATAAGAAGTGGTGGGTCTGGGTGGATTTGAACCACCGACCTCACCCTTATCAGGGGTGCGCTCTAACCAACTGAGCTACAGACCCAAACAATAAGTGTTGTTCTCTTTACAATTAACAATCATCTGTGTGGACACTACGAACAAATAAGTTCTAAATCGTATAAGGAGGTGATCCAGCCCCAGGTTCCCCTAGGGCTACCTTGTTACGACTTCACCCCAGTCATGAATCACTCCGTGGTA
>NZ_JAQREO010000038.1:0-465 GCF_028599385.1 Pseudoalteromonas sp. CST2
TTAAACAAAAGCAATGTGCGCCTAAAAACTATGAACTAACCACGTAGCAGGAGCTTACCTCGCGTTTGGTATTAAATTTTTTCGCGGCATAAAGCCGCTGCTACTCATTAATTCAACCACAGACGGGATTGGTTAATCACTTCTTCTGTTCTTCTCGGTGGTTAATTTGGCTTGTAAGCGCGAAGCTTGTTCATACGAAAGGCAAAGCATCTCATTATTCAAACGATGTTGTATTGCACAAAGAGAAAAAATGAGGAGTAAATGAGAAGTGAAAGCTGTAGATACCATCTCTCATTTTAAGCTTCAAGGGCGTACTTAACTTTCTTGGAGCTTAAACGCTTCTTGGTTTTTTATTACACCAAAACATATATGAATGAGCTTTCTCATATTCGCACATACAGCTTGCATCGGTGTTTTACCGTTATTTATTAATGTTAACTTGTGTCGTTTTATTCTTTTATTCCA
>NZ_JAQREO010000004.1:0-334523 GCF_028599385.1 Pseudoalteromonas sp. CST2
CTACTTGCTCAACAATAGATAATTTAAAGCCTAATGTATAATCTCGCTGAGTACGCTTAACGTCTTTAGTTTTAGTGGTTTTCATAAAATAAGTCCTAAATGTGTAAACACATTTCAGGACAAGACAACATTTAAATTAAAAAAGCCCAACCTTGTTGGGCTTTTTTGGTCAGGGTGCATTCACTGCGCCGGCGTTAGTGTAAACCACATCAAAGTGCATACCGGTATTATTTTTAGAGACAGCCCTTATGGGGTTGGCTTTTTAAATAAAGCACTTAAATAAGCAAAAAGGTAGACGACTTAAATTTTTACAGACTATGGAGTTGTTATGAAAACAGTAGGATATGCAGCAAAAAGCGAAGGTGCGCAACTAGGTGAATATACTTTTGAGCGCCGCGATTTACGCGATAACGATGTAGAAATTGAAATTTTATATTGTGGCGTATGCCACTCTGATTTACATGCAGTGCGCAATGACTGGGGAGGCAGCCGTTACCCGTTAGTCCCTGGGCACGAAATTGTAGGTAAAGTAAAAGCCATTGGTAGCGCTGTTAAAAACTATGCAAAAGGTGACACGGTAGCGGTAGGCTGCATGGTTGATTCATGCCAAAGCTGTAAACAGTGTGATAACGGCGAAGAGCAATTTTGCCAAGAAGGCATGGTAGGCACATACGCAGGTAAAGATAGAGAAACCGGCGAGATGACCCAAGGTGGCTATTCTAAACATATTGTTGTTCGTGAAGAATTTGTACTATCAGTCCCTGAAAGTCTAGAGCTTTCGCGCGTTGCCCCTTTATTATGTGCAGGTATCACTACTTACTCTCCATTACATAAGTGGGGCGTTACAAAAGGCAGCCGTGTTGCCGTTGTAGGGCTTGGTGGCTTAGGTCACATGGCTGTTAAAAATGCCGTAGCCATGGGCGCGAGTGTAACAGTGGTTGGGCGAAGTGAGTCTAAAAAAGATGACGCACTAAAACTTGGCGCGCAGCATTATTTAGTGTCGACTGACGAAGATGCAATGAAAGCGTCGCAGTCGGCTTTTGATATTATTATTGACACCGTACCTGTTAAGCACGATTTGTCTATTTACACACCCTTATTAGACATAGATGGGACGCTAGTTATTGTTGGGCAGGTTGGCCCTGTAGAGGAACTAAACACTGTGCCTCTTTTAATGGGTCGTCGGCGCATCGCAGGCTCACTAATTGGTGGGATAGAAGAAACCCAGCAGATGCTAGATTTTTGTGGCAAAAATAACGTATTGCCAGAGTGTGAAATGATTAATATTGACCAAATAAACACCGCGTATGAGCGAATGGAAAAGTCAGACGTACGCTATCGTTTTGTTATTGATATGGCGTCGTTAGAGGCCCAGTAAGGTGGGTGACTAAATACCCTTGTTAAAGTAAAAGAGCGGCTAATTGTATTAGCCGCTCTTTTTATATGCTTAACACGTTTGTGCTGCGGGTTGTTGTTTATTAAGTTGCAAGTAGCTTAAAAACCACATTACTAAGCCGCCTAAAAACAACGCCGCTGCGACATAACCTGTTTGGTTAGGCGCTGCACCTTGTGCAATAACAGCCCCGCCAACCCAAGGGCCGATAGCATTTGCGGTGTTAAATGCGCATTGTACTAATGCACCAATCATTGCATGGCCCTCTGGGGCTACATCCATTAATAAAGATTGAATAAGCGTTGCCAAACCTACACTGCAACCAATAAAAAATATAACCGCATACAGCATCCAAATATTGTAACTTGCGCTAACGTAGGCAATTGCAAATACGATGGTGCACACCAGTGCAAGGCCTGTGGTTTTAATGGCAGATTTATCGGCCGCTTTACCTAATATGTAATTACCTAACGTACAACCAATACCAAACATCACCATAGCGATAGAAATAGTGTAAGGGGCTGTTTTAGTTACATCTAAAATTGTATCGGCAATGTAAGTGTAAATACAAAACACGCCGCCAAAGCCAATAATAACAATACCTAAAATAGACCACACCAGTTTATTTTTAAGTACGCCAAACTCGTTAAGTAAGTTAGATGGCTTAGCGTTATCAATATTTGGCACTACTTTGTATACAAATATAAACGCAATAAACGCTAAAACCGCAGCGCCACCTAAGCAATAACGCCAGCTTAGATTTTGCCCCACCAAGGTAACAATAGGCACGCCAACGATGGTCGCAATGGTTAAGCCCATAAATACTTTTGACATAAAGCTTGCGCGTTTACCCGAAGGGGCAATATCGGAGGCAAGCAAAATAGCGGCACCAAAGTAAGCGCCGTGAGGTAAGCCACTTAAAAAGCGAAAAATAACGAGCTGCTCTAATGAGGTTGCTAATGCACTCAAACCATTAGAAATACACATTAGGCTTAAAAAAATCAGCAAAGCTTTGCGTTTTCGCATATTGGCCGTTGTAAGCATTAATACCGGCGCGCCTACCACAACACCAATAGCATAGGCGCTAATTGCATAGCCACTTTGCGAAGGGGTTGAGCCAAACGTTTCACTGATCAGCGGCAGCATAGGCATCATTGAAAATTCTGATAATCCTAAAATAAACGTACCTAGTGCTAACACTAATAAAATAGCAGCTTTATTTAACTGATTAGATGCCGACGCAACATCTGCACTCATAGAAGATCCTTTAACTTTGATTTTAAAAATAGTGAATAGCCACACATTAACTGTGTGGAGAGTAAACATATATTAGGTGTGGAGTGTGTCAGTGAGATGGCTATTTTAAGTTAAAAAGTGTACTGCGTCATGTATAAAAAATAGTATTTTTGGCTTGTTTTACTTTTGTTAACTGTCAAAAAGTGCTAGTTATTAGATTAATTTATAAAAAGTTTTTACAAAGCAGCTCACTAGCAAGTGTTTAATTGCTCGCAGAAAAACTAAAAAACACCTATATTTACAAAGTTGTTACATTTATTGCTAACTTACATATTATTTTTATATTTGTTTGTTATTGTCATCCTATTATTATTCCTTAAAGGTTTAACACATGTTTGGTCTACGAAAAGATAACGCCAAAGTTGAAGAATTGGAACGTCAACTCAATGAAAGTAAATCAGTACTATCCGCTATTTATAACCATGTAGCGTATATTGAATTTACACCCGAGGGAAAAATTTTAGACGCTAATGATCTTTTTTTAGATACCGTAGGCTACAAAAGAGAAGAGATAATAGGCAAGCACCACCGGATTTTTTGCGATTCAGACTACGCTAAGTCGAGTGAGTACAGCCAATTTTGGCAAGCGCTGCAAGGAGCAAACTCAACGAGCGGTAACTTTATGCGCTTTAACGCTAATGGCGAAAAGCTATGGCTAGAGGCTACTTATTTTCCTGTTGAAGTAAACGGGGTGGTTACTAAGGTTATTAAAATAGCGTCGGATATTACAAAAAGTTATGTACAGCGAAAATCTCAAGAAGCGCTCACCGAAGCGCTTGATAAGGCGCTGGCTACAATAGAATTTCACCCTGATGGCACCATAATTAAAGCAAATCAAAACTTTTTATATACGGTGGGTTATTCACTTGCAGAAATAGTTGGCAAGCATCACAAAATGTTTTGCACTGACTCTTTTTATCAAAATAACCCTCGGTTTTGGGAAGAGCTAAGCGATGGACAGTTTAAGTCGGGTAAGTTTAAACGCATAACCTCTGATGGCTCGCAAATATGGCTAGAGGCAACTTATAACCCAATTTTAGATAATAAAGGCAAAGTGATAAAAATAGTGAAGTTTGCCTCTAATATTACCGATCGCATAAAAGACAACGAAGCCGTTAGTGAGGCCGCACAAATTGCGTATGAATCGGCGGTGTCGAGTGCGCAAACGGCAAAAACGGGCTCAGATATATTACATGATGCAATTGCAAACTCAGATGCAATTGTAAGCCAAGTACTTAAATCGGTTGATTTAATTAAAAACCTGAATGAGCAGTCAGCAGTTATCGGCTCTATTGTTTCGACCATAAGCAGTATTGCCGATCAAACTAATTTATTGGCGTTAAATGCAGCCATTGAAGCCGCCCGAGCGGGCGAGTACGGGCGAGGCTTTGCCGTGGTAGCCGATGAAGTTAGGCAGCTTGCAGCAAGCACCAGCAGTTCAACCAACGAAATTGCAACCGTAGTTAAAAACAACCAAGAGCTGACTAACGATATTTCAAAGCAAATCACCTCCGTCTCTGATTCGTCAGAGCAAGGCCGAGAGCTAATAGCGAAAGTCTCAGAAGTAATTCAAGAAATAGAACGCGGCGCAGATGCTGTTTCTGCTACAGTGTCTAAGCTTAACGCGAGTTAAGTGGCAGTAAGTTCTCAAAGTGCGACATTTTGTCGCGCTCTAAACTTGTAACTACATTATATAATTTATGCCATATATAACAGTGGCATAAATTATAAATGGCTCATATTCAACATATCCAACACACTTATTTATTCTCACCTTTAGCACTTTTATTAACTGGCCTTTTTTCTCCTGCAGTATTTGCAGATGATAACACTTTAGAAATTATTGAAGTGCATGGGCAGGTACACAATAAGCACTTATCGCTTGGTTCGTCAGAGGCAATGCTTAGCAATTTAGGTGTTGATTTTTCGGCTGCGGGCGGGGTGTCTAACTTACCTATTTTAAATGGTTTAATGGGCGATAGAGTAAAAGTACTGGTTGATGGCGCAGAGGTTACTGCAGCGTGCGCTAATCAGATGAACCCGCCTCTTTCTTACGTATCAGCCAATCAAGTAACGGCTTACAATGTAGTTGCTGGTGTTTCACCTGTAAGCGCTGGTGGCGATAATATTGCAGGTGTAATAAGCGTTAACTCAATTTCACCACAATACAGCGAAAGTAGTGAGCTTGCATGGCACTCAGGCTATGTCTCGGCTAAGTACAGCAGTGTTGATAACGGCCATAAACTAGGTTTGGGAGCACGTTTAGCAAGCGATACTGTGAGCCTTAATTATCAAGGGTCGTTTAGTGATGCCAACAGCTACGAAGACGGAAAGGGGAATGTGGTACTAGATACATTATATCGGGCTCAAAACCACAGCCTAACTGGCGCGATACGTGACGATAAACAGCAAGTTGTGATAAAGCTTACGCATCAAAAAATACCGTATCAGGGTTTTGCTAATCAGTACATGGATATGACTGATAACACCAGTTATGGCGCTATTGCCCAATATAAGCGCAGTTTTGAAAACAGCGAGCTACAAGGACAAGTTAATTGGCACAGCGTTAAACACGAAATGGGTTTTTTTAGTAAAGAAAAAACCGGCATGATGCCCATGAAAACAGATGCAAAAGACATAAGCACACAGCTTAAATGGCGCCTTACACTTGATCAAAATAGCTCATTACTACTTGGACAAGAATATTATAATTACCGCATTGATGATTGGTGGCCGGCGATTGAAGGCTCAACCATGATGGGGCCAAATGATTATATAAATATTAATAACGGTAAGCGTGAGCGTATTGCCTTATTTGCAGAATATGAAAGCCAAATCAATAACAAGCTCTGGTTAAATACGGGTATAAGGGTTGAGCGTGTTAATACACAGGTTGATGAAGTACAAGCCTATAACGATGGCATGAGTATGATGAATATGGGCAGTATGAGCACAATGACAACTGCCAATAATGCGCTAGCTGCCAATAACTTTAACAATGCCGATAGAGATAAAACCGACACCTTAGTTGATGTAAATGTATTAGCTAATTATCAATTTACACTTTATGACGAGCTGCAATTAGGCCTTGCCCGTAAAAACCGAGCCCCTAATTTATATGAGCGCTACAGCTGGGGTGTAAGTAATATGGCAAGCACTATGATTGGCTGGTACGGCGACGCTAATGGTTATATTGGTAACCCAAACCTCAAAGCCGAAACCGCCCATATCATCAGTGCAACGTATTCAAAAACAGCAAAAAATGATGCGTGGCGAGTAAGTGCTAATGTGTGGTACACCGATGTAAACGACTACATTGACGCAAATATTGTACGTAGTTTTAATAGTTATGGATTAGCAAATACAACACGTAACATTTTAAGCTTTACTAATGTTGACGCCACACTTTATGGCGCAAAGCTTGATATAAGTAAGTCACTTTATCAATCAACACAGTTTGGCGAATGGCAATTAAAAGCAAACATAACGAGCACTCGTGGTAAGCGCCGCGACACTAACCAACCGCTTTATCAAATTAAGCCGTTACATACAGCGCTCTCATTAAGTCAGCAAATAGGGATATTTGAAAATGCACTGTTGTGGGAGTGGGTGGATACAAAATCACGCGTTGATGTTAACCGCTTAGAAAACCAAACCGTTAGTTACAGCTTAGTTAATATAAGCTCTAAAGCTTCTTTTGATGCGCTTACGCTGGGTATTGAGGTGGTAAACTTATTTGATACGTTTTATCAATTACCCCTAGGCGGGGTAAGTATTGCAGCGCTTAAGCAAGGTAGCAGCACGGGGTTTACTCAATTAGCTGGGCAAGGGCGCTCATTTAATATAAGTGCCAGTTACGCATTTTAAACCCATATAAAGCGTTGAGAATAGGTTGCTTGGCGCTTTAGTTTAATCAGGTGTTGGCGTAACTTGCTCGGCGTTGGTTGCTTGCTGCGCCTCTAAAGCTAGTTTTTCACGCGCTGCTTTTGATACATACGCCGGTTTATTGCTTTTATGCAATTTAGCATTAGCACGTTTATCTTTTTTCTGAAATTTGGTGACGATTTTTTTGCGGCGGTTCATTAGTACTAATACTCTGATTAATTAAGGTCGCGCATTATACAACCAATGCAATGTAAGCCGCTATCTAAATTTAAAGCGCGATTGTTGTAACCCTGCCGCAAAGCGCTATTTAATACTATTGCTTGGCGGTATAATTTAGCTTTAATACCAATTTAATTATTTAAGCGATTTATTATTGCGCATTGGTAGTAATGATTCATACAAAAGGATACGTTTTGAAAAAGTTAGCTTTGCTTTGCAGTGCTTTATTTGCTTTTAGCGCACATGCACAATTACATACAAATATTGATAGTGTTGCCGATTACGCTGTGGATACTTATCAACAATCACAAATTCACACGTTAACTAATTTAGTGGCTTTTCCTACGGTAAATAAAGAGTCGATACCCGCGCCACAAAATCCTGACTTTATTAATTTTAAATCAGTATTAAAAATGAAAGCTGCAGAGCTTGGGTTTGATTACCAAGACCTAGGCTACACCGTGCTTATAGGCATGGGAGATCAAAACGAAAAGGTTACCGTTGTAACCCACGGTGACGTACAACCGGCCAATGCTAGTAAGTGGAAACAAAGCCCATTTATTATTGATACCTCAGAGCCTGGAAAATTAGTCGGGCGAGGCACAGAAGACGACAAAGGCGCAATAGCCACCGCACTATACGCCATGAAAGCGATTAAAGATAAAGGCATAGAGCTTAATAACCGCATAGAGCTGATGATTTACCTAGCCGAGGAATCTGACTGGGGCCCGCTTACAGAATTTATGAAAACCTACGAGCAGCCAAAATACGCCGTAACCATTGATGCATCATACCCAGTTGTAGTAGCCGAGAAAGGCTGGAGCTTAATTGCTCCTACTTTTAATGCTACCTCAAAACAAACCGGTATGTATGTGAGTGATTTAGCGGGCGGCGCGTTTAAAAGCCAAATACCAGAAGATGCAAGCTTAGTGCTGCATAACGCAAGCGCTGTAGTTATTAACTCATTAAAAGCTAACGCTAAAACACTTAGTGAAGTTGAGTTTAACTTTGAAGAGCAAGGTGAAGGCTTAAAAATAACTGTAAAAGGGGTGTCTGCGCACTCATCAGAGCCAGAGTCGGGCGTTAATGCTATTGCACACCTGAGCGAGCTATTTAAAGACGTCGCACTTGAAAATAATAGCGATGGGCAGCTTATAAAATTTGTAAATCAATTAATTGGTTTAGATATTCATGGTAAGCAATTTGGTAATATTGCCTACGAGCATGAATTCATGGGCCCAATGAGCGTAGCCCCTACCGTAATTGAACGCGATGGTAACGCACTAACGTTAGCCATTAACGCGCGCCGCCCAGTTGGTAAAGATGAAAACTTACTTAAAGCGCAAATAAACAGTGCGATTAAGGAATGGGAAACTGCAAATAACGTAACGCTTACTAAAGTCGAGACCATTATTGGTACACCCATGCTGTTAGATAGCGCGCCGCACGCACAAAAGCTGCTCGATATTTTTAAACATTTTACAGGTGACGAAAAAGCTGACTTTGTATCAATAGGGGGCGGCACTAACGCAAAATTATTTGATAATGCAGTATCGTTTGGCCCTTCAATGCCAGGCAAACGTTATACCGGCCACTCAGAGCATGAATTTATTACGCTTGAGCAATTAGCGCTTAATTTACGTATGTATACCGCAATGATGATAGAGCTAGGCAATATGTAAGCTATAGCTGTTTTAATATAAAAGCCGCCTTGTTTAACTGAAGTGAATCCAGCAAGGCGGTTTTTTTGTATTTACTAAAACTGCGCTACAAAACTGAGATTGTATATATCGTAGTTATCGTTATTGGTGTAATTAGCTGTAAAATAGTATTTATCGTTAATAAAGTATTTACCTTCAACAACTAAATCTGAGTCGTATAAACCAACGCCAACTGCAACATGCTTATTAAAGTAATAATTTGCCAACACATTAAAAATTGAATCATCGCCAGCATCGAGATAGTCAGCATTTATAGTAAAGTAGCGTTCATCGTAAAGGTGAGCAAAGTAACGTGATGATAAGTCCCACGACTCTATTTCATCATCCGTCTCAACAGTAAAACCAATGTAGTCGGTGTCATTAATTTGGTGATTATATTGCGCTTTAAACAAATAAACTGTGCCACCATATTCGTAATCTACCATACGTGCAGATACTTTTAACGAATCAGCAAATAAGTAACCTATGCCAAGTGAATAGGTATCAGTATCGCCAATATTAGGCAGCTCTATGGTTGCAAAAGCATTACCGTAAAAGCCTTCTCCAAAAATCCCTTTTCTACTATAACCATCTGAATTAAAGTAATTTAAGCCTATATTACTATCTGTATCTAGGTAGCCATAATCATCCCACACTCCCGAGCTTTGTTGCTCTTCAAAGTAATAATGCGTAGATAATCCGTACACATTATCGCTGTAATAGCGTGAATCTATTTTTGCGTAGTTTATTGTATTAAACCATTGCTTTGACGCTGATTGTTCAGCATTTACTGATGCTGTACAGCTAAGTGCAAGCAAAGAGAGTGGTATTAAGTAGCGCATAAGTATCCTTTCTTATAATTAAATAGGTGTATCTAGAAAAGGTATTATATTAAATGCTCTTTAAAATACATTTAAATAATTGTAAGTAACTGTATGTTTGTATAAGTATTTGTAGAGATGCGCTTGAAGGGGCTGCTATAAATTTATGACTAATGTCATATTAACTGATGACAAATAGCACCTTTCAGGCTTAAAAATTAAGGCAATAATAACCTTACATTTTAAGAGGAGATCAAACATGAATACACCAGCATTTTTTGATAATTTAAAACGTTACTTTGTGGCTTTGGTATTTTTGACCGCGATAAACTTAATTACATCGCCAAATTATTTATGGGTAGTATGGCCTGCTTTAGGGATGGGTATAGCACTGCTAAATGAGTTATTAAACTCAAATAACTCAAAAAAGGTTAGGGATGAGTGTTAAGCCAAGTAACAGGTTACCTGGCTTAACGCGTAAAACCGTAAGGTTTAAAAATTACGTTTTATGCGGTTGAGTCGAGCGTTGCTTTTAGGGAGATTTCGGTATTAAGTAGCTTTGAAATAGGGCAGCTTTTTTTAGTTTGCTCACACAATGCCTGAAATTGCTCGTTAGCAATATCTTTAATACGTGCGTTTACTTCAAGCGCTATATGGGTGACTGCAAAGCCGTCATCAACCTCATCAAGGCTTACGGTGGCTTTAGTATCAATTTTATCGGCTTTAAAACCGGCATCACCAAGTGCAAGCGAAAGCGCCATACTAAAGCAGGCACTGTGCGCAGCTCCCACTAATTCTTCTGGGTTAGAACCAGGCTCGTCTTCAAAGCGAGTATTAAAACCAAATGGTTGTTTATCAAGTGCGCCGCTTTGTGTAGAAATACTGCCTTTACCTGTTTTAATATCGCCTGACCAGGTTGAGCTTGCCGTTTTTTTAATCGTCATCATCTTCTCCTTGCGTTGCATGTAAGCTTTTCAGGCTGAGTAAGTGCTATTTACATAAAACACCTAAATACAGCCTTAAAAGCCGAGTTATTCATACCATTGCAAAATAGACGCCAGCTCACGTATAGCATAAAGGATTAATACCTTTTACTTTTTATTACGTTTACAACGCTCTGAGCAGTAAATAACGTTATCCCAATCGCGCTGCCACTTTTTACGCCACGCAAAAGGCTTGTTGCAAACAGGGCACATTTTTTGTGGTAAGTGACTTTTTTTATGTGCCATATTAATTACTTTTTGCGGTGT
This sequence comes from Pseudoalteromonas sp. CST2, assembly GCF_028599385.1. NCBI lineage: Bacteria > Pseudomonadati > Pseudomonadota > Gammaproteobacteria > Alteromonadales > Pseudoalteromonadaceae > Pseudoalteromonas > Pseudoalteromonas sp. CST2. The sequence continues at coordinate 10,565 of NZ_JAQREO010000004.1, forward strand.
TTTTGTGTGTACGAGTAAGCCCTACATGCTTTTTTAATATGTTAGGAATTGCACGTTTAACATCGGCGCGCTCGCGGTATTGCCATAAACGTTCGCGCGCTTGTTTAGAGGCTTGAGTTAAATCAAGCATGGGCTCGGGGTAGTCTTCACCAAGTTTAAAGTCGTTAAACAACGCTTCCATTGGTGTTTGTTGCCAAGGCTCGTGTAAATATTCTATCGGCAGCTTTTCAAGTTCGGGGCACCATTTTTTAATAAAGGCGCCGGTTGGGTCTTGATCTTCAGATTGCTTAATTGGGTTGTAATGCCTAATGGTATTAATACCCGTAACTGAGGCCTGCATTTGTATTTGTGGGTAATGAATGCCAGGTTCAAAGTCTAAAAAGTAATTTGCCAAAGGTAAGCTTGCCTGCTGCCAGCTTATATTTAAATGATGCGTTACAAAGCTAACCAACATAGCGCGCATTCTAAAATTAATATAGCCCGTGGTGTTTAAACAGCGCATACAGGCATCAATAATGGGTATACCCGTTTGGCCTTGTGCCCAGCGCTCAATATCGTGTTGTACGTTGTCATCGTTTCTATATGGGAACTGATGATACCCCGCATTGAGCGCTTTAAACTCCATCGTACTCTCACTTTCAAATTTTTGCATAAAATGGCAGTGCCAATGCAAACGCGATACAAATGCAGCAAGCGGGCGCTTCCAGCCTTTTTTGCTTGGGTGTTTTGCATGGTATGCATCAATAGCCATTTGATAAACCTGTTTAAGGCTAATATTACCCCATGCTAAATAAGGCGAAAGCCTAGAGCAATGAATACGGCTAAAGCTGGGGCTAGATATGCCTTTTTGATATCCCTTACCGCGCTCAGCAAAAAAGCTTTGCAATATTGTGTGCGCAGTTAAAGGCCCACCTACTTGAAAGTTGTCATCATTTTGCGTGTAGCTGTCGGGCAATTTAGGTGTTTGGTAGTTATTAAGTGTAATGGTTTTTATGTTTTTCCAATTAGGAATAGCAATAGGGGCCTGCATTGTTTGTTGCCAGCGTGTGTTCCAGTCTTTACGGTTTTTTTTGCCGCGAATAACGGCGCCCGTTTGTGACTCAAGCCAGTTAACTTTGTTAGCTTTACACCATATAGCAACGGCTTTATCGCGCTCAAAAGTATTATTTAAGCCAATTTCTTGATGGCTAAATATGTTTGCTATTTGGTATGTCTGATTAAGCGTGTTTAACAGTGTCAGCATGTTTTGGTTAAAAATATACAGTGTTGCTTTGTAGCGAGTTAGCTGCTGATTTATTTCGCCTATTGATTGATAAACAAAACGCCAATGGCGCGCATTATAATGTGCATCCTCAAGCATTAGTGGCTCAAAGTTGTATAGCAGTAACGTGGGTAAATCATCACTAAATGCATTTTTAAGTGGTTGATGGTCGCTAAGGCGTAAATCGCGTTTAAACCACACTATGTTTATTTTTTTGCGCATGTTTAAAAAAGTGGCTGCAGTTATGAAATACTGTACGCAATACAGCGCTTTTACGATTTGCAGTACGACGTATAAAGGAAAATTATGTTTTTAGATTTAACGCAAAGCACGCAGCACAATGTTTACTCGTATTTAGTGGGGGGTATTAGCCCACGGCCTATTGCTTGGGTAAGCACACTTAGTAAGGAGGGGATTGCTAATATTGCCCCGTACTCTTTTTTTACAGTGGCCAGCTGTAACCCGCCAGTGCTGAGCGTGACCCAAGTAAACCCACGCGACAAAGCCAATAAAGACACGCTTTTAAACCTTCAAGCCACTAACAACTGCGTGGTTAATATTGTTAGTGAAGAGCTAGTAGAAAAAATGAATCAAAGCTGCGCTAATTATCCACATAATGTGAGTGAATTTGAGGCGGCAAATATTGAAACAATCGCCAGTACACACGTAACATCCCCAGGCGCCGCAGCGGCTAAAGTAAGATACGAGTGCACCTTAAGAGACGTTATTCAGATAAGCGACGAACCAGGTGGCGGCAAAGTTATGCTACTCAATGTGGTCGGAATTTATATTGACGATAACGTGTTAGTGAATGGCTATATAGATCCCACGCGATTAAACAGCGTAGGTAAAATGGGTGGAGACTACTTTAGCTCTACTAAAGATAAATTTGTACTAAAGCGGCCACAATTGTAAAATAACAGATTAACTTTATACACTTACTGTTAACTCATTAAGCGTTACTTATAAAAACAAATGGATATTGAATGTCTAAACTTTACCTCACTTTAGTATTTGCCCTACTTAGTTTTAGCTGCCTATCAGCCTCTGATAAAAAGCTACCCATAGAAGCGTTTGCAGGCTTAAAAAGCATAAGCCAAGTTAAGCTCTCACCAGATGGAAATAACATTGCGTATGTTAGAAACCTTGATGGCGATTTAGTTTTAATGGTGCAAAGCCTTACAACAGGCAAGGGCAAGCCGATTATTAAATCTGATAACCACACTGTATTTTTTGACTGGTTTAGTTGGGCAAATAATGATGTGTTGTTATTGGGCGCACGATACATTAAATATCAATTTGGTGGGGTTAAGTATGCGTCTACATTAATGTATTCGTATAATCTAAGTGATGATAAAGGAATAAAACTGGCTTTTAGAGCAAACAACACGCGTGATGAAAAGCAGCCTCAGTTTTCTGACCGAATTATTAGCTTTTTACCGGAGCAAGAAAATAAAATACTCGTGCAGGGCGACTTTAAAATTGCCAATACCCCTGCTGTGTATGAACTTGACCTAACTACCTTACGTAAAAAACAAATACAACGTGCTCGTGCAGATGTAACCAGTTGGTTTGCTGATAGACAAGGCAAGGTTCGTATTGCTAAAAAAATGGATGAAACACAATTCACTTACGAGCTGTACAACGAGCAAAATGAGTCGTGGCAAACACTATTTAGCTACGAAGTATTTAGTGAGCAAAGCATTTCGATACTTGGCTTTGATAAAGACCCTAACTTTTTATACATCACTGCGCTACATGAAGGGCGTGATGCATTATTTAAGCTTAATCTATCAACTAACAAACGTGAACTCATTTTTAGCGACGACAAGTACGATGTAGATGGCGATATTTTTTACTCCCGTAAAACTGGCGAAGTGGCAGGCTTTACGCATTCGCATTTAGAAGATGGTATTGCGTATTGGGATGAAGACTTAGACAAGCTACATCGCTCTTTACGAGCATCACTACCTAAAGATTCATTTGAAATGGATATTGTTAGCACCAGCGACGATCAGCAAAAATATGTACTGTATGTCAGCTCAGATAAAACATCAGGCGCCTACATGTTAGGTGACAGAAAGCGAGGTGATTTAACATTTTTTGCAGACGTTTACCCACACATTAACGAAAGCGTATACGCCGGTAAAGAGCACATTAGCTATAAAGCACGTGACGGGCTTATTATAGAAGGCTACTTAACGCTGCCTGTTGGCTATGAGAAAGGCGATAAGTTACCCACTATTATATTTCCACATGGTGGGCCTATGGCGCGAGACTATGCAGGCTTTGACTATTGGACTGCGCTACTGGCATATAATGGTTACGCCGTGTTACAGCCTAACTTTCGTGGCTCAAGTGGTTATGGTTATGACTTTTTAATGCAGTCGATCCAAGGTTTTGGTTTAGCCATGCAAGATGACTTACAAGATGGAGCTAACTGGTTAATAGACCAAGGGATTGCTCAGGCTGATAAAATTTGTATTGGTGGTGCAAGCTACGGTGGATATGCCGCCTTAATGGCTGTTATTAAACACCCTGAAACATTTAAATGTGCGGCAAGTTTTGCAGGGGTAACTGACCTTGAGCATATTGTGAGTAAAGCCCGCCACTTTACAAACAAAGACATAGTACGAAAACAGTTTGGAACAAATAGCGATAAGTTAGAGGCCAATTCGCCGGTCAATTTTGCTAAATCAATCAACAAACCTGTTTTACTTGTGCATGGTAGCGACGACAGTGTTGTCCCTATTTACCATAGTAGAGAAATGGAAGATGAACTAGATGACGAAGATAAAGATGTTACTTACATTGAGCTAGAAGATGGCGATCATTACTTGTCCTATCAGCCGCATAGAATTAAAACGTTACAAGCGTTTCTCGATTTTTTTGATAAGCATTTAAAAAACGATTAATAACAAAGGCGACTTAGGTCGCCTTTTTTGAGCGTAATTTTTCATATAATGCACATTGTTTGCACTTTTACTTGTTAACGTTATACGTTGTTGTTAAAGGCGCTATTTATAAGTCGCTATAATAGAACACGCAATTAATACAATTGTTATTACAGACTATTCTTTAAAGGGCTTAGAGCTTTTAAAAATACGTTTTAGCAGTAAAAAAATACGCAATAAATAACAGCTCAAATGCTTTTAGAGTCAGGTTTATAAAAAATAAATGAAAATTCATAACAAACTTTTTTTAATATTATTTAGCTTCACCTTTAGCATTATTGCAGGGCTAGTTGTGCTTATTCAGTACAGTATTGGCCAAGGTATTATTGATTTTGTAAACGCCAAAGAAGTAAAAGCATTAGAGCCATTAGCGGTACAGCTGGCTAATAAATACGCGCAAACTCCCTCGTGGGATAAAATTATAGGTAACGATCAGCGCTTTTTAAGGTTGGTTGAATCGCAATTGCAATCAAGCCAGTTTTTACCTAGTTTACGCGATATGCCACAGCGCCCAGAAATTCGCGGTGAACGCAGACCCAGACCCCCACAGCATATGGCGCAACGAGATCGACGCCCACCGCCCGAGCATGCCGCGCACTATGCACTACTGGATGAAAACCAGCAGCGTATTTTTGGTAAATTATTTGAGGATTTAAAGTACATTAAAACGCCCATAGAGCTTGAAGGTAAAACAATTGCTTACCTTGCTGTTTCAAAAAGAAAAAGCCTAGCAGATGGGTACGAGCTGGATTTTTTAAAGCAACAAACTAACTATTTATGGCTTATTGCGTTAACCGCAGGGCTACTTACCTTACTGTTGTCTTTTTTACTGGCAAGGCATTTAGTTGGCCCTGTAAAGCAAATAGCCAGTGGTATGCATAAGCTAACCAAAGGGCAGTACAGCACCAAACTTTTATTAGATAGAAAAGACGAGCTGGGCCAGCTTAGTGAAGATTTTAATACCTTGGCCTTTACGCTCGCTAAAGATGAGCAAGTACGTAAACGCTGGTTAGCTAATATTTCTCATGAACTAAGAACGCCAATGAGCATTTTACTCGGTGAGCTCGAAGCTATGCTGCTTGGAATACGTGAACCAAATAATAAAAATATAAGTTCTGCTAACGATGAAGCGCTGCATTTAAAACGCTTGATTGACGACCTACACATGCTAAACAGCGCAGAGCTAGGTGGCATGCATTACACCATGCAACCTACCGACGTAGGCTTTTTACTTAACTCCATAGAGCAAAAGTATCACGTTATTTTTGAGCAGCACGCTATTAATTTTTACCTTCTTAATAGTGCTAACAACACCACAGTAAACGCAGATAAAACACGTATACTGCAATTACTAGATAATATATTAATGAATGCGGTGCATTACGCCCAGTGCTCAACTATTTCTTTAAGTGCCAATAACGTAAATATTAAAGGCCAAGCCTATTTAGAGCTTATAATAGAGGACAACGGGATAGGCGTTGAGCAAACGCATTTATCGCACTTGTTTGAATATTTATACCGTGTAGACAGCTCTCGCAATCGCCAAGAGGGAGGCTCTGGTTTAGGTTTGTCTATTTGTCAGCATATAGTTAAAGGTCATAATGGCGAAATATCAGCCGAAAAAGCCAGTATTGGCGGGCTTGGCATTGTTATTAAATTACCCTTATTAGTTCAGTAGAGGATAAGTATGAGTGAGCAAATACTCATTGTTGAAGATGAAATAAAACTTGCCAATTTAATGAGCGACTTTTTAACAAGCCATCATTATCAAACGCACCTTATTCATCATGGTGATGAAGTACTTAGCTGGCTTGAAAGTAATAAGCCAAGTGTTATTTTATTAGATATTATGTTGCCAGGGCAAAGCGGTATAGAGCTGTGCAAAGCGATAAGAAAGTTCTCTAATGTGCCCATTATTATGGTTTCGGCGAAGGTGGAGGAGATTGACCGGTTACTCGGACTTGAACTGGGCGCCGATGACTATATTTGTAAACCGTTTAGTTATGCTGAGCTGGTGGCGCGAGTAAAAGCAATTTTAAGGCGTGTTAATACCACAAAAGAGCCGGTAAATAATGCCATGACACTGGATGAAAGTACTTACAGTGTAAATTATAAAAATAGCAGTATAGAACTTACTAATTTTGAATTTCAGCTATTTAAGCCTTTGTATTCAAACCCTAACAGAATCTATTCACGCGATAGCTTAATGGACACCATGTACGCAGACCAACGTATAGTTAGCCACCGTACTATAGACAGCCACATAAAAAAGTTACGTAAAAAGCTTGATGAAGTAACGCAAACCGACAGTGTTATTCAGTCGGTTTACGGTGTGGGCTATCGGTTTGTTCATCCTCAATAGCTAAACGTGAGCGCAGTTTTACTCATCGTCAGCGTTTTTAATACGCTCTAAACGGTCGAACTCTTCGTATTCGGCCGCTTGTATTTCATCGAGTACCGCATCTACGTCTGCAGATTCGTTACTGTCTTCAAATTCTCCGCTGAGCACAGTGTTTGGCGTTAAGCTGGCCTCTTCAAACAGTGCCCACATTTCTTTAGCGTAATGAGTGTTTAATAGGCTAGGTGCAAACTGCGCATAATAACGACGTATGTTGTTTACATCGCGCGTAAACATTGCTTGCGCACTGTTATTGGCTGCGGCGTTTACAGCTTGTGGAAGGTCAATAATTACAGGCCCTTTACTATCAACAAGTACGTTAAATTCTGATAAGTCACCGTGGATAATACCAGCGCACAGCATTAATTTAATATAATGAACCATCATACTGTACTGCTCAATAGCGTCTTGCTGTGTAAGGGTCACATGCCCTAACTGTGGAGCAACATCTCCGTCTTCATCGCACACAAGCTCCATTAACAACACACCATCAATACAGTAATAAGTATCAGGAACTCTGACGCCAGCGCGTGATAAACGTGAAAGCGCGTCTACTTCTGCATTTTGCCAAATTTCTTCTTCTAGTTGTCGCCCATAACTAGAGCGTTTACCCATGGCGCGGGCTTGGCGTCCGCCTCTTACTTTTCGGCCTTCTTGATACTGAGCTGCCTTTTTAAAGCTGCGTTTAACGGCATCTTTGTAGACTTTAGCACAGCGAATTTCGCCACCGCTGCGCACCACAAATACATCCGCTTCTTTACCGCTCATTAAGCGGCTTATCACTTCATCAATTAGGCCATCATCAACGAGTGGCTGGAGGCGTTTAGGTATTTTCACTGCGATACAACTAGAAAAATTGGAAGATTAAACATGTATGTTAATAAGTCCTTAGTATGTTAGCTCTCAAACAGGTGTTGAAAGTGGTTTTAAGTAATTAGTTATCACAATAACCGAAATACCGAATAAGGTAAAAATAACATGATAAAAATCGGATTTATTTTTATTTCCTTATTGTTTGCACAATGTTTGCGTTTTTTAAGCGTACTTTATATTCATACCCTTTATTAATATTTAACCCAAGGTGACCACGATGAAGCATTTTTCTACTTTTGCCGTTGCTGCATTATTATCAATGGCTTTTTCAGCCAATGTTGCAGCCAGAGGCGGTGATAACCCACCACCTAAACCTGACTTTTCAAGCATAGATGCAGATGGTGACGGTGTGATTAGCCTTGCAGAATTTAGCGAAAGTGCGCCACCGCAAGGCGATGCGCAAACTATTTTTGACGAAATAGATGCCGATGGGAATGGCGAAATTAGCGAACAAGAGTTAAGTGAACACAAGCCACCACGCCGCGCACGTTAAGGGAGAAAAATATGATCAACAGTATTGGTAGCTCAGCGAGTTTTATGACTCAACAATCTAGCCAAGTAAGCGCTTTAACTTCAGAGCAAACTGAGTTTGTTAAAGAAACACTTGCAGAATTTGATGCACAAAACCTAAGTACGGAAGATGCGCAAAGTATTCAAGCTGCATTTGAAGAGCAGGGGATCTCACCTACAAAAGAGTTGGCTGATTTAATGAGCGAACTTGATTTTGACGCTAAAAGTATTGGCGATGCAGGACGCCCTGAAGGGCAGCGCCCGCCACCGCCGCCGCAAAACTCGCTAGAATCTGTTGATACTGACGAAGTGGTTAGCTACTTAGATGAGTTATTAACTGAGTATTCAAGCCAGCTATCTGATGAAGATAAAGAATCAATTCTTTCATCGGTACAAGAAAAATTTGGTTTAAGTGAAGGTGACTCACTGCTAAATGTAACTGCTTAGGTGTTATAACTTGAGGTAAAGCTGACTGTTTATCCTTAGGTCTTAAGTCCAAAGCCCGGCAATTATTTTGTTGGGCTTTTTTATTATACCAATTCGCTTAATTGATTACGTATTATTGTGCATTGGTATTACTCCGCTTGAGGCAAAAAAATCGCGCTAATAGCACCTAACAAACCGAGCAGGCTATACAACAAAATAAGCTGTGCGGTTGATAAAAATGCTTCTAAAAGCCCTATACTGCCTAACATTAAAAGCAAAATGCCTATTACAGTATTACTAACCGACACGTAATCAGTGCGTTTATTGCCTTGTGCCATATCCACTAAATAGGTTTTACGCCCGAGCCGTACGCCTTGATGAGCAATGCAAAGCAAAAAATAAAAACCAGGTATTACCCAAGCATATTCAAACAGCTGGCTATACCATGTGGCTATTACAAACACGCTCACGCCGTTTATGGTGACAAGTAACGCACTGATCACAAGCACCTTTTGGCTAGAAAAATCGCTGAGTCTTCCCCATATTGGCCCAGAAATTAAACTTGCTAAGCCAGACACGGCTAAAAATACTGCCAATAATGAAAATTCAAACTGCTGAGAGCTTGCTAAAATAATATAAAAAGGCGCGCTTAGGGCTGAGCAAAGTAAAAAGGCGCGGGTAATTACAAAGTGTGCAAATTGTTTATCTTGATAAAGCAGCTTTAATTTACTTAGCGCATTTAAAAAGCCATTTTTACCGCCTTGTGTCGCCCCTTTGTATTCGTTTATGCGGCTATAAAAAAGTGCAGCAACAACCCACAAAACGGCGCCTAAACACAGCGCAATTAATACCGTATTTTGCTCTTTTTGCCCCGAAAAAAACCACATCATTAAACCAAAGGTGAGTGTTGCAAAGCCAGCAATACTTGCCGCCAGGCCACTAATATTGCCCCGCTTTTTTTTAGGAATAACTTTACCTAATACATCTTTAGCGGCAATAGAGTTAAACCCGCGGGCGAGGCTAAAGAGCACCAGCAGAGCTAAAATTGCATAGCCAGCCTGAGCGCCTTCTAGCAAAAATGAAACACCAACCATGGCGCCAATACATACAGCTTGGGCAAATGCACCGCAAACCCATACCCACTTTCTTACAGAGAGTTTACGGATAATATTGGCTATCGCTAATTGTGGTAATAAAGAGCCCGATTCTCTTATAGGCACCAGCCACGCTATAAACGCGCTTGGCACGTTTAAGCTTTGCATTAACCAAGGCAGAGTGACTTTAGGGTTGAGGAGGGCATCGGCAAATTTACTAAAAAGCTGGCTTGTTAATAAAAGAATAAAATTACCGGCCACTTCTTTGCAGTCATCTTCGTTTATGTCTTTACAAGCGCGTGCGTCTTCATCGTTGTTAAGGCGTTTATAGACTTGCTCTTTAGTGAGTTTTTTCATACTGCTAGCTACACAATTTGTTTTGCTCTTTGAGGTACGAATCTACAAAGTGTTGTTCCATAGGTTTAGAAAAGTAATAACCTTGTAGGTGAGACACGCCAATTTCTTTTAGCATGTTGGCTTGCTCTAGGGTTTCTACACCTTCAGCGACTACTATAAAATCTAGTGTTGAGGCCATTTGCACAATAGCATGAATTATACTTAAGCCTCGCTTATCCATGTTTTGAATGAAACTTTTATCTATTTTTACTATGTCTACACCAATATCTAACATGCTCGACAAGGATGAGTACCCAGTACCAAAGTCGTCAATAGAAATACAAAACCCTTGTTTTTGCAGCTCTTTTACTGCTGCTAAAAAGGTGAGCTTATCCTCAGCAAACACAGATTCAGTGATTTCAAGGTGCAGGTTTTTTGGCTTTACGCCGTATTGATCAACGATATTTACAACCTTAGTGACAAAATCAGGGTCTTGAAGTTGTATTACAGATACATTAACGCTAACAGCAATAGGGGGTTGTACGTTTTTAAACGTGCAAGCTTGCACACACGCTTGCTCAATAACCCATAAGCCAAGTTCGGTTATGAGGTTGTATTGCTCGGCAATGGCAATAAATTCATCAGGAAATATCGCTTCGTCATTTAACTGCCAGCGTAAAAGTGACTCAAACGAGGTCACCTTCGCTGTTTGGCTATCCACAATAGGCTGAAACACTAACCGCAAGCCGTTGTCTTTTATTGCACTTGCCAAGCGCTTGCTGAGCAATTGTTCGCGTTCTTGTTGGCGCTTTAAGTCGTTGTTGTAAATATTTACGCAGCCTTTGGCAATACGTTTTTGATGGTACATGGCTAAATCTGCTGAACGAATTAACGCGCTTAAATCGCCCTCATGCTCAGGAAATAACGCTATGCCAATAGTGGCGGATACCCAGCTTTGGTATTTATATCGTTCATGCTCGGCACGAATGCTTTTAATAACCTTTTTGGCAAAATCAAATAAGTCTTGTTCATCCTCATAGGTTGTTAAAATTAAAAATTCATCTCCGCCCCAGCGGCATTTGTATAAGTGGCGGGTGCAAACGTTAGTGAGTCGCTCGGCTATTTCTTTAAGTACTTGGTCGCCAACTTTATGACCCATAGAGTCATTAATTTGCTTAAAGCCATCTAGGTCTACAAACAGTAAAGCGAGTTTTTCCTCGGGGTGATCTGCCAGTTGTTTATTTGCCACTTTTAAAAAAGCGGTGCGGTTTAACAAGCTTGTTAGCGGGTCAGTATTTGATAAACGGTAAATTTCTTCTGTGCGTGTTTCTACTTTGCTTTCCATTTCGTTAAGTAGTTCGCGGTTTTGATTTCGTAATTTTATGGCTGTTTGGGTAAATGTGGCCGACTTATAAGAAGAGGCGACCATAATTGCCGAAAAAGTAATGCCCAAAAAGCCTAATACATAGTGGTAATAGTCATCAGATAAGGTTAGTACTATAGAGTAAGGCATTAATAAAATAATGCTGTAACACACCGAGGTAAAGCGACTACCCGAGAGCAAATTGGCTGAGCCACCAGCAAATGCCGACAAAATAGCTATTGTGGTGGTAATTTCAACGGTGGATGAGCTTTTATGAAACCACAGTGCGTAACATGACCACGAAATCGCGGTCGCTATACACCCCACCGAAAAGCGTTTTAAAAAGCTATTTGCATTAAAAGGCTGGTTAACTTCTTTGGTGTAGTTAAAGTAAATAACATCCATTAGCCTTGCTGCTAAAACAACCAGCATAAAAAAAAGCCAAATTATTTTTTCTTGATTTGTTCTCTCATCCGTTAGGTCAAATGCAAATACAAGTACAAAGCTAACTAACGCCGAAACACCAATGCCAGATAAAGCATTAGAATATAAAAGTTTTACGGCTTCTCTGCGTTCATCACTATTTAAATTTTTATATTGCACTCATTAAAGCCTTATGAAAAGTAATGCGGGTAAAGCAGGTTACATTTTATAAAAACACAATAATAAATATAGTTTAATGACAGGGAAAATGCAGATTTAAATAAAAAAATGCCCATAACACAATGTCTTGTTATGGGCTGTTAGATTAAAAGTCGCTGGCGTTATGTCGTTCGCTAAGTTGCTCTTCTTCAGGGCCCCAGGTGCGATTAACACGTTGACCACGTTTAACAGCGGGGCGCTTTGCTATTTGCTCTGCCCAGCGCATAACATGAGTGTAAGAGGCAACATCTAAAAACTCAGCGGCGTCGTATAATTTTCCAAGCACCAACGAGCCATACCAAGGCCAAATGGCAATGTCGGCAATAGAGTATTCACTACCCGCCATGTATTCGTTTTCACTTAAGTGGCGATTTAATACATCGAGCTGGCGTTTAGTTTCCATAGTAAAACGGTCTATTGGGTATTGCATTTTTGTTGGTGCGTAGCTATAAAAATGACCAAATCCGCCACCTAAATAAGGCGCTGAACCCATTTGCCAAAATAGCCAATTACGGCACTCGGTCTTGGCTTTAAAATCTTTTGGGATTAGCACATCAAATTTTTCTGCCAAGTATTGTAAAATTGAACCCGACTCAAAAATGCGTGTTGGTGGCGTGGTAGAGTGATCCATTAGCGCAGGAATTTTAGAGTTTGGATTAATATCAACAAAGTCTGAGCCAAATTGGTCGCCTTCGCCAATGTTAATTAAATAGGCATCGTAGTCGGCATCGGTTAGGCCAAGCTCTAATAACTCTTCAAACATAATGGTCGCTTTTTGGCCATTAGGCGTGGCTAATGAATAAAGTTGAAACGCATGCTTGCCAATGTCTAAGGTTTTGTCATGAGTGGCGCCGGCAATAGGGCGGTTAATATTAGCAAATTTACCACCACTTTCGCTGTCCCACGTCCAAACTTTAGGCGGCGTGTATTCGTGTTCATTACTCATAAATAACCTCAATTTAAAAATGTAATTAATTTATATACTCATAGATAACAAGCTGGGGGCGTAAAAAATTAATTAAAGGCAATGAAAAAATTATCGTGCTTTTAATTTATCTGCTTTGGCAAGTTTATACCCTAAAAAGAACCCACTTAACGCACCAAAAAGGTGACTTTCGAACGAGACATGAAAGCGTTGTGGTAGCACGCCCCAAATAAATCCGCTGTAAAGCACTGCCACTACTAGGGCAATAACAATAGACTTAAACGAGCGCCTAACCACGCCATAGCACAGTATAAATCCCCATAAACCATAAATAACGCCGCTTAATCCAACATGAAAACTACTTCGACCAAAGGCCCACACTAATAGCCCGCCAATTAACGCAGTAAATATAAACACGGTATAAAAGCGTTTTACACTGTATTGGCAAATTAGCCAGCTTAGTACAGCAAAAGGCAACATGTTGCTAGCAAAGTGCCACCAGCTGCCATGTAAAAATGGGGCGCATAAAATACCGATTAACCCTTGAACGCTGCGAGGGTAAATACCTAAACCATTAAGCGTAATGCCAGGTAAACTATTGATCACTTGTAGTATTAGGCATATAAAAACTACGCTAAATATTGCAAATCGCGTACTGGTTATCAGTGAAGATGATGATGGGGTAGTTGGCATATAAACGCTTTAGTAGGATTGTTTTGTACCAGTATAGGAGTATGTTTTCGCTATTAAAAGCGATTTAATAAGCGCGGCGTTATACGCCGCGCACAGGGGTTATTTTAACCTAGTTTAGTTAATAGTTTTTTCGCCGCAAGCTCTGAACTTGCTGGATTTTGGCCTGTAATCACTAAACCATCTTCGAGCGCTAATACGCCCCAGTCGTCGGTTTTTTGATAATCGCCGCCTTTTTTAATGAGTTCATCTTCAACTAAAAATGGCACTACGTCTGTTAATTGCACGGCAGCTTCTTCTGAGTTAGTAAAGCCTGTTACTTTTTTACCTGCAACTAAGGCATTGCCTTGCGCATCTTTAACATTTAAAAAAGCGGCACTTGCGTGGCAAACAGCCGCTACTGGCTTTTGCTCTTTTACAAACTTTTCAATAAGTGAGATTGAATCGCTGTTATCTACTAAATCCCATAGTGGGCCGTGGCCGCCTGGGTAAAATACCGCGTCAAAGTCGCTGGCGTTTACTTCACTTAACTTTTTGGTGTTTGCCATAAGTGTTTGTGCTGCGCTGTCGTTGTCATAGCGCTTTGTTGCATCGGTTTCAAAGTCAGAAAGCGTGCTGGTTGGGTCAATTGGCGGTTGGCCACCCGCAGGGGAAGCAAGTGTTACCTCTGCACCAGCATCAACAAATGCATAGTAAGGTGCTGCAAATTCTTCTACCCAAAAACCTGTTTTTTCGCCTGTGTTGCCAAGCTCTGAATGTGAGGTAAGTACCATAAGTATTTTTTTAGCCATAATAATATTCCTTCGATTAGTGAGTAAATTAAAGCTTGGTGTTAACCAAGGTGCTGTAATAACTATATGCACTTAAAAGGATTTAAACAACGGTGATAAATTTAACTTTATTGGTTTAATTATTGATACAATTATTGGGTTGAATAATCATTGGTGGGTTTGTGATGAAAGTGTCGTTTGAGCAACTTAAAAGCATGGTGGTATTTGCGCAAATTGTCGAGCAGGGCAGTTTAACCGCGGCTGCAAAGCAGTTGGGGTTAACGCGCGCGGTGGTAAGTTATCACCTTAAAAAATTAGAAACGCAATTAGAAGTTACGCTGCTAAATCGCTCAACCCGCACTATGGCGCTAACTGAGGCGGGTATTGCGTATTATGAGCGCTGTAGAGTGATCACAGAACAAGCAAACGCAGCTAATCAGCAAATAGAAAACATTAAAAGTGAGCCACAAGGAGTATTAAAAATTAGCTGCCCTGTTAATGTAGGCATGCAACTAATTGTGCCGGCAATTAATACGTTTAAACGCCAATACCCCAAAATTGAAATAGACCTGCAACTAACCGATGATGTGGTTGATATTATAAAAAACGGCTTTGATATTGCTATTCGTGGGGTCGCTTTAAGTGACTCAAACTTACAAGCCACCAAACTAACCACCATGAGTACCTGTATTTGTGGCTCAGCTGAGTATTTTGAGCATTTTGGCAAACCTAAAACGCCAGCTGAATTAGCCTTGCATAAATGGGTGGTGTACCAACTTAGCAGTAAAACATTAACCCTTAGCAAAGAGGGCAAAAAATACGATGTAATACTTCAAGGCGGCATTAGCACCAATAATGCCGCGGCGCGTACCGCGTTTGTAGAGGCCGGGCACGGGCTTGGGCGCATTCCGTTGTATGATGCGTGGCCTAAAGTGCAAGCAGGGCTGTTAGAAATAATACTTGATGATTATAAAACAAAAGATATTGAGCTTTATGGTGTGTTTCCACCTGGGGCGGCGGGCTCCAAAAAGCTCAGGTTGTTTATTGATTATTTAAAAGCCTATTTTGTTAAACAACATACTGCACTGGGCATGCTAAAAAGCACGTAAAACCGCACTTAATTACAAAGTACGATTAAATAATGCAACCGCTTGCTGGTACATAGTAATTGCAAGCGCGGCATCGTAACGCTCGCCCTCATCACGCATAAACGCATGCTGTGCGTTTACTTCTTGCCAGTGATAGTTAATACCCGTGGCTACACATTGCTGGTAAATTTTACTTCGGCCTTGTTGCGGTACATGTGGGTCTTGCTTACCCCAAATAAAGTGTATTTCACCTTGAATATCAGCCATGCGCTCAAACGAATTGTTACCTGCATTAGCCGTTAAGGTATCACTATGAATATCGGTGGCGTATAAACAAAATGCAGCTTTTATGTGTGGGTTTAATGCGGCTCTGTAAGCTAAATGCCCACCAATGCACACACCCATGGCGCCTACTGTGCCAGTGCAGTAATCTTGGCTTTGTACAAAGTCGATGAGTGCTTGTGTGTCGCTGTCGTGGTGCTCAAGTGGCTTTTGCCATTTATCGGCATTGCCTTTATCTTTACCCGCGTCATCGTACGCAAGTACAGTACCAATCGGGTTTAGCTCATGAAATACCTCAGGCACTAACACAACAAAACCATGGCTCGCTAAAATAGCAGCGCTGCGCGCAATAGGCGCGGTTTGCTGAAAAATCTCCGAGTAAAAAATAATACTTGGGTATTGGCCAGCTGCTTGTGGGCGGTAAACGGTAGTACGCATTAAGCCTGTTGGGGTGGGTAGGTCGGTATTATGGTGTTGGATTATCATAAAAGCGCTCAGTTTAATAATTAATAAGGTTATGGTAACTGAGCGCAAAAAAATAAACGACCACTGATACTGGTTTTTTAAATGCTTGCAGGCATTTTATTACAACTTGCGTAGTAGCTTACGGTCGCGGGCCAATCCGAAAATATACCCATAACCCCGACATCCTGCGCGAGTACATCAACCACCGTCATCATGTCGCCATCGTTATCGATAACATCGGCGATTGATTGATAGTAGTAGCCACCGCCCTCGTTAAGAGGCCCCGAGCGCTCAAGGCTCCATGCTATCAGTTCAAGCCCTGCAGCTTTTGCGTCAATGGCGTATTGTGAGGGGACAATATTACTTTCGTTGTCTATGGTGAGCATCATCCAAATAGGGGGCGCTAATATTTTAACGCCATCGGCTACTAGCTCTTCCATACTTGGTTGCCACGTTGCAGGGTTACTTGGATCAAAGCCCGCTTCGCTGTCACGGCCATCTAAATATACGCTTTGATTTGCAAAGTCGGGGTTGTTATTTATCCAATATTTCACATCATCGAGATTAAACGATTGCGGGTACACATCACTGCTTGGTACGTCCAATTGCGTGTACTCATCAAGCATTTTTTGCGCGTATTGCTGTTGTGTCATTCCCTCAAAAGGCATGCTCACTTGCGGCGATTTTAGCTCTGGGGTCATTTTTACACCCAAGCTTTTAAATAACTCAATACTTTGTTTATGAGTTACTAATGTTCCACTTGTGGCGTATAAATCGGTGCGCCAGCTGGGCGTGCCCTGCATATATTCACCAACAGTAGTGGCTTGGGTGTTGGCGCCATCCATTTTACCTTCAAGCGTTAAAAATTCGCTCAGGCTGATATCACTTGTGCAGCATTTAGCGGTGGCAGGCGTGCCACTGGCCGCGTTAGCTGGAGTAAAAGGAACACTGCATTTAGCGGCAAGTTCAGGAATGGCTAATATATTGGTGGTGGTGTGCAAATCGCACTGAGAATGGCGACACACGAGCTCTTTGTCGCTGGTAAAGGTTACATCGCACTCTACAATACCTGCGCCCATACGCGCCGCAGCTATATAAGACTCCTTTGTATGCTCAGGGTATTGCATTGGCGCACCACGATGACCAATAGAAAAATCTGTACGGTAAAATGGCCCATCCGTACACGATTCTAATTTTGTTTTTAAATCGCTCTGTGCCATATCGTTAATTAAGTAGTCGGCACGAGTACCTAATTGAATATCAGGCGCCTCGCCTTTTGCAACTTCAACAATTACAGGCGTCGGTACTTCAACAACCTCAACGGTGGTATTGGTAACGACTACGTCTTTTTCTACAACTTCGACATCGTCGTCGCAGCCGCTCAGTAGTGCAAGTATTACTGAGCTTGTTATTAGGGTGAGATGTTTCATGTTTGTTCCTTAACGTTATTTTATTCAACCCTAATCGCATTCAATGACAAATTAGCTACAAGGATGTGACGTTCTGTTTATTTGTCCCTATTTGATTAATTACCAGTGCCGCTAACATAATTGCACCCCCCATACTTAAGCGCATAATGTCGGCATTTTTATTCCATATAAGCACGTTAACAATAATACCGGCAGGAATAAGCACGTTGTTCATAACGGCTAATGCTCCCACATTTACTTTTGTTGCCCCTTTGTTCCATAAAAAGTAACCAAGGCCCGAGGCTACAATACCTAAATATATTAAAATACCCCACTGGGTAGGTGTACTCGGTAATTTGCTTGTATTGCCAAATAAAGCGTAGCAAGCACTCGCCACCACTAAGGCGCCAATAAAAAACCAACCAAATACGGTTTTGTCATCCAACTGATTAGTGGCCATTAAACGTTTATAAGTTACTTGTCCGGTGGCAAAACTAATATTGGCACCTTGAACCAGTAATAAACCGATGATGAAATGACTATTGAGGCTTTCCCAGCGAATAGCTACCGCGCCCAGTACGGCAATAAGCGCAACCGCAAAAAAGCGAGGGTTAAAATGCTTATTAAGTGCATCGTTTAAAAGCGTTATATAAAGCGGCGTCATAACGGTAAAGAGCAACACTTCGGGTACGCTTAAAAATAAAAAGGAGTGATAGTAAAAGCTGTACATAACACCTAGTTGCACAGCGCCTATCAGCATCAGCTTAAGTGCGAGTGGTTTTGAGGTAAGTTTAGGTTTTAAAAAGGGTAAAAAAACCAACGTGGCTAATGCAACTCGTATTAATACGCTAAACCACGCATCAACTTGGCCTGCTAGGTACACACCAATTAAACTAAATGAAAAAGCCCAAAGTAGGGTAACTGCAAATAAATAGCCCATAATTGTCGTTTTTTATAATTTATAGTGTGGCTAGTTTATCTGTTATAAACAATAAAAGCCCGCAAGCGGGCTTTTATAAGGTTAAAATTAATAAACGAGGTTATTAATCAACTAAACCACGGCGCTTAAGAAGTGCGTCTGTCGTTGGTTTTTGGCCTCTAAACTCAATGTAGCTTTGCATTAAGTCGCGGCTGTTACCTTTTGATAGGATTTCTTCACGGAACTTGTCACCGTTTTCACGGGTTAGGCCACCGTTGTTTTCCATATGTGCAAACGCATCGGCTGCAAATACTTCAGTCCATAGGTAGGCGTAGTAACCTGCTGAGTAACCACCTGCAAAAGTATGGCTAAAGTAGTTTGATTTATAACGCGGTGGCACTGGGTAGTAATCAATACCGTGTGCTTTTAGCGCATCGCTTTCAAACTTTTGAACATCACTGATTTTTTTATCAGAACCAAATGAGTGCCATTCCATATCAAGTAAAGCAGCTGCTAAGTATTCAGTAGTACCAAAGCCTTGGTTGAATTTTTGCGATGCTAGTACTTTATCAAGTAATGCTTGTGGAATTGGCTCACCCGTTTTGTAATGCTTAGCGTAGTTAGCAAGTACGGTAGGTTCAATCATCCAGTCTTCGTGTGCCTGTGAAGGAAATTCAACAAAGTCACGTGCTGTAGCAGTACCCGCTAGGCTTGGGTATTTAACATTTGAGAATAAACCGTGCGCAGCATGACCAAATTCATGGAACATAGTCGATACTTCGTCGAAGGTCATTAGCGTTGGCTCACCTTCAGCTGGTTTTGGAATGTTTTGTGCGTTGTAAATAACCGGTTTAGTGCCTTTTAAGCCGCTTTGGCTTACATATGCACTCATCCATGCACCGCCACGCTTACCTTCACGTGCGTATGGGTCCATGTAAAATAAACCTATAGCGCTGCCATCTGCGTTAAATACTTCGTACGCTGTTACATCTTCGTGGTAAACAGGTAAGTCTTTACGCTCTTTAAAGGTGATACCGTAAAGCTTGTTCATTGCGAAGAATAAACCATCATGGATCACAGAGTTCATTTCAAAGTAAGGCTTAACTAGCGCAGGATCTAGGTCGTACTTTTCAGCACGTACTTTTTCTGCGTAAAACGCCCAATCCCATGGCTTAAGCTCAAAGCTTTCGCCAGAATCGTTAATTACTTTTTGGATAGCGGCCGCTTCTGCTTTGGCTTTTTCAACAGCTTTTGGTGCAAGGTCATCTAAAATACCGTACACGTTGTCGGTTGTTTGTGCCATACGCGAAGTCATTACATACGATGCCCAATCTTTAAAGCCTAACAGCTCTGCTTTTTGTGCACGCAGGTTAGTTTCTTCAATAATGATAGGGCCGTTAGTTTTAGCAGCACGATTTGTAGAGGCTTTAAAAATTTGCTCGCGTAGCTCACGGTTTTCAAGGCTTGATAAGATAGGCTGCTGAGTGGTATTAACCAAGGTGATCATGTAGCCGTCTTTGCCTGCTTTTTTAGCTGCGGCTGCAAGGCCTGCAATTTCACCTTCAGATAGGCCAGCAAGTTTAGATTTGTCTGTAACAACAATAACGTCTTCTTTAAACGATTTTAAAATGTTTTGAGAGAACGCAGTAGATAGCTCTGCAAGTTGAGCGTTTATTTCACGCATTTTTGCTTTTTCAGCATCGCTTAACTTAGCACCGGCTTTTACAAATTGCTTGTAGTAGAAATCAACTAAGCGTTGATCTTCAGCGTTAAGCGCATCTTTATTGTCGTAAATAGTTTGTACACGCTTAAATAACGCACCATTTAGGTAAATGTCATCAGAGTGAGCAGATAATACCGGCGCCATTTTTTTGCTTATACGTTGGTATTCGTCATCTGAAATTAAACCCGATAGGTTGTAAAAAGCAGCAGATACGCGGTTTAACAACTCACCAGATTTTTCCATCTCAACAAGTGTGTTTTCAAATGTTGCTGGTTCTGGGTTGTTTGCAATAGCTTGAACTTGCGCAGTGTGCTGAGCAATACCTGCATCAAAGCCTGCTTCGTAGTCTTTTGTACCAAACTTATCAAACTCTGGTGCCATGTATTGTAATGGGCTTGGTTTGAATAATACATTGTTTGCGTTCATATCTTGCACTTGTGCTGCGCTCTCTTTAGCTGTGTTCTGAGTTTCGTTAGATGAACAAGCAGATAGGATTAGGGCACTAGCAATAGTAGTGGCGATCAGTGTTTTACGCATAATAACTCCATAAAAAGATGAGCCGAAATAGGCTTTTCGAGTCGAAAACCCAGTTAACTTATCAAATTTTGGCGTTTATACAATAAAGTTTATCGGTATTAAGCGGGATTTAAACGCAAATTAGCTACTAAAAATGCGATTTGGAGGTAAAAGTAGCCTTAAAAATAAACGTAAGGCTACTTAAATATTGTATTGTGTGTGTTTTTTAAAGGCTAGTTATAGCCAAGAACAAAGCGTTTTTCAGAACCAAAGCTATTAGATTGCTGGCCAAATTCTTTATTAATAGTAGCAAGTGTTTGTTCTTGCTCAGCAAGAAGGCACAAAATTTTATTGCGGTAATCTAGGCTGCTTTCAAACAAATTTAAATCTACCTGCGGCTGCAAAGTAGCGAGTCTTTGATTTAGAGTAAGTTGTGACATATGTAATCTCCAGTGCTTGTACACTATTTATATAGCACTCGGTGCAATAAAGAGTTAATAAATTGTTTAAACAAAAACGTTAAACCTATTAACTTAGCGTTTTAACACTATTATGCCGTGCTAAGCTTAGCGAAGACTGAACCACACTCATTTTTACTGAACAAATAACAAACAACAAATAATACTTTGGAAAATACATGACGCTCGAACACATTCAACATTATCTCAGCTTGGTTATTTTTACCTATAACGACGTACACATCACTGTGGCTAAGGTTATACAAGTTCCTTTAATTTTATTTGCTATGTGGTTTGTAGTAACGCGCATTGGCAAACTTATTAAAAAAACACTGCTGGCAAAAAAAATCAGCCAAGACGCGGTTCATCTATTTACGCGCATTTATTTTATTTTGAGTATCGCAATATTAATTTTCACCTCGTTAGAGGTTTTAAGTATTCCGCTTACGGCCTTTGCATTTGTATCAGGGGCCATAGCCATTGGGGTTGGATTTGGTGCGCAAAACATTATTAATAACTTTATTAGTGGCTGGATTTTAATGTGGGAGCGGCCAATTCGTATTGGGGACTTTTTAGAAGTAGGTAATGCAAAGGGCGTAGTAGAAACTATTAATACGCGCTCTACCCGCATTCGCCGTAACGATGGTGTGCATATGTTAATCCCTAATTCGCAACTATTAGAAAACACAGTGACTAACTGGACCTTAATAGACGGTAATGCCCGCTCCTCGGTTAGCGTAGGTGTTGCTTATGGCAGCGATGTATTGTTAGTTAAAACGTTAATTCAACAAGTGCTTGATGATCATGATGCGATACTAACAAATCCAAAAGCCTCTGTTTTATTTGACGACTTTGCTGATAGCTCACTGGTGTTTAATGCAATTTTTTGGGTTTGTGCAGAGTCAGAAACCATGCTCAGAAAAGTACGTAGTGATATCCGTTTTAGTATCTATGCTGTTTTTGAAAAACATGATGTGGTGATTGCGTTTCCACAGCGCGATATTCACATTGATGGAGAAATTGCGTTAAAGCGTACTCAATGAATTTAGCCTTTAAAAATTTAGCAAGCATTAACGGGTTTTAACTGCGCGTTTCTAGTTTGGGTTTATTTGTAAAAATACGCAGTTTGCTACTTTAAAGCGGCTTTTGAAAGAAAGGACATATGTCCGCATTATTAGTCTTTTGCATCTAAAAGCGGGTAAAAAAGCTATAAAATGAGGTTAAATGTTGCAAAAAAGTTTACTTTTTTGTACATATTTATGCAGTAAATTTGTAATACGATGGTATAATCTTCATCGTTCGTTCAGCCTCATTACTCCGTTTTTGTACTCTCGGTGATGAGGTCCGCGCGCCATAAAGCTAGACGCGAAAAATTGTACGAGCCCGCAATGAATACATTGCGCAACACAAAAAACCGTTGAACAAGAGTGCATACAAAAGGTTTATACCCGACATGAAAGCAATCAAAAAAACTGCAATAGCGACCATAATTAATGCTGCTTTATTATCTGCAGCTGGTACCTCTGTTTCTACTCTTGCTGCTGAAGAAGAAACTGCAAAAAAAAATAACCAATTAGAAGTTATTCAAGTTACTGCTCGTAAACGTGTAGAAAATGCACAAGAAGTGCCTGTTGCTGTATCTGCATTACAAGGTGATAACCTTGATGCTTATAGTTCTGCTGGTATGGATATTCGCTTTATGAGTGCGAAAATCCCAAGTCTTTCAATCGAATCATCGTTTGGACGTTCTTTCCCTCGTTTTTATGTTCGTGGTCTGGGTAATACCGATTTCGATCTTAATGCTTCACAACCTGTTTCATTAGTTGTTGATGAAGTGGTTCAAGAAAATGCCATTTTAAAAGGCTTTCCAGTATTTGATGTTGAGCGTGTAGAAGTACTACGTGGTCCTCAAGGTACTTTGTTTGGCCGTAATACGCCGGCTGGCCTAGTTAAATTTGATACTGTTAAACCAAGCCAAGAATTTGAAGGTTACGGTGCTGTTTCTTACGGTAGCCGTGGCGCTGTAGATACAGAAGGCGCTGTAGGTGGTGCATTAACTGACCGTTTATCTGCACGTGTTTCTTTGCTATGGCAAGATAAAGATGATTACATCGACAACCAAGCGCCTGGCTTTGAAGCGAAAGACGAGCAAGGCGGCTACACAGAAAAAGCAGCGCGTATTCAGTTTTTATACGAAGGCGATGACTTTACTGCACTACTAAACTATCACACACGTGACTTAGACGGCTCACCAATTGCGTTTCGTGCAAACGTTATTGAAGCCGGTTCAAATGACTTAGTAGACAACTACGAGCATGATGTTGTTTATCAAGATGCCGCTGTACGCAATACCCAGCAAGTTGAATCTGAAGGCGCAAGCTTAAAGCTTGAGTGGGATATTAGCGATGAATACACGCTAACCTCTATTTCAGGTTGGGAAAGTGCAGAAATATACTCACGTGCCGACATTGATGGTGGTTACGGTGCTGAATACATTCCTGATTACATGGGCCCAGGTTTAATTCCGTTTTCTTCAGAAAGTGCGGATGGCATTCCAGAGCAAGATCAGTTAACGCAAGAGCTTCGCCTTGCTAGTAACTTCAGTGGTGACTTAAACTACCAAGTTGGTCTTTTTTACTTTGATGAAGAGCTTACAATCGAAAACTTTAGTTACGATACGTTCTCTTCACCTGCTGGCGCTTTAAACGGTTATGTTCAGCAACAACAAGATACAACTGCATGGGCTATTTTCGGCTCAGTAGATTACATTTTCTCAGATAAATTAAAAGTAACTGCGGGTCTTCGTTACTCTGATGACGAAAAAGATTTTGTTGCAGACCGTACTATTAGCCCAATTGGCGGTGGTGCTTTATACGTAGAACGCAGTGTAAGTGACAGCCACGTAAGCTGGGATTTATCTGCAAACTACAAAGTTAATGACGATGTAAACTGGTACAGCCGTGTAGCAAACACGTTCCGCGCGCCTAGCTTACAAGGTCGTATTTTATTTGGTGATGACGTAACAACGGCTGAGTCAGAAACCGTTACTTCATTCGAAACCGGTATTAAATCAGACGTTCTTGATGGCCAAGGCCGTGTAAATGCAACGGTATTTTACTACATAATGGACGACCAACAGCTTACTGCTGTAGGTGGTGGTGCTAACTTTAACCGCCTAGTTAACGCTGATAAAACAACAGGCTACGGTTTTGAGCTAGATACAGAGTGGGTATTAAGCGATGAGTTTAATGCAACATTTAACTTAAGCTACAACAAAACTGAAATTAAAGATGATGAGTTAGCTGTAGCTACTTGTTTTCAATGTACAGTTAATGACCCTATCAACGATGCTGGTTTAGCCGTGCTAGATGGCAACAGCTTACCGCATGCGCCAGAGTGGATCTCTAACTTTACCCTTCGTTATACGAAAGAACTTGAAGATGGTAATTTCTTCGCATTAGGTGATATTTCTTACCGTAGCGAAATTAACATGTTCCTATACGATTCAGTAGAATTTGAAGGTAAAGCATTAACAGAAGTAGGTTTACGTGCAGGCTACGAGTGGGCTGAAGGTGATTACGAGTACCAAGTATCTGCATTTGTTCGTAACTTATTTGATGAGCAACAAGCAATTGGTGCGGTAGACTTCAATAACAATACGGGTATTGTTAATGAAGAGCGCTACATTGGTGCTGAATTTAAAGTTAACTTCTTCTAAAGATAACCTTAAATTTTATTAATTTTTAAAAGCCTGCCTCGTGCAGGCTTTTATGTTTTTATAAAGCTGGTAAAGTAGCGTTAATTAACTTTGATGAGATAGAAAAATGGCTGGATTTTGGAACTACCGTGTAATTTTTTGTGAAGCAACGAAAGATGAAGCAGCGCAATACCAAATACACGAAGTAGAATATAACTTAAATGGCAAAGTAACTAATTGGTCAGAAACAGGCGCAGCACCTTTTGGTACAACGCTAGATGAGTTAGCAGCTGATGCCGATCGTTTAAAAACGGCGCTAGAAAAACCAGTACTTAAGGTTGTGCGCAAAGCCCGAGGCTACGAGCTGGTTGATGTTGAAACCGGTGAGGAAGCATTTGCTGAGCCACCTGCTGGCTTAACAGCATAATATTATAAAGGCGCCTAGGCGCCTTTTTTAACGTAAAATTTAAGGAATGAGGATGAGCTTAAACGCAGTATTGTTTGATATGGATGGCACGCTAGTTGACTCTGAAAGCATGCACTTTGAGTGTTGGAGCCAGCTGCTTGCACCCTACAATGTAAGTTATAACGAAGTGGAGTTTTGTCAGCGCTTTTCAGGGCGCCCAACGTTAGAAGCAGCAATTGATATTAAAAATGAGCATAATTTAGACGTCAGCGCACAGTTTTTAGCAGATGAAAAATATCGATTATTTGGTGAATACGTAAAAACTAATTTACCGCCTGTTATGCCTTTTACTGAGCAAACCTTACACGCTGTTAAAAACAGTGGGCTAAAAATGGCGTTAGTTACCGGTAGTGCTCGCAGCGAAGCAATGCCTATTTTAAAAGGGCTAGGTTTTTATGAGTTATTTGATACTGTAGTGACAAAAGACGATGTAACAAATCCAAAGCCAGCAGGCGATCCTTATCTTTTAGCGCTTGAGCACATACATGTAGCCCCAGAGCATGCAATTGCTGTAGAGGACACCTTTACGGGCGTTTGTGCTGCAACTAATGCACAGGTTAGAGTCGTTGCGATTGCAAATCATCATACAATTGACCATGACTTTAGTAAGGCGACGTACAAAATGGCTGACCTAGGTGAGTTTTGGCAGTGGGTCGAATCTCAACTATAGTTATAGCCTTATTTTATTTGCAGGGATGCAGTAATGGCTCAGCTAAAGTACTTACTTTTCATTGTCAGCTTAATTGGCTCACAGTTTGCCTTTGCGGCGCAGCCTCAGGTGTTATTGGCAAAAGTATATGATGAATCTAAACATGGCAATATTAGTGAATACCTCGTCAGTGAAAAATTTGATGGTGTAAGAGCAATATGGACGGGCGATAAATTTATTACCCGTAAAGGAAATGCGATTAACGCCCCGAGTTGGTTTACGGCGCCATTACCAAATGTTTGGTTAGATGGGGAGCTGTGGATAGCGCGCACTCAATTTTCTTTGGTCAGTGGGATTGTAAGAACTAAACGCCCCAGTAATTCAGATTGGCACGCTATACGCTATCAAATATTTGATATGCCAGACTCAACCCTTCCTTTTAGTGCGCGTTATAAAAACTACCAAGCCTTGGTAAAACAAATCAATAAGCAGCATATAACTGCAGTTAAGCAACACCGCTTTACTAGCACAGCCCAATTAACAGCGTATTTTGAAGATTTAACTAAGCAAGGGGCTGAAGGGGTGATGCTGCATTTAGCCAATGCTAAACATAAAAGCGGGCGCAGTAATACATTATTAAAGTTAAAGCCCTACCTTGATGCTGAAGCGGTTGTTATTGCACATTTACCGGGTAAAGGAAAATACACCGGTATGTTAGGTGCATTAAAAGTAAAAACACCTTATGGGCAAATATTTAAAATAGGCACGGGCTTTAGTAACAAACAGCGCCAAACACCTCCGGCTATAGGTAGCACGGTAACGTATCGGTACCATGGGTTAACAAAGCATGGCTTACCACGTTTTGCGAGCTTTTTAAGGGTGAGGGAGGGTCATTAGCGTTTATAATATTGGCAAAGTATGCTAAATTGCGCGGCCTTTTTCTAATGTATGGTGAAGTATGTTTGTAGGTTTTGATTACGGTAGTTCTAATTGTGCCATGGGTGTTATGGAGCAAGAGGAAGTACAGTTAGTGCCACTTGAGCAAGGAAAACATTATTTACCTTCTACTCTTTATACGCACCATAGCGCATTAGTTGTCGACTTTGTGGCAAAGCATGTAAAAGGCACTGCCCACGAGCATAACTTTTTAACGCAGCGCCAAGCTTTATTAAATACACTCCCGCGTATTAAGTCAGATCTTGATTTACAACCTACAGATGAAACGCTATTTATTGGCCGTGAAGCCATTAGTGAATATGTGCAGTTTCCTGAAGAAGGCTACTTTGTAAAATCACCTAAATCTTTTTTTGGTGCCACAGGCTTAAAGCAAGGGCAAATTAATTTTTTTGAAGATATTGCTACGGCAATGATTTTAAAAATAAAGCAACGCGCAGAGCTTTCACTTAAAACCCCACTTACGCAAACGGTTATTGGTCGTCCAGTTAACTTTCAGGCCGTTGGCGGTGAGCAGTCAAATCAGCAAGCTGTAGGTATTTTAGAGCGCGCTGCTAAGCGTGCGGGCTTTAAAGACGTGGAGTTTCTATACGAACCGCTTGCAGCAGGGATTGATTACGAAAGCAGTTTAGTGGAAGACAAAAAAGTGCTGGTTATTGATATTGGCGGTGGTACCAGCGATTGCTCGTTTGTACAAATGGGGCCAAGCTTTAGAGGTAACAGTGAGCGCGATAATGACTTTTTAGCCCACAGCGGTAAGCGAGTTGGCGGGAATGACTTAGATATAGCGCTTAGTTTTCATGGTTTAATGCCATTGCTTGGTTTAGGCAGTACCTTTAAATCGGGCCTACCTTTACCAAACCAACCTTTTTGGCAAGCCTGTAAAATTAATGATGTAAATTTACAAAGTCAGTTTTATAGTGAAAGCCACTATCGAGAACTCACTGCCCAATTACGCGATGTCAGTGCACCTGCGCTTTTCAAACGCTTAATTCATTTACAGCAAAATAAACAGGGCCATCAGTTGGTACAGCAAGGTGAGGCGGCTAAAATAGCGCTTTCATCGGCAGATGCTTTTGATTGCGATCTTCGCTTTTTAGATAATGACCTTAGTAAAAACCTATCGGTTAGCGATTTGGCGGTTGCAGTAGAAAGTAGTATTAGCCAAATAGTAACGTTAGCAAAACAAGCAATTACCGATGCAGGAACCACTCCAGATGTTATTTATTTAACAGGGGGAAGTGCACAGTCACCACTTATTAAAGCGGCGTTAAGTGAGCATTTAGGTGATATTAAAATGCTGAATGGCGATCACTTTGGTAGCGTAACGGCTGGCCTAACAAAATGGGCCAGCATGCTTTATAAGTAGCTTAAAAGGCTTTAAAGACTAATTTGTCGGGTTGCGAGGTATTTTTCGTAATCTGGCAAAGTACGTTCAAGCTCAGTGTCCATTAAGGGCGAGCTTAATAACATGTCGGCGCTGACTTCATTACAGGCCACAGGAATATTCCAAACAGCTGCTAAACGCAGTAACGCTTTAACATCAGGGTCGTGTGGTTGCGATGCCAACGGATCCCAAAAAAACACCAATACATGAATTTCGTGTTCAGCAATTTTAGCACCTAGCTGTTGATCGCCCCCCATAGGACCACTTAATAGCTGAATAACCTCTAGCCCGGTGGTTTTTTCGATTAAATGGCCTGTGGTGCCAGTACCGTATAAGGTGTGTCTGCTTAAGGCTTCTTTGTGTTTTTCGCACCATAATTTAAGCGCGGCTTTTTTACCATCATGCGCAACTAAGGCAATATTTTTATTAGCGGGTAGCGATTGTTTTTTTTGTTCCATGCTGCATCTTATTTTGTTGAGTAACCAAGGCTTTGGTTAAGTAATACCAATTTAGTGTAATTAGTATAATAAATTAATGGCCAGTGCAATAAATACCATGCCGGTCACTCGGTCTATCCAAAGTTGGCTATGTGGATGTTTTTTGAAAAATTGCGCTATTTTGTCGCCAAAGTAAATATACGTACAGTCAATTGGGAAAGCAAAAATAGGGTAGAGCAGCCCAAAAAATGCTAATTGAAACGTTGCCGATGATAAGCTTGGGTCTACAAACTGCGGTATAAAAGCAATAAAAAATAACGCGACTTTAGGGTTTAATACCTCGGTCATCATGGCTTGAAACATGACATTTGGCTTTTTACTGGTGCTTACATGGGGCTTATCATCACTAGCGCAATTCACGGTATTTGGCTGCGAAAAAGTGCTTTTAATCATCACAACCCCTAAATAGCACAAATACGCCGCTCCTAAGTACTGTACTGCACTATAAGCGGTGGGCGAAGCTTTTAATACCGCGCTTAATCCAATAACAGCAAAAAATGTGTGTATTACTCCACCTAAAGCAAAGCCAAATGCGCTTTGCATACCTGCCGCTCTGCCATTGGCAAATGTTTGCGCCATTAAAAATGCGTTTGATGGCCCAGGGGCCACCGCCATTAAAAAGCTCGCCAGTAAAAATGATGCTAAAAAATCAGGGTTGATCATGTATTAACCGGGTGCAATATATGGGCTTTTTTACTCATTAAAATTAGCCAAAGTGGTGCCAGTAACAATAAATGAAAAGCAATTAGCCAAGGTGTGCTAAGGCCTAAATATTGCGTTAAAAACACAAGCACACTAGCGCCACTCATTTGCATAGCACCAATTAGGGCAGAGGCTGTACCGGCTTGTTTTGGAAAGCGCGATAACGCCATACCAGCCGCAGAGCCTAAGCTTAGGGCAAAACCAAGTGCTGCAATTAAAATAGGTAGCATAAGCGCAATGGCCGATTCTATATGGCTAAGTGCAATCATTAATATGCCAGAGGCTACCAATACTGTAACCCCAACGCGCAGGGCTTTTTGGCTATTACGTTTAATATAAATGGGCGTAATAAAGCTGGCTACAATACTTAATACGGCATTGAGCGTAAACCAAAAAGTAAAGTCGGCAACGGTGCCCCCTAAGTGCGTAATTATCCACCCAGGTGCCAAGGTGACATACACAAGAATCGCCGACATGGCGACCATACACAGTAAGCTATTAAATAAAAATATCGGTGTTTTTAATATTGGCACAAAGCGGCGTAAGTCCAATATATGCCCTTGGTAGTGACTATCAGCAGGGCGGGTTTCTCTAAATAAGGTGAGCGTAATGACTAGGCCCGCTAACGCAAACAAGGTTAAAAACATAAAGTTCATGCGCCAGCCAAATTGCACGGTAAGCCAAGCACCTAAAATAGGCGCAAGCGCAGGAATAAAACACACAATTCCATTTAAATAGGTAATCATTTGCCCGCTGCGTTCGCTGCCGTATTTATCACGTACAATAGCAAAAGCAACCACAAACGTAGCACATGCACCTAACCCTTGCAGAGCGCGTGAAAACATTAATACAGCAAAAGAGGGCGCCATGTAGGCAAGTAAGGCTGAGCCTGCATATAAGCTAACACCTACAACCGCTACCGGCTTTCGGCCAAACTTATCAGCAAGCGGCCCTGCAATTAATTGCCCTAAACCCACAGTAAGCATAAAAATAGCCACCGTTTGCTGAACCTGTTGTTCGGTTACGTTAAATTGCGTGGCAATAGTTGGAAAAGCGGGAAGATAAATATCAATTGCCATAGGGCAAAATATTACGAGTAACGCTAAGATGAGTAATAAAATTAAGTTAGGTTTAGCGGGCTGTGTTTGCATTAGGTCTCCTTTTGCTGGCTATTTTAGGTGCCCGCTTATAAAAAAGAAAGGGCTTATGAGTGAGCCTCGCTTTATTGTGATAAATATTTCATGAGATTAGGATTAACAGCACAGTGAATTGCGCTTTTTTTAACTGGTCTGATGTGTTAATTTGAATTTATAAACACAAAATGGGAAATAACAATGAGTAATAAATCAGCCCTTTTAAAAACCTGGCTTAAATTTAAACGCTTACCTTTTGGCAATTGGTTGTTTAGCAAAGCGGTATGCATAAAAGCCCCGTATTTTGGCTCAATGAAACCTTACGTGCTCGATTTAAGAGAAGGGCACTGTAGCGCTGTCGTAAAAAACCGCCGTAGTGTGCATAACCATATTGGGACTATTCATGCTATTGCACAATGTAACTTAGCTGAGCTGTGTGCTGGTGTAATGGTAGATGCCACCGTGCCTTATAAAACGCATCGCTGGATCCCAAAAGGAATGACGGTACACTATTTAGCAAAGGTTGATACCGATGTAACTGCTATTGCAGAAATCGCCTTGCCTCGCCAATGGGTAGATAAAGAAGATTTAGTGGTGCCAGTTAAGCTTTACAATACCCGCAATGAACTGGTGTTCACTGCAGATATTACGATGTACATAACCGAGAAAAAGTAATGAGCGCTTAATTAGATTTGGCTTTATCAGCGGCTTGCTTATTAACAAACGACAAGTCGCTATCAGCATCATCAAGCAAAGTTTTTACTTCTTTAGCCGGCTTTAAATCTTCGCTAATAAGTTCCGGTTCTTCTTTTTCAAAGCGCTGTTTTAAGCTGCCTTCAATAATGGCTCCCGCATCAATACTTAGTGTATCGTGAAAAACATCGCCATGTACGTGAGCGCTGCTTTGAATATTCACTTCACTTGCGTTTAGTGAGCCAATAATTTTGCCTTTTACAATGACACTTTTAGCTTCAACCACACCTTCAACAATGCCGGTAGAGCCAATTACCAAGTGCTCTGCCTTTATATCGCCATCAATTCGGCCATCTAGCTGCACTTCGCCCTGGCTTGTAAGTGTGCCAGTTAAGCGCACATCTTCAGAAATAATAGAAGGGGTATGATTTACTCTTTTTAACGTAGTTTGACTACTTGGTTGCTTTTTTTTACCGAACACGAGAAAGCGCCTTTGTTATTTTTAGAGGATTGACATGTTTGCCATCGAGTAACACTTCATAGTGTAAGTGGGTGCTGGTACTTCTGCCAGTACTGCCCATTAATCCAATTACCTCATTTTTAGCAATTGTTTGGCCTTTTTTCACTTTAATTTTATTTAAGTGGCCAAAACGGGTGACCAAGCCATTTTTGTGCTCTAGCTCGATAAAGTTACCATAGCCGCCATTTTTACCAGCGCGCAATACACGTGCATCAGCAGGGGCAAAAATTTCGGTTTTATGCCAGCCGGCTAAATCAACACCTTTGTGAAAAGCGCGGCGGTTGTTCATCGGATCTTTACGTAACCCAAAGTTGCTCGAAATATAGTATTTAGCCGCAGGCAAGGGCAGTGAGTTAGGCAGCTCTGTTAAAAAGTTTTCAAGGTTGTTGAGTAATAATAGCTTATCAACAATGGCTAAAAACTGCCCTGGTATTTTAGTTTCGTCAAATACATCTAACGGGCCACCTTGCGCAGTGGTTTGTGCGCCCAGTGCTAAATGTTGTTCAAGGGCTGATTCTAAGCCTGCGCCTTTTAACATCGCTAAAATTGCATCATGGCGTTTATTAATTTGCGCATCAATAAGCGCAAAATTATGCTCGTAGTATTTATTTAAGCGCTCATAACGTGCGGCAAAAGTGATTGGCGTTAGAAGGCTGGCGTGTTTGTCTTTCGGCTCTTCATCTACAAGTGGTTCATGAAACTCGCCTTTGTCTTGATTAACAGGCGATTCAAGTTGTTCTTCTAATTTTATTGTCTCTTTACTAATAGATGCGGGGAGGGATTCAATCATACCTTGCAAAAGTGCTTGCTTTTGCTCTAGTACTGCAAGTTGTTCTAATTGCTTAGCGTGCAGTGCTTTTTGTTCTTGGACCTGCTTTTGCCACACTTGTTGCTTGTCAATTTGGCTTTGTTCTATGTCGGTAATTTTATTTGTTTGGCTATAAACACGAAAACTAGAAATACCGACCCAAGTAATAGTGCCTAAAATAAGCAGTACTGTAAAAAGCTGAAACCAAGGCGCCAAAACAACATGCTTAACTTCGCCATTTTGACGAATAAGCAACTGACGGGCTGGGAAAAATTTTTGGTAAAAAGACTTAATAAATACTGACATGGCACATAAACACTCGCTATTAACCGGATTAATGTATCAATTTCAGTCTAAAAAGCCAGAAAAAATTTGTAACTGTTCAAAAATTAATAAAAAAGGGCTGCTATTTAGTAGCAGCCCTTTATTTAAAATAGTCACAAATTAGCTAGCTTGTTGCTCGTCGTTATCTTTTATTGATGCTACGTTGTCGGCTTTTTTAGCTTTAGCTGTACCTTTTGTTGTGGGCTCTTTTGCGCCTTTTAACACCGCCATAAAGTCATCTTTACTCTTTGCAATTTCAAGCGCAAGCGATTCAACCTGTTGCTCGCTCAGTGGCACATCTACTTTTTCCAGCATTACTTCAAGCGATTCTGCTATATCGAGCATTTTGTCATAGGCATCCGCTTCTTTTTTAGTAGTAAACGTCATTCGCTCAACTCCGTTTCGTTCTACAACATATTTAACAACAACAGCCATGATCTCTCCTGCTTGATTGCGTGGTAATGTGGTTACTGACCCGTAGGTCACTGTTTTTATATACAGTAAATGTTTGTGTGTAAAATTGCAAGTATTCGGTGCATTTTTAGCTTGTCATCAATTTGACAAAAAAGCGTAACTTTACTTTAGTTAAGCAATCACTTGTTGTACCAGCTGCATTTTAGGTTTTCGGATTTAGGTGATTATGCACTGGAAATAATATAAGTGATGCGCGTTGCTCCTTATTTAACATTATTTCCTCAAATAAAAATTAAGCACATGTTTAAAGCCAAATTAGCCGTTTAACTATAACGCTTTGGTATAAACAAAAATAAGGAATAACAAATGAAAAATCTATTAACGCTACTTATTATTAGCTTTTTATGCTTTAGCGCGTTTACCCACGCTAACCCAGTTGAAAATAAGCCTATGGTTGAAATGCCGCAAGCGCCGGTTATTAATATTAATAGTGCCGATTCAGAAATGCTGGCCAAGTTGCCTGGTATAGGTAAGAAAAAAGCGCAGGCTATTGTTGATTACAGGGTTGAAAATGGTGAATTTTCCCAGCTGAGCGACTTAACTAACGTAAAAGGAATAGGTAAAAAGCTTGTAGCTAAACTAGAAGGAAAAGTGTCTTTGTAATAGGCAGGGCGCTAAGCGCCCTGTGAATACTGCTCAAGTGCTTTGGATAAATATTTTTTAGCGAAGTTTATTTCAATCGGGGTTGTTAAAAGCGGGTAACACAGGCCACCTAAAATTAAAAAGGGAATGAGTTCCCACCCTTTAAAAACAGTAAATAATAAAAACAATGGGCTGAGCAATATCAGCTTTACTATTCTTAATAACACTCTATCGGTAGCAGGTAGCATACTTAGCGCAATAGCAACAACGGCTTGTCGCTGCCTCACTTTAAGGTGCTTTAGTTCAGGCAGCTGACTGGTAAAAAACGTAAACATATTAAATAGTCTTTTTAGTAAGTAAGCGAGTGGTAACAATTACAAAAAGCGTGATAGTAAATAACGCAAATAGTATTTCCATCCATGCTGGCATACTTAATCCCGCAAATTGCCAATCGATATTACCGCAATCCCCTGTGGCTTGAAAAAAGCTTGGGATCCATTCATGCAATGGCATAAATGAAGGAAAGTTTGGCTCAAACTCACAGCTAAACGCAAAGGGATCGGTGGTTGTTTGCATTTCAATGTGCTCACGTGCAATAAAGTAACCCCACACACTTGATACACCCCACACTAAATAAGCGATAGCGCGTACTAATTTACTTTGTGGTTTAGTTGCGCCAATAATGCCTGCCCCTAATAAGCCTAATACCGCAGTTCGCTGGTAAATACACATAATGCATGGAGCAAGGCCCATCTGGTATTGAAAAAACAGTGCGGTGACTTCTAATAAAAATACAATGCCTGTAAATAGTAGCCATGGAGTACGTTGAGTAGGGAGTTGTGCTAGCCAGTTCATAAAAAATCCGCATTGAAATAAGACGTTGAATTATGTACTAGGATAAAGTAACGAGCAACAAAAAGGGTAAAAAAGCTACCGAAGTGGCTTTTTTTAAGATGAAATTAATAAGCGGTTATGGCCAATCCTATTTAGGGAAAGGTTAAGCTTAATTTGCTAAGTGAAGATGTAATATAAGATTGGTTCACTAAAAAGGCTTGTTTAAACGTCACAGTGAACAGGCTCTGCTGTATGCAATATTTTGAATGTACTTGTTGCCGCACACGGGAATTATTGTAGTAATGTAATGGTGAAGCAAAAACAGCAATGGTATTAATGTACCTACTATGAATAGGGTTAATTGATTTAGCAAATTAGACCTAATTTAAGCATGTTGAATTTTATTATTTACTATTGCGAAATTTTCAGCGGTTGGTTGGCACTTATATCAACGAGTTTACTTGTTAGTTATATTTCATCTGGTACAATCTGTCAGTTATTCGTATAAAACGATGAGTTGTGATTAATTCGAGTGGGAATTGAATGAGAATTTTTAAAGCTAAAAGCCCAGCAGGATTTGCTGAAGAGTATATAGTTGAATCTATCTGGAACGGCGATTTCCCTCCAGGTTCAATTCTACCTGCAGAGCGTGAGCTTTCTGAGTTAATTGGTGTAACCAGAACAACCTTACGTGAAGTACTGCAACGTTTAGCACGCGATGGCTGGCTAACTATTCAGCACGGCAAGCCAACCAGAGTGAATAACTTTTGGGAAACATCGGGTTTAAACATACTCGAAACGCTGGCGCGCTTAGATGAAGACAAAATGCCAGAGCTGACCGATCAGTTATTATCTGCACGTACTAATATTAGTGCTATTTATACCCGTGCAGCGATAAAGCTTAACCCTGAGCGTGTTATTGAGATTTTATCAAAAAGCGATGAACTTGAAGACACTGCGCAAGCTTTTGCAGATTACGATTACAAAGTACACCACGAATTAGCTGTCGCTGGTAATAACCGCATCTACGTACTTATACTTAACGGTTTTAGAGGGTTTTACTTTAAAATTGGTTGTCATTATTTCTCAGACGCAGGCACTCGCCAGTTAGCACGTCAATTTTATAAAGACCTAACAGTATTGGCTGAAAACCGTGAGCATGATGGCGCGATTTCAATGATGCGTAAGTTTGGCCATCAAACCGGTGAAATCTGGCAAAATATTAAAGGCGATATGCCTTCCGATATCATGGATTAACCCATTTTTAAAACCTGCAAATGCAGGTTTTTTTATAGGCGTAATAAAGTTTTAATATCTGTTCGGTATTTTCGATTGTGCACATCGCTAAATACGATTGTTCTTTTTTCCTTATTAAATTTAAAATGCCACGTAATTATGTGTTGGCGCTATTGTTTTTTTATTTTTAGCGCCCATATAAGTATCAGCATTGCGTATGCAATCGACAACAAACTCAAAATATTTGGAGAATAAAATGGGTGTATTAGTAGGCCGCCAGGCACCAGACTTTACCGCTGCAGCTGTACTAGGTAATGGTGAAATTGTAGATAGCTATAACCTTCATGAAACAATTAAAGGTAAAAAAGCAGTAATCTTCTTTTACCCACTAGATTTCACGTTTGTATGTCCTTCAGAACTTATCGCATTTGATAAGCGTTACGAAGAATTCCAAAAGCGTGGCGTAGAAGTAATTGGTGTTTCTATCGATTCACAATTCTCACACAACGCATGGCGTAACACTGCTGTAGCAGACGGCGGTATTGGTAAAGTTCAATACGCACTAGTTGCAGACGTTAAGCACGAAATTTGTAAAGCATACGACGTTGAGCACCCTGAAGCGGGCGTTGCATTTCGTGGCTCTTTCCTAATCGATGAGGAAGGTAACGTACGTCACCAAGTAGTGAACGACTTACCACTTGGTCGTAACATCGACGAAATGATCCGCATGGTTGACGCGCTAGCATTTCACAGCGAAAACGGCGAAGTATGTCCTGCTGGTTGGGAAGAAGGTAAAAAAGGTATGGACGCAAGCCCTGAAGGTGTTGCTAAGTTCCTATCTGAAAACGAAGGCGAGCTATAATTTAGCCCCTACGTTTTAATAAAAAAAACCGCCATATGGCGGTTTTTTTGTTTTTAGCATAGCCCATTTAATAATGAGCTATATTAAATTAAAACGAGAAGGTTACTTTAGTGTAGAAGTAACGACCTCGTGGGTTGTGTACACCCGATGCATACCCGTAAAGGTCGGCATCGCCATCACCAATGGCAAATGGTGGCTCTTCGTCAAATACGTTATTTACACCAAGCGACACTTTAGTTGCATCACTTACACGGTAAGATGTTTGTAAATCTACCAGTGCTTGCGAGTCAACCATACGCGATGTATTGCTATCAAAGTCTAAGTTACCGTCAAAGTCTATATCTGGGGTATCTTCAAACTCGCCTACGTAGCTAATATTTACGTTGGTATTAAATTGGCCAATTTCCCAGTTAGTAGAGAAAATCCAGCGGTGCTCTGGGTAATTGTATTCACCCGTGTAATCGCGGCCGTCTTTTTCAAACTTGTTTTGGTACGCCCATTCTAAGTTAAATTTAAGCAAGCCTAAATCATCCAGCGAATGGTTGTAATTTGCTGATAAATCAACACCTGACACTTCTTGCGAAGAGACGTTTTCAAAGGTGCTGTATATTTTTTGAATGGTGCCTAAGCTATTACCACCACTAGGTGCTAAGCGTACACACACCGTGCTATCTTGGTTATTACACTCAGAGTTATAAATTGGGCCAAATTCTTGTTCATCAATTTTATTATCTTGGGTAATACTCCACACATCTACGCTTAAACCAAACTCAGCAGAAGGTGCCCAAATAAAGCCAACGTTCCATGATTCTGACTCTTCGGCTTCTAAGTCAGGGTTACCAGCAAATTCAATGTTGTAATCTAGCGCGTCACAATCAAGGCCAGTTGCTTCACAGCGATAAGTATCTACAAAAAACTGACTTTCTTGTGATGGACCTAAACCTACTTGTGCAAGCGATGGCGCTCTAAACCCTTGTGCCCACGAACCACGAATGGTTATTTCGTCGGTAGGTGCCCAACGTAAAGCGACTTTAGGGTTTGTTGTATTACCAAAGTCGCTGTAATCATCGTAACGGCCAGCGAGTTGTAGCTCTAGGTTTTCAGCAAGTGGGATTGAAAATTCCACATAGGCTGCGTATTGGTCGCGCTCTGCTGCAGCAGACACAGACTCAGTACCAAAAATTAAACCGCGCTGAAATTGGTCATCCGGTGTATCGGTTACATCTTCTTCACGGTATTCAATACCCGCGGCCATCATAACCACATCATCACCAAAGCTAAATGCTTCACCAGAGATGTTAGCGTCGAATGAGGTCATATGAGACTCACCGCGGCGAACTAAGCTTGTGGTAATTCTGTCAATGACTTCTGGGCTGTTATAGGTGCCACCAAATGGGTTGTAGTTACCGGCATCAATTTCTTGTTGTAAAAAGTCGGTGCGAACCCAACCTTGCGAGCGATCGCCTGTTTGAAGTGATTTACTACGGCCTTTTTGAACTGCAGCTTCCCAGCTCCATTCCTTAATTTCGCCTCTTAGGCCAGCTACAAAGCGAAGTGTGTCTGATTCAATATCCCATTGGCGAGCGCCTGCATCAACCGTACGGTAACGGCCAATTTGAATATCTTCACCAAACGGGTTGTTAGGGTGGCTAGCGGGTACTGTTAAACCTGCATCTTCATCTAGTGGAGTAGGGGCACCGGCTGCAACTGAGGTATTATGCTGCACTGCCATTTCTAAAAAGCCGGTAATACCATTATCAAAATTGTATTCAAATTGAGAAATAGCACCTACGCGCTCAGACTCAGGGGCGATGTAGCCAAATGGGCCGTAATCAAATAAACAACTACCGCTTGATGTGGCGTTTTCTGCAGGACAATCTGGGTCAATTGTTTTTACACCATCAACATAAAAGTAGCCTGGAAAGCCACGAGAAGAGCGAAAGTCTTCGCCGCCATAAGGCGATTGATTAGCGGTGCCTAAGCTGCCCATTTCATCTGACGAAAGCGAGGTGTTTTTAAAATAATCAATAATAATTGAGGCGCTGCTTTTTTCGCTAGTTGTACCCCATACTAAACTTGCTGTTGTTTCTTCGTAATTAGGGCCATCGGTACCACCGTAGCCTAAGTTTAGTTCAACGCCATCTATGTCTTTTTTCAAAATAACGTTGACTACGCCCGCTACTGCATCAGAGCCATAAATTGCTGATGCGCCATCTTTTAAAATATCAATGCGTTCAATCGCCGATACCGGAATACTATTAATATCGACAAATGAGTTTGTTATACCTTCGGCAAAGGCACTAATAGCCACACGGCGGCCGTTGATTAGTACCAATGTAGCATCAGCACCTAAACCACGTAGGCTGACCGCGGCAGATCCATTTGCAGTTGAATCTTGGTTGTTGCCGCGTGTTGAGAAAGTACCGCTGCCTGCCACAGGCATTCTTTCGAGGAGTTGTTGAAGGTTATCGTAACCCATGTTTTCGATATCTGCTCTGCCAATAGATTGTACTGGCGAAGGCCCTTCGATATCGGTGCGTTTTATGCGCGAACCTGTTACTTCAATGCGTTCTACTTTTTTTGCTTCTTCAGCAGCATAAGCTGTTGTTGTAAACCCTGCTGAAAGTGCGATTGTAGCACCTGCAATTATGCTAGGTGTAAATGCAATTGATTGCTTCATCCTTAAGTCCTTGTTGATATGTTATAAATTTAGTTGCTTAACAAGCGCTGACATTAATATCATGTAACTTAAGTGTTATCAATCTACACCCTTTGCGATTTTAGTATGAGTTTTTGTAGAGTATTGAGGGAAAAATATTCAATAATAGAAACAACGAAAAGGGATAGACAAGGCTAAATTACTCGCTTTGTACCATAAAATTTGCGCACTAAAATGGACAGGCATCTAAAGAAATTAAAAAAATAAATAAAGTGTAATAATTTATTTATATCACGCACAGGGATGAATTAAATAAAGCTGAGGGTAATTTGAACAGGTTGTTTTATATTTAACCGGTGAGAAATTAAAAAAAACGCCTAAATAAATTAGGCGTTGTGTTTATACTTTATGTTTCATGAGGCGTTCTTTCTCACGCGACCAATCTTTATTTTTGCCGTCTTCACGTTTGTCATGCATTTTTTTACCTTTTGCTAAGTGAAATTCAAGTTTCACCCAACATTTTTTCCAATACATGGCAGTGGCAACAAGTGAGTAGCCATCTCGTTCAGTGGCACCGACTAATCTATCAAGCTCTTTGCGGCTTAATAGCAGTTTACGGTATCGCATTGGATCGCAAATAACATGAGTCGAGGCGCTATTTAAAGGCTGAATTTGACTGCCTAATAAAAAAGCTTCGCCATTTTTAAGATGAATATAAGTTTCTGAGATGTTTACCTTACCAGCTCGGATACTTTTTACTTCCCAGCCCTGTAGTTCAACACCTGCTTCAAACTTGTCGTGTAAAAAATACTCATGACGCGCTTTTTTGTTAAGCGCGATGGTATTACTGTTCGATTTTGATGATTTGTTCTTAGCCATAGTGCCCTATAATATACGTATTAAGAGATGTTTTACATCGATTTTTTATATGTGCCTTTAAAATAATCTGGTGAACTTAAGACCATGAAAATTTGGGGAAACGCGCAAAGCTTGCTAAAATTCGCCCACACAGTTGGGAGTGAGTATGCCACAAATAGAAAAAAGTGCGCTGGTTATGTACAGCACTAAAGAGATGTTTGACCTAGTTAATGATGTAGAAGCTTATCCGCAGTTTTTACCTAATTGCTCAGACTCTAAAATCGTTTCGCAGCACAATAATAACATGACCGCGAGTTTAGAAATATCCAAGGCGGGTATAAAAAAGTGGTTTACCACTGAAAACACCTTTATTGACGAGCAAACCGTGCAATTAAGGCTGGTTGATGGCCCATTTAAAACTCTTAAAGGGCGTTGGCATTTTCAAGCGTTAGATAAAAAAGCTTGTAAAGTTGAGCTTAAGCTTGAATTTGAATT
Source organism: Pseudoalteromonas sp. CST2 (assembly GCF_028599385.1). Classification (NCBI taxonomy): domain Bacteria; kingdom Pseudomonadati; phylum Pseudomonadota; class Gammaproteobacteria; order Alteromonadales; family Pseudoalteromonadaceae; genus Pseudoalteromonas; species Pseudoalteromonas sp. CST2. Next base: position 51,497 of record NZ_JAQREO010000004.1, read on the forward strand.
CTCTAGCAAGCTTATAGAATTGGCGTTTGGTAAAATATTTAATGATGTAGCTAAAAATATGGTTAGTGCATTCACGCAACGTGCAAAAGATGTATACGGAGCAAGATAATGATTAGCGTTGAGATAGTTTTTGCATTACCGACTAAAGCAACCACATTAACGGTGGAAGTAGCGCAAGGAACCACAGCCGAACAAGCTGTTATTCAATCGGGGATCATTGAAAAGTGCCCTGAAATAGACCCAACTGCGCTTACTTTAGGTGTATGGAATAGAACAGTAAAAGCGCATTACGAATTAAAAGATGGCGACAGAATAGAAATTTATCGTCCTCTAATTGCAGACCCTAAAGATGCTCGAAGAAAGCGTGCTGAAAAAGCAAAAGAGGAAGGTCGAGCAAATAAAGTTACCGGTGGGCGTCCTTTATAAAGGTTATTAATGTAGTAAATAAAAAAGGTGAGCCATGCTCACCTTTTTTTAATAACTAAAGCGTTTACTGCTCTAGCGGAGTATCAAAGTTTTCTGGTTGATCATAATCACCCGAAACAGCAACTAGTTGATCATTTTCAAATTTAACCAGCAACTCTTTATGCTGCTCATTATCGCGGCCTTTGTTAAAGCTGTACACATAACGCCAGGTACTATTATCAAACGCATCTTCTGCTATTGGACGACCTAATACATAAATAACTTGCTCTCGTGTCATGTTTACACGAAGCTTATCTACATCTGATTGCTCTAAAAAGTTACCCTGTGGGATATTGATTCTATATACCCAGCTAGAACAACCTGCTAAAGAGCTGAATGTGAGAGCAACGATAAGCCAAAGAGAAAAAGTTTTTAACGACTGCATTGTTAGTTGTGATCCTTATTTTTTATAATCTGCATGATACCGATTAGTCACTGAAGGTAAAACCCTTTTAAGAAATTGTTTTTAGTTACGAGGGTTAGGGCAACGTTTTGACCACAAACACACAAAAAAGTTTAAGTATAAATATAAGCAAAGCACACAAAGTACCCTCAACGTGGTATTTGTATATAGTGCAAACGCGTTTAGGCCACTGGTATACAGGTATAACAACCAATGTTGATAAGCGCTTAGCCACGCATCAAGCGGGTAAAGGCGCAAAAAACTTAAAAGGCAAAGGCCCTTTAGTTTTAATTCATCAACAAAAGGTGGGCTCAAAAAGCGAAGCCAGCAAGTTAGAGTGGCAAATTAAAAAATTAAGTAGGGCCCAAAAAGAGCACTACGTACAACAGCTAATGACTAAGTGAAGCTGTGGCATTTTTTAATGCTTTTAATTTATTACGATAGCGGGCTTTGTCATAGTTAAACTCGGCGTTTATACCCGCTAAACGCATATAATGTGTTGCCTGCTTTATATTGCCGGTAAAATAATATGCTCGCGCAAGGCCAAAGTGGCTTTCGTGTAACTTAGCGTCAATTTTATAAGCGCTTTTAAAATGCTTAATCGCTTGAGAGTAATTTTTAAGTACCAGTTCACTATTACCCAATGATATATGGTAATACGGGTTAGCTTGGCGCTTTTTATTGAGCTGTTTTAGCATTTGCTGACCTTGTTTAGCGCGGTTACTTAAGGTGTACAGCACAGCGAGATTACCTATGGCAGTATGGTTATTTTTATCAAGCAATAATGCATAGTTATATGCCTGTTCAGCTTCTTTTAAATAATTAAGCTGCCTAAATACAATACCTAAATTTCCCCAGCCACCACTGTATAATGGGGCGGCTTCAACTGCGGCACTAAAGTAGCTATAAGCTAAATTATAATTTTTATTTACTAACGCTTGAGCGCCTTTATTGTTATAAAACATAGCCGTAACAAACTCTTTGCTTATTGGGCTGGTTTTAAAGCGTTGTTTTCTTATATTCGGGTCGAAGTCTATGGTTAACTGTTTATCACGTTGATAAACCATTGTGGCTGGTATTGTTTGCATAAGCGCATTGTCAATTGATAAATTAATATGCCCTGTCAGTAAATTAACCCCTTTATTCATTGCCCAATACTCAGGAATATGGACTTTCTGAAAGCGCGCTTTTATACCTAAATAATCAGCTAAGCTATACGCTAATATCGATAACGATAGGCAATTAGCATTTAAATTAGCGTAGGTTTGCGATGCACTCAATGTGGCGCCACTTTGATAGGTTAATGAGTTATCGCCGTTTTTTAATAAAAAACTTAAAATACTGTTCGCTAAGTAATGCGCGCTGCGCTTACTGGTTAAGTGGGCATCAAGTTGGGAAGTGATTGTTTTGTCGAGCTTAAATATGTCTTGCTTGGTTTCAACGTTAATACGGTTAAATGTTGGATGGTTTGCAAGGGCAAGCGGTGGTGGTTCACGCACCGTGGTGTTACATGCGCTTAAATATAAGCAGCTACTTAGTAATAATGCGTTAAAACAAGATATGTTCATAAACCACCTCCAACATATTACATCTATAAGTGTAGATGCAATATGCGCAGGTGGTTTATTAAAGTGTTACAAAACGTGTTTAGTGGTGTTTTTCAAAGGTGGCTACGAGTGCATCAAGCGCTTGAGCGCTATTTGCTAAATCGCGAATTGCTTGCTCGGTGTTTATTTGCTCATTCATAGCACGGTCACTAATTTCACTTATTTGCTCAATATTACGTCCTACATCAGCAACCACGTTACTTTGCTGCTCAGTTGCGGTGGCAATTAAGGTAGCCATGTCGTTTATTTGATTTGCTGTTTCGCTTATCGCATCAAGCAATTCAACAGAGCTTTGCATTGCGCCTACGCTTTGTTGGGCTTTTTGCTTAGATTGACTAATATCGTTTACTACATCTTCAGAAATAGTGGTTAGCTCTTCAATCATTGACTGAATTTCGGTGGTTGATTGCGAGGTACGATTAGCAAGCGCGCGTACTTCATCGGCCACCACTGCAAAGCCTCTACCATGCTCACCAGCCCGTGCCGATTCGATGGCTGCGTTTAAGGCCAGTAAATTAGTTTGCTCTGAAATGCCGCGAATAGAGTCAACAATACTCGCTATATCAATTGTTTTTTTAGAAAGTAGTGTTACTTGTTCGGTAATGCCGTCAATGTCAGTGGCAAGCGCTGAAATTGTAGCTTGGCTTTGCAGTACTTGCTGATGGCTTTGGCTGGTGTTTTCTTGACTGCTTTGCGTTAACTTGGCTGCATTAGCCGCACTTTGTGCTATTTCTTGTACAGTTGCGCCCATTTCGTTAATGGCTGCAGCTACCGAAATGGTTTGCTCTTTTTGATTATCAATAGACTGCGAGTTGTTTTTTGCTTGTTCAAATACATGATTAGAACTTTGGCGTATTTCTGTACTTTCGTTGGCGACTTGCTTTATGGCAGTTTCAATTTTATGAATAAATTGGTTAAAGCCATGGCTTAAATTGTTTAGCTCTGGCTGATTAGACTCTGGCAAACGGTACGCTAAATTAGCATCGCCTGATCCTAAACGTGAGAACAGCTCGGCCATATCCGAAAGCGGTGACGCTAAAGAACGTGCTAACAAGTAACTTAGCATGCTAGCAACGAGGGCTATCACTAGCGTAAAGGTAAATATTTGCCACTCCAATGTACCTACTGTCGCAAACACCTCACTTTTAGGTACTTGGGCTAATACGTATAAGTCGGTATTGGCTATTGGCATGGCTGCTAAAAATGTGGCTTCGTTATTAAGTGATAATTCTGTAATTGCAAAACCAGAAGGGTTATACAAAGTACTATGAACATTACTGCCATAAAGTGTGTCTATGTTTACTTTAGCCACTTTATTTGCATCTTTATGTAACTGAATTAAACCGCTTTTATCTGTAATAAACACAAAGCCAGTTTGCTCAATTTTAAATTGTTGTAATAGCTTTTGCATGTCGGTGATGCTTTTTGCAAGCCCCGCTAATCCAAGCCCATTTGTTTGTTGATGATTTACAAACATTTTTACATCAGTCGGGGATTCTTGATAAATACTGATTGAGTACGGATTATTTGAGTTGGTAAAGCCAAAAAACCACCCATCAGCCGCGTCGTTTTTAAGCACGCGTAAAAATCCGTGTTGGTTCCAATATTGTGCTGTATCACGGTTAGCCCACGACGCCGTTGCTAAATCAAACTGCTTTGCTACGCGGTTTAATTCCTTAAGCAGTAGTGTGTCGTCTTGGTTATTTGAGCGCGCCCACTCTAAGATAAATTCATTTGATGATAGTTGCTGTGCAGCACCTAGTAGTTCGTTTATTTCGCCACCAATTTGATTACTAATACTATGTAATTTGCTGGGTAGCTCAGATTCAATCATACGTCGTTCTATAATATCTTCAGAGCTATATAAAGACGTTAAACCAATTAATGCAGCGACACAGATTGCAATGGTACTGCCTAAAATGGTGATTTTTTGAGTGATAGTTAGGTTTTTTATCGTCATATTATTTAACTTTACAACTAGGTAGATAGCCATGTTAGCACATTATTAATTAAGCGCTAATTATTGCAATATATCTAAAAGGGTATACTCGCTTCTTATTATTACTAGCACGAAAAAGCCCACAGCGTATGCATGTGGGCTTGGTTTCTAACAAGCGAAACTAGTTATACAATTTTCTTCATTGCTGACATGTAGCCGCGTAGTCTAGCGCCAACAATTTCAACAGGGTGCTCACGTAGTGCAGTGTTAATTTGAATCAATGTTTGGTTATCTACTTGGTTACTTTGCTCATTTAAGCCTTTACCAATAACATCGGTGTCGATGTTTTTCATAAAATCGGCCAATAATGGTAAACACGCATGGTTGTATAAGTAACAGCCGTATTCTGCAGTATCAGAAATAGTACGGTTCATTTCGAATAACTTTTTACGTGCTATTGTGTTGGCAATTAACGGTGTTTCGTGTAAAGACTCATAATAAGCCGACTCGTCAATAATGCCCGCTGCAGTCATGGTTTCAAATGCAAGCTCAACGCCCGCTTTAACCATAGCAACCATTAAAATACCGTTATCGAAAAACTCTTGCTCAGAGATTTCTACATCACCAGCAGGGGTTTTTTCAAAGTTAGTTTCGGCAGTTTCTGCACGCCATTTTAGTAAGTTTGCATCGTCGTTTGCCCAATCTTCCATCATTACGCGTGAGAAAGTACCGTCGATAATGTCATCTTGGTGCTTGTTATAAAGCGGGCGCATAATAACTTTAAGTTCTTCGCTTAGTTCAAACGCTTTTACTTTTGCAGGGTTTGATAAACGGTCAAGCATGTTAGTAACGCCGCCGTATTTAAGGGCTTCGGTAATTACTTCCCAGCCGTATTGAATTAGTTTTGATGCGTAACCCGCATCAATGCCTTTTTCAATCATTTTATCAAAACATAAAATTGAACCGGTTTGTAACATGCCACAAAGAATTGTTTGCTCGCCCATTAAGTCTGATTTAACTTCAGCGATAAACGATGACTTAAGTACACCGGCACGATGACCACCGGTACCCGCAGCGTAGGCTTTAGCTTGTGCTAAGCCGTGACCTTGTGGGTCATTTTCTGGGTGAACAGCAATAAGAGTAGGTACACCAAAGCCGCGTTTGTATTCTTCGCGAACTTCAGAGCCAGGACACTTAGGAGCAACCATGATTACCGTAATGTCTTCACGAATTTGCATGCCTTCTTCAACAATATTAAAACCGTGCGAGTAAGCAAGTGTAGAGCCTTGTTTCATTAAAGGCATAATGGCAGTTACAACGGCCGTATGTTGCTTATCTGGTGTTAGGTTTAATACTACGTCAGCGCTCGGAATTAGCTCTTCGTAGGTGCCTACAGTAAAACCGTTTTCAGATGCATTTAAGTATGACTGACGACGCTCATCAATTGCTGATTGACGTAACGTGTACGATACATCTAGGCCTGAGTCACGTAAGTTTAAACCTTGGTTAAGACCTTGTGCGCCACAGCCAACAATAACCAGCTTTTTACCTTTAAGTGCATCAACACCCTCGGTAAATTCACTTGGGTCCATAAATTCACATTGCGCTAATTGAGCTAGCTGCTCGCGTAAAGGTAAGGTATTAAAATAATTCGCCATGTTAGTGTCCTATAATTCGTGTTTGTTAGATGCAAAGCGTATTTGCTTTGCTTAAACACACCATAAAAAAAAACTTTGCTTGCGTAAAATGATATATTTGCACTAAAGTATTTCAAAAAATGAAACGTAGAGGCATGTAATGGATCATAAGCATTTAAATTACTTTTTAGCGTTAGCTAAAACGCTCCATTTTGCCAGGGCGAGCGAGCTGTGCCATATAAGTGCACCTACTTTAAGTCGTAATATTAAGCAGCTTGAAGATGAGGTCGGCGTTGCTTTATTTATACGCGATAACCGAAGTGTAAAATTAACTAAAGAAGGGGAGTCGTTTATTGATTACGCCACCTCTACACTGGCTAATTGGCAGCGCTTTAAAGCGAATGTGAAAGACCCAACCCAGCATATTTACGGTAATGTGAGTATTTATTGCTCAGTCACCGCCTCGTATAGTTTTTTGCATCAAATATTAGAACAACTCCGCGCGCAGCATCAGCATATAGAAATAACGCTAAATACCGGCGATCCGGCGTTGGCAATAAACCGAGTACTGGATGCCCATGAATCAATGGCTATTGCTGCACGGCCAAGTAAACTGCCTGCCCAAATTGCTTTTGTTAATATAGGTCACTCTCCACTGGTTCTTATTGGACCTAAAATTCAATGCCCGATCAGCGAAAAAATAGCGAAAAACGCCTCACATATTGATTGGTCAGAACTGGAGTTTATTGTACCTGAGCAAGGTTTTTCTAGGCAGCGGTTAGAGCAGTGGTGGCGGAAAAATAATGTGCATGGAAAAATTTATGCACAAGTAGCAGGGCACGAAGCTATGGTGTCTATGGTGAGCCTAGGATTAGGTGTCGCCATGGTTCCCAAAATAGTGCTAGATAATAGTCCGCTACAAGACAAGGTACACGTACTGCCCAGTGAAAATTACCAGCCAGAAGGGTTTGATATTGGTTTGGCGGTGCTAAAAAAAGAACTTAACGACCCTGCAATCAGTGCATTATGGAATATTGCACAAACTTTAGGCGCAAATGTTATTTAAGCTTTTAACGATTAATATAATTCAGTAAATAGTATGATTAACAGTTGCGTATGAGTTTACTATTACTTAACATGAAAGCTTAATAATAAAAAATAATGACGCACGAGAGTTTATAATAATTATGGATCATGCTGTATCGCTCGCTCATTCTGCTCAATGTTTAAAAAAAGCAATTCCTCTGATGGTAAAATACCGAATGCCGGTAACGCCTATCAATTACGCTATTTGGTATTGCTATGTACAAGGCAGTAAGCCAGCATTAAATGCTGAGCTTGATCACGTCATTGCTGAGCAACAAACATGTACTCAAAATAAAGCAAAAGAAATTTTTGATAAGCATTTAAGCGAAGATGACTTAGTGTTTTTTCAAGAAATGGCTGATCGCTTCCATGGCACTATGGAGCAAGTACAGCATGATATAAGCGTTACCCTCGATCATTCTAAAAGCTTTACCACGTCGTTGGTAGATTCTCAAAATGAGTTGGCAAGTTTAGCTAATGTAAATTCGTTTAATGAAATACTCGGTTGTGTTGAACGCTTAACCGACGAGTCGGTGGCTATGCAAGACTATGCGCGAGAATTTCAAACTAAGCTTGCGGTAGCCTATAACGAAATTAAAGATTTAAAAGAAGCACTTAACCTTTCTCAAGAAGCAGCTGATACAGACCCCCTGACAGGCTTTTTTAATAGAAGAAAGTTTGATGATGATATTCAGCAGTTTTGTCAAACCTATTCAGAGCAAGCTGACGAGAGCGTATTGGCGGTACTAATCATGTTTGATATTGACCACTTTAAGCGTTTTAACGACGATTTTGGTCATCAAAAAGGCGATGAAGTACTTAAATTAGTAGCCAAAAAAGTTTCGCAAAATATTTCCGATAGCCTGAATGTTTACCGCTATGGTGGTGAGGAGTTTTGTATTACCGGGTATTTTGACAGCATCAACGAGATTATGGTGTTTGCTGATAAAATTCGTTTAGATATTGCCTCATTAACTATCCGTAAAAAAGACGATGTAAATTCTAAACGTGCAATTTCTGCAAGTTTTGGGCTCGCTATTTTACGTCCATTCACGAAAGGTTCGGTACTTATTGAGCGCGCCGACCGAGCTTTATATATAGCTAAAACACATGGTCGCAACCGTATTGAAATAGCCCCTGACATTTAAATGTGATACGCATGTATAAAAATTGTGAATGATTGTAACCAGGTGGCGCACATTTGTGCTTACCTTGCTAGTATGGGTCACTTACTTATTTACTCATTTAGATTAGGTTAATGCGGCTCAATACTTTTATTTACATTTTTTGCTTTGTGGTGTGTCTTGTTTGCGTGCCTAGCACAGCTTCGCAGGCCTATAACGAACAAGAGTATGCGCAGCAACATATTACTGTTAAAAAGTGGCATGTAAATCTAAGTGTCGGCGCGGGTGTTATTACCAACCCTCTGCATGGCGGAAAAAACGTCCCGCTCCCTGTGATCCCACGCATTGCTTTTTATGGCGAGCGCTGGTTTTTCGATAATGGTCGCCTTGGCTACACACTTGTAGAAAATCAAAAGCATCATTTTAATATCGTTTCAGAACTTAACGCAGAGTCACGCTTTTTTATTGATTGGCATCCTAATAACCTCTTTGTTTTACCAGCAACCGCAGGTGCTTCTGCATTAGCGCAAAATAATCCCCAGCCTAAAAAAATAAATATCGATAATATTGATAATCGCCATTTAGCCCTAGATGCCGGGGGAAGCTATCATTATGTGCAGCAAAACCATGTGCTATCGATACAGTTATTACACGATATAAGTAATGTTTATAACGGTACTCGGGGCGCTATACAATGGCAGTACCACAGTGAAGTAGGGCGTTTAAAGTTAAAGCCAACGCTTGGGGTTAACTATAAATCAGCTGAATTAAACAGCTACTATTATGGTTTAAAAGCACACGAAACCTCATTAGGTAAAATTGACGTTGGTAGTAGCTGGCAACCTTATGCTAAAATCGACGCCAGTTGGCCATTGAGTGAGGCTAACAGTCTTCGTTTTCATGTAGCATATTACGACTATTCAGCTATGGATGGCAGTCCGCTTTTTGAACGTAACTATTCAATGACTGCTTTTATAGGATTCGATCATACTTTTTAATATGAAGTATTTAATGTTGATTGTGCTTACAGTTTTTCTGTTTAGCCCTCCCGTTGTAGCGCAAAATGCGTCTTTAAAGGTCTCTCCCAAAGTGTGTGTTGTGTCTGAGCAGCAAGCGTTTTGCGATCTCGATTTAAAGTTTAATTGGCAGCAACCATCGCCAAGCGATGCATGCCTGTACCAACAAAACAAACTGATTAAATGCTGGCAACAGCAGGCTGTTGGTGAGTTTGAGTATAAAGCGCGTGTTCAGGTAGAGACCATATACTCCTTAATCAATCCTCATACCGGTGTGTTAATTGCTAAAACACACGTTGAAGTGCAAAGTGCTGATGCTAAAAAAAGTAGGCGCAGGCTTCGCTCTCCATGGAGCTATTTTTAATTTAGGAGCAACTCATGCCAAAAATTTTACTTGTTGAAGATGACCTAGGTTTACAACAACTAACAAAAGATTATCTTAAACATAATGGCTTAGAAGTAGACGTATTAAGCCGTGGTGATGAAGTATTTAGTTATCTTGAGAATAACGCTGCTGATTTAATGATTTTAGATATTATGCTGCCAGGTAAAGATGGCTTTAGCGTATGTCGACAAGTACGTGATAAGTTTTCGTTGCCAATTTTAATGCTTACTGCAAAAGGTGAAGACTTTGATCAGGTGATTGGCTTAGAGCTTGGCGCAGATGACTATGTGGTAAAACCTGCAGAACCGCGTGTTTTACTGGCGCGTGTAAATGCATTACTGCGTCGCGGGCAACCCGTGGTTAAGGCCGCAGAAGAGATTCAGTTTGGTGATTTAGTCATTGATAAAACCAGCCGAATTGTTAAATTAAACGAAAACGAAATAGTACTTACATCGCATGAGTTTGAGTTACTATGGCTACTTGCCTCAAATGCAGGCGAAGTACTAAGCCGTGAACATGTTCATCAACATATGATTGGTCGTCAATACGATGGGCTTGACCGTACCGTTGATGTACGCGTGTCACGAATTCGTAAAAAGCTAGGTGATAACAGCGATAAACCTTACCGTATAAAAACCGTGTGGGGGCAAGGTTACTTGTTTGTATCAGACGCCTGGGAAAAATAATATATGAAGGTAAATAAGGAATAATGGGCAAACTATTTATAAGTTTATATGTTTATATCATTGTTTCTTTATTTATTGTTAGTGGTGTTATAGAACAAATTTGGCCTTACGAAGAGACGCAGCAGCAAGTGCTGTTAGATGATGAGTTTGGCCAAGCACTTTGGTTATTATCGCAAACCGATGATGGTCTAGATAAGCTAAAACACAGCTTTGAAAGCCAAGTTATTGCCCGCAAAGATCTTATTTTACCCCTTAAGCAGCAAGCCTCATTAGATAAAAACCATTACCTGTATCTGTATGATAAAAAGCAGCGCATAGTGTGGTATGTTGAGCTTGGTGATAACAAACTACTTCAAATTGGTCCTGTAGGCGTTATAAAAGCACCTGAAAGCTCTGTTATTCCGTATTTAATGTTACTGGCTATTGTAGGGTTACCTGTGGGGCTGTGGAGCTTTTTACTATGGCGTGATTTTTCTAAATTAAGCCATGCGTGCGAAGCGGTAGATGGCTCGCAAGACTTTAACTTAAGCAGTCCTTCTAAATCGTTTTTTTTACCCGTTACTGATACTCTAAAAGTAATGCAGCAGCGCATAGAGCATCTTCTTAGTGCGCAACAAGAACTGACCTCCTCTGTATCTCATGAATTTAGAACGCCCCTTGCACGATTAAAATTTGGTATAGCCATGTTAGAAGAAACACTGCAATCGGAAAAAGGGCAACATTACCTAACTAATATGCAGGCAGATATAAGCGAACTTGAAGCGCTTGTGTGTGAAATGCTTGAATATGCTCGGCTTGATTCGCAGCAACCAAGCTTAGCTAGAAGCGACGTTGATTTGGCTGCCTTAACACAATCGGTCATTAATAAGCTAAATTTTGCAAGCGGCATAGAGTTTAATGCGGTGTTACCACAGGCTCTAGTGTACAAGTGTGATGCGCACTTTATTGCGCGTGTAATGCAAAACTTGGTGGGCAATGCGTTAAAGTACGCTGTTAGTCGTGTTGATGTCACACTCAAAGCGCAGGGTGATGCAATTTACTTTATTGTGGAAGATGACGGAGAAGGTATTTTAAAAAGCGACAGAGAAAGCGTATTTAAACCTTTTACTCGTTTAGATAAAAGCCGTGATAAAAGCACAGGGGGCTTTGGTTTAGGCTTAGCAATAGTGGCAAAAATTGTATCGTGGCATAAAGGGCACTATTCAATCACTGACTCATCGATTGGTGGCGCTAAGTTTATAGTTACCTTACCTAATACCTATCCACAATAATATTTAATCATTTTGTGGGGCCAAATGTGTCGCTACCTACGTTAAAAATTCTCATTTACGATTGCATGGATGCAGAAGGTAGAGCAATGCAGGAGCAATTGCCGAGAACAACTAAATAGCAAATTTTTTGCTTAGCTATCAACACGTTTTTCCATCCTCAAAATAGATCACTTTATTATGCGGATTGGTATAAAAGCAACTTACCTAAAAACGCCAGACATAAAAAAAGCGCCTAAGGCGCTTTTTGTGGTTAAAAACCAAAATCAACAAGTAGCAAAATAGTAGACCCGGCTACGTGGAAAAAGTTCTCAATTATTTTTTATTTTTTTTAAGTAGGGGCATCAGCATTTGCTCAAGCCCGTTTAATTTAACCTCGTACATCATTGCAAGCTGCGCTCCGAGTTTACTTTCTGGAAACCCTTGCTGTTTAAACCACACTAGGTAGGGCTCTGGCAAAAGCAATAAGGGTCTGCCTGCGTATTTTCCAAAGGGCATAATTGTATTAATAGCGAGCTTGAGTTCGGCTGTATCCATAATAAGTCAGTAATTGATAAAACGTATAATAGTAATACTACTGCTTATTAATAATAAACGCATTAAATAGCGGCTGGGTAAGCGGGCAAGTAAACAGAAATAAAATAGGCTGTGACGGGCAAGAAACAGCCTATTGAACGAGGGAGTAGGCCCTCTGATTGAATAAATTTGTGTTGATAAATAAATGCTTACCTTGCATTAATTAGCTGGAGTCTAATTATGCGACATAGGTGCGAAGGCGTTTATTTAAACAACACCGGTAGTTTATCTGTTTTTTTTACAGATAGAGAGAAGTAATGTAAAGGAATGTAAATAAAATGAGTTTTTAAACTAAAACTAATAAAAAAGCCTTATTAAAAATAAGGCGTTTTCATTTGGTTGTTTTTATTGTTTAGTATAAAAGTGCTATTTTTCGAATAGCTCTTGCTTTACGTGCTCGGCAAAACCACTTCCTGCTTCTAAATAAAAGTTATAGGTCGAGTTTACGCCCATTTGTTCAAGCTCTTTTTGTTGATCAGGGTAATTGGCGATAGCTGTTACTTGGCCGTTATAGCCTGAGGCTTGTAATTGCTCTAGTGCAAAAATATTTTGCATATGCTTTGGCATAGCTAACATCACCATTTCAACATGAGAGTGGTTAACGCGCTGCCAAAAGTCAGGGTCGGTGGCATCGGCAAGGAGTACCTTTCTATTGCGTTTAATATGTTTTTCTACCACCTCTGGTTTAATATCAATGCCCGCCACTACATTAGGGTGAGTCGCATTTATTGTTTCGTATGCACCTGTACCTATGCGTCCCATACCAAATATAACGATTTTAGTGTCGTTTAGATTAACGGGTAGCTCTTCAGCTAAGCGGGTTTTGCTTTCGAATTTTAATAACCAGCGCTCAATTTTTACGTATAACTCGTTTGAGCGTTTATTAAGAGGCGATGCAATAACAAAGGTAATAGACACCGCAATAGCCATTACCGCCAGCCACTCTGAGGTGATCATGCCTGTAGAGGCTGCCACAGCACACACAATAAGGCCAAACTCACTAAAATTAGCAAGGCTAAATGCAGTGAGTAACGAGGTGCGTGCTCTGAGCTTAAAGGTATTCGTAAACACATAATAAAGTAAGGTTTTAACTGGCAGCACAAATATAAGGATTAACGCTACAATTAATGAATTCGCTGTAAGCTCTGCGTTTAAACCAATGCTTAAGAAAAAACCGACCAGCAAAATATCTTTTAAATTAAGCAGCGACTTTGAAAGCTCTCCCGCCTTTTTATGTGGCGCAAACATCATCCCCATAATGAGCGCGCCTAAATCGCCCTTTAAACCTGCAAAATCAAAAGCGTTATAACCGGCTACCAACGCAAAGAAAAAGCCAAATAACGGCAATAGCTCACCATGTTTAGAGTGGTTAAGCACTGCATACATAAGTGGGCGCACTAAAGGGAGTGCAATAATTAAAGCAAGAGCCCACATATTAGGTACTTTGCCGGTGCTAATGGCTAAAAATATAACCGCAAAAATATCCTGCATAACTAAAATGCCAATGGCTATTTTTCCGTGTAGGCTTGCCATTTCACCGCGCTCTTCAAGTACTTTTACCGCAAATACAGTGCTTGAAAAGCTTAGCGCAAACCCAACTAATAAGGCACTTTGCCAGCTTAAATCAACAAACATAGGCACAGCAAAAATACCTAGCAGTAACATAAAGCCACTAAATAATGCACTGCTAAAAATAATGTGTAGGGTAGCGGGTGCCCATACTTGGGGCTTGATTAAGCTGTTTACTTTAAGTTTTAAGCCAATACTAAATAAAAGAAGTGTTACACCCAGTGCCGCAATGGTATCGAGTAGTTCGGTGCTTTTATAGCCTGATAAATTTAATGCAAAACCGGCAAGTAAAAAGCCAATAAGGGGAGGAAGTTTTAATTGATAAACACCAAAGCCACAAACAAACGCGGCGGCAAAATAGATTAGTTCCATAATTCTTAATATCACTTCATTTGGGATTGCAGTGTAGCGAAAATTTTATACCATTGAAAATAAAAATAGCCCTAAAAATGAGCGCGTTTAATCAATTACTTGCCCAGCTACGTATAAAAAATGCACATTAAACACGTATTTAATCGTAAATAGCATGTAAATAACATTTTTTCACTGACATTGGCTTTTAAATATGGTTAAGATGCTCTAACGAAGGAGTTTAAGCTTGAGCAACAAACTGAGCCGCTCAGCTTAAGGAGATAGATATGTTTAAAAAGATTTTAGCGTCGGTAGGTATTGGCGCTGCAAAAGTAGATACAATTTTAGAAACTGAGCATCTTCAGCCAGGGCAACTTTTTAACGCTAATATCGTTATAACTGCAGGCGATGTGGCTCAAGAAATTGCTGGCCTTGATTTGTTTTTAATGACTCGCGTTAAAGTTGATGGCGAAGAAGGTGAGTACTTTACTAATCACGTAATTGATCAGTGGCGTATAACCGACATAGGCACCATTGAGCCAGGTGAAGTTAAAAGTATTCCATTTGAAGCGCGCCTTCATCCAGAAACGCCAATTACTGAAATTAATGCCGGTTACAACCAATCACATGTATGGATTGAAACAGGCCTTGATATTGATTTAGCACTAGACCCTACAGATAAAGACCACTTGCATATTTACCCTAACGAAGCTGTTAAAACCTGTATGCAAGCAATGGATAAATTAGGGTTTAGTTTATTAAAAGCTGATGTTGAAAAAGGCCATTTACGTGCGCCTACTTTTCAGTCGGTATCGGGGTGTTATCAAGAGTTAGAGTACAAGCCTAATAGCCGCAGCTTATTTGGTATTCAAGAAATTGAATTATCGTTTGTACCAGAAGCACACAAAACGCATGTTTTAATTGAGCTGGATAGAGCATTTAGAGGCGATGGTTATGTTGATTTAACCATAGAGCACGACCATGTGAATTTATCGCAGTTGTGCGACCAATTAGAGCGTTTGTTTGCCTAAGTGATGCGTAATTTAACTAAACCCAGCTTAGGCTGGGTTTTTTATTTTAGGATTTTATATGTCGTTTAAATGTGCGCATTTTGATGCGCTTGATACGCGTACTTTATTTACGATAATGCGAGGTCGTGTTGATGTATTTGTAGTAGAGCAAACATGCCCTTACCCTGAGCTTGATGAAGTAGACTTTAACCCTAGTACTCAGCATTTATATGCAATTGCAGATAATAGTTTATTAGCTTATGCCCGCTGCTATGAAAAAAATGAGCAGTACAGTGCAATAGGCCGTGTACTGGTTTGCAAAAGTGAGCGAGGTAAAGGGCGGGCTACTGAGCTTGTAAATGCGGCCATAGCATGTTGTAAAAAGCAGTGGCCAGAGCGTCATATTTATATAGGCGCACAAACCTATTTATTAGCATTTTATCGCTCTTTTGGCTTTACAGAAGTAGGGGAGCAATACCTAGAAGATGGCATCCCTCATCAAGATATGGTGTTAAATACACTAAGCTAATTTATTACGAGTAAATTTAAGCTATTAAAAAGCCCACTTAACGCGTGGGCTTTGCTTAATTTAGTACTTAACTTGAACTCGGGTTAGTTAAAAATAACGTTTTAACTTAACACCGAATGTAAAAACACAGCACCAATAGCTATAGGGCACACAAACTTAGTGTATACAGGCCATACTTTCCAAAATAGTGTGTTATGAACCTCAGGGTTACCTTGCTGTATTGCTTTTAGTAGTGAGCCACGGTACCAAATCCAGCCAACAAAAATACAACACATTAAGCCAAGTAAAGGCTGAGCAACTTTAGTTGTTAGGGTGATCACTAAACCAAATAAGCTTCCTAAGTTACATACTATGGTAATGCTTACTGCGCTTATTAGCGCGCCTATTAGCCATGTTGCCTGCAGGCGGCTCATTGCAAAGCGCTCCACAGTATACGATACCGGCGCCTCTAACATTGAAATAGAGGAGGTAAGTGCGGCTATACTCATTAGGGCAAAAAATGCAAAGCCTATAAATAAACCCACAGAGCCCATACCATCAAACAATGCAGGTAGCACTTGAAACACCAGTGTGTCTTCAGAGAGAAGTTTGCCTGTAGATGAAAAAATTTCTACGCCATGAGCTTGTGCGACATACATGGCTGGTATAATTAAAAGGCCCGCTACAAACGCGATAAACACATCAATTAATGTTACATATGCGCCTAGCGTGACTAGGTTTTCTTTTTTACTTATGTAAGAGCCATAAATAATCATCACACTGGTGCCTAATGACAAAGAGAAAAACGCTTGGCCGAGTGCACTTACGAGTAAATTTGCATCAAATATAGATGAAAAATCAGGCACTAAATAGGCTTTAAGCCCTTGCATAGCACCTTCTTGGGTCATAACGTAAGCAATTAGGGCAAATAAAATACCTAAAAGCGCAGGCATCAGACGCTTAGACCATTTTTCTATGCCGTTTTCTACGCCACGACTAATAATAGCCACGGTGAGTATGATAAATACCACTGTAAAAATGATGTTTCGTGTAAGTGACTGCTCACTTAACCACGTTGAAGCTTGATTTGCACCAGCTAATGTAGTGATAGGTTCAATTGTTGCGCTGAGCATCCAGCCTGCCACAATGGCATAAAAACTTAAAATAAAGCCCGCACATAAAATCCCGCCAAAACCCACGATAAAAGCAAAACGCTTTTGCCACGCGTGTGATGTTATTTTTGTTAAAGAAGACACCGCATTAGCTTGTCCGTGGCGGCCAATTATAAGCTCAGCCATAAGTGCGGGGTATGCTAAAAAGAACGCAAGTACCAAATAAGCGACTAAAAAAGCGGCACCACCATTACTTGCTGTTTGGGTAGGAAACCCCCAAATATTACCTAAACCTACTGCAGAGCCTGCGGCGGCCATTATAAATCCAAAGCGAGAGCTAAACTCACCTCTAACTGCGCTCATATTGTTGTACTTCTCTATTTTTTGACGGCGCTGACAATCTACTGGAATTGCAAATAAATAAAAAGTACTTATTTGCCCAATTGTGACAATAATTATCGTCTGGTGTGTCTATCATGCGATGCATTTAATTAATGTTATCAACAGGTTTAGAATAAGGAGTTGATTTTGTGTAATAAATTTTAGGGCCTGTTTACCTTTCGAGGTTAAATTTGCAGCAGTCTGTTTGGTGTTTAGGCAAGGCAGAGCCTATGTAGTGTGGTTGTTCCCCATAAATAGGCGATAACGACGTATAAATGCCAAACAGGCGCTGCCCTAAGGGTTCTGCCTAGGGGCTATTTACTCTTTGTTACTCGGTTTTTACGTAGCCCACTAGGTTACAAACCTCGCGCCGCGATTAAACAGCCCCTAGATAGAACAAATTATAACCCTAAAAGGCCAACAGGCCCTAATTACAGTTGTGTAAATAATATTTTACGAATCGTGATGCTGGCCAATTTTAAGGGTAAAACACGCCCCTTGAAGCCGCGCACTTTTACTAACGCTTACACTGCCGTGATGCCAATCTGCCACTTTTGCAACAATGGCTAACCCTAAGCCATAACTTTTATCAGCACGGTTACGGTGGCTTTCTTCTCTAAAAAACGGGCTAAAAACGTTATTAAAGTTCTCTGGTGCGATGCCTGGGCCATCATCTTCAACCGTAATATATAAATAATGCTCATCGCGCTTTGCACTGACGTAAATAGTGTCTTTTGCAAAGTCGCAGGCATTGCCAATTAAATTACTAATAGCCCGAGCAAGCCAATGTAAGTCAGCAAAAACCATATCGTCACTACTGTTTAGTTGTATTTTAAGTTGGCTGGTTTCAATTTTAGGCGAAAGCTGTGTAAGTAAATCTTCTAGATAGTGCGATAAATTAGTTTGCGAGTAGGTGAGCTGGTTGGCATTTTGCTCAAGGGTTGCAAAGGCTAAATAGCTTTTAAGCATCGATTCCATATGATCGAGATCGTTTTCCATACGCACAAGGTATTGTTTAACTTTAGGCATATCTGCGCTGTCGAGCGCAGCATCTAAGCCAAAGCGTAAACATGCGATAGGGGTTCTAATATCGTGCGATAAGCTCGATGCCATTAATTTGTTCTCCGCCACGAGCTTTTCTATTTGGCTAGCCATGCGGTTAAATGTAAGCTCAACATCTCTTATGTAGGTAAAGTGAGAGACCTTTATCCTCGCTTGCACATCTCCTGCGGCAAATTTTTTAGCCGCATCGTTTAATACTGTTAAGCGTTTAGCAAGTGGGGCAATAATAAAGCCCATAAAAATGCAGAGCCCAGCATAAAACAACAAAGTTAAAATAATATCGTTGCGCTGATCTGTTTCAAAGCCTTTATCTAGGCGCATGGAAAGATGATAAGGCGACAATACTTCGCTACTGTAGAGCATATAAAAACCTTGCTGGTCTTCTAAAATAAGGCCGCTTTGGGTATGCATTTGTAGTATTAATGACGGCGGCAGGGCTAGGGATTCATTATTTTTGTAATCAAGCTTTACATTAAAGTCGTTTGCCAATTGCTTTACATAAGCTGCGCGCTCTGAGGTCGCTACACTACTCAAATGTTTACTAAAGCCGTTGATCATTTGGCTTTGAAGGCTAAATTCATCATGCGGTGTTTGAGTTTGTTGGCTAAATGCATCGATTAGCCAGCCCAATACAACAATAGAAAGCAGCGCACTACCGAGTAGTGAAATGTAAAATTTTTTCATTTAAACCGCCACGGTTACTATTCCCACGCAGTGGCAACAAGTAAATAACCACGCCCCCAAATAGTTTTAATTTTTTCTGGGTTTTGCGGGTCATCATGAAACTTTTTGCGCAGCGCAGATATTAGTACATCAACACTTCTATCAAGCCCATCGTATTCACGGCCTTTGGTTGCTTTAAACACAGCATCACGCGAGACTACTTGCCCTGCATTACTGGCTAAATAGTGCAGTAGGAGGTACTCAGCACTAGAAATAGCCATATCTTGATTATTAAGCGTTACACTGCGTGATTGAGTATCAATACTGAGTGCGCCTACAGTAATCACACTCTCGTTAGTGGTTACTTTAGTCGGTTCGCTGGTAAGGCGCAGCGCTGCTTTTATACGGGCCAGTAATGCGCGAGGGCGCACAGGTTTCATGATGTAATCACTCGCACCTACTTCTAAACCAATTACTTCATCCATTTCATCATCGCGGGCGGTTAGCATAATAATGGGCGCGGTGTAAAAGCTACGTAGCTCTCTGCACACACTTATACCGTCTTGGCCTGGCAGCATAATGTCGAGCAACACTATGTTAGGGTTTAAGTTTTTTACCTGGCTTATTACTTCATCGCCGCGGTGGCAAACATGGGTGGTATAGCCTTGCTCGGTTAAGTACTCTGCAACCCATTGGGCTAAAGAGGTGTCATCTTCAACTAATAAAATAGTGCCGTAATTATCCATAAAGCTTCCTTAGTGCTAGTGGGTTGCCGTGTGTGGATTGAAACTCGCCCTTAAATAACCCTAAGGGCTGCATAGGTTTGGGATTTATGCTGCATTAGTGCCTATATAGGTAAACAACCACACTTTATAAGCGCTGACTTACTTAATTACCAAACACACATTGCTGTAAAATCAATCACGAAGGTCACACCTCTAATTAGAACAAGCGCCAGCGGCGTTTTTTTTGTCTATTTTGATAAACCCACTGCAGTTTAACCTCTGTTGTGGCAATAACTTGGGCTGTATTACTATCAAACAATTCAAAAGAAATACTTTGCTGGGAGTCGAAGGTATATTCAAATACGCCTTGTTGCTGCTTTAACCAGCATTGCATTATATATTTTGATGTTGCGTCTCTTAGGCAGTAATTACCAATAGTTGGTTGCTGCCAGCTAAGCGTTACATCAGCGTAGCAATTACGGCCCTCACGTAGTGCAACACAAGTGTCGGGCAGCGCAATTAATGGGGCCGTTTTATCTGTTGTTTTAGCAGATGAAATAGCAGGGAAGATCAATAATAAACAGATCCATCTAAAATACATAACGTAGGCCTACCTTGGCTTTATGTTGATACCCTTGAGAAATAATGGGGCTGTCGTCTATTTCTTTTGAAAACCACGTTGTTAACCAGCCAGACAAAAATACCCAATCTTGAGAAATAGGGTACTCAGCATGAAACTCAAACATAATACTGGTACTGCCATTAGGGGTGTAAATAGGGCGATTAGCGGTGGCTTCGTCTGCATCTATACCAAAGTAATAGTTAGTAAAACTGCCCGAATAAGCGCTAATACCCACCCCAGATCTAAACTCCCAATTACGCCATGGCAAAATATGGCTAAAAAAGGTGTTAAACACCCAGCCATTATGTGTACCTGTAATATCATGTAAAAACTCAAACGAAATTTGCGAGTTTTCAAAGCGGCGCGTTAATCTTAGCCCAGCATCAAAATCGTAATTACGCGATTTTATACCCGCAAGCTCTTCTATTACACCGTGGTTGTAAAAACCTAAACCTTTGTCATCAAAGCCAGCCTGAGTATTGGTGCCTAATATATCCAAGCCCCAATCAAATTTATCTATAAGGCTGTAACCCACAACTAAGCCGCCGCTTAATTGGTTATGATCAAAGTCGAGATAAAAGTTTTCGTAGGAAATAGCCAGGCTTAAATCGAGTTCAATGCCATCGTCATAGGAATCAAGGCCAATTAGGTAAGAGTCTTCTACATAATAACCAGCCCCAGCGCTCCAATCCCACGCAAAGCCTTGGGTGGGCTCTAGCGTGTTATCAGCATAGTATCGATTGCTTGCCTGGCTTTGAAAGCTCAAAAAACTGGCGCAAAGCAATACGCTATTAATAAAAGTATGCTGTAAGAAAGCGTTTTTCATCCCTGGGGACCTAATTATTATTTGTTATTAAGCGTATTATATTGGTAAGTGAATCCTTGAATCTGTAAAAAAATGTAGTTTTTTACGTTATTGCACTTTTATTTTGTCAATTAAAATACTGCTTAAGTAATATTGCATCATAGGCGTTAAGGCACTCACCTCTGTACGCGTACATGGGCCTTGTAGTTTAGTTAAGCTGCTTAATTTAGTAATAGTTTTAAAGGGCGGTACAGTTACTTCCTTACCTGCGCGCGCTATACGGGCTTGCTCGGTATTTTGTTGATGTACAAATGTTGCCACTTCTAACTCATTAGTAATTTTTTGCTCTTGGGCAAAGCTAAACAATAAAGGCTCACGGTGGAAGCTTGCGCTGTCTATTGATGACTTTGCAAACCATACCACATCGCCAGAGGCGCGGTGCGTAATGCGCATGCTCACTTGCGCTAGTATGGTGGCGCATTGCTGGGTAGGGTATTGCTGCGCTACTTTGGCAAATAAAGGATAAGGGTTTTCAGGTTGAGTTAACGCATATTTTGTATCGTCAGTAAAAGCTAAATCTAACTGATGAATAGCTAACGTGTAGTCACTGTTTTTGCTATCAGTCACTTCTAAGCCTTTATCGTTCAAGGCTTGGGTTATTTGCTTTAATAGCGTGTCTGTTACGCTTGCTTTATCGGTTGTAATACGCACTGTTTGACCGCGTGTTACTTTGTGCGCCGGTAACTGTACAGACTTAACTTTTGGCGATGCGTGCTCTGTTTTATACTCAAGCTGGTAAGTTTCGCTCTTTAATGTTGGCTTTAACGGTAAAGCCAAAGGCTCGGCCGGCTGTTTGGTAATTGCACAACCTGCTGATAATAATATAAAAAGTGATACAACTATAAAACGCATAAATACTTAACATCCACTTAAAAAGCCAATAATCGCAACATTGTACGTTAGTCCTATCAAAACTTCATGATATTATGCACATAGATGTAGTTAAAAAAGAATAAATTTGTAACGAATGAAGTATCTCACTAATTTTATGTATGTTTGGGTCTCTATTTGTCTATCTTTACCGCTTCAGGCAATAGCTAAAGCAGACTCAAGCTGGGATGGATTCGTAAAACAGTATGGACGCTACGCAGAAAAAAAACTCAACAGTAAAGGTATTCCTGGCGCTGCGCTTTCGATAGTGAGTATTGGTAACGCTGATTATATCCACACCATGGGCCGCACTAAGGCAAGAAGTGGCACACAGGTTAACCGCCACACCCGCTTTAGGTTGGCTTCTGTGTCAAAAACATTTGCAGGGTCGTTAACTGCAAAGCTTGCAAGTGAAGGGTTAATAGATTTATTTAAACCGGTAAGTGAGTATATACCTGCCTTTAAAGGCACGGTTTATAAAGATAATTTAAAAGTATTTCACTTATTAAGTCACTCCAGCGGTTTGGTTCCTAATGCGTATGACAATTTAATTGAATCAAGAATGAATTACCCCGATATTGTCGAAAAGCTATTAACAGTAAAGCCCATTTGCGAACCAGGCCAATGCTATGGCTATCAAAATGTGATGTTTAGTTTAATTGATGATGTAATTTACAGCAGTACCAATAAAAAATATGACCAGTGGTTGCAAGAGGGAATTTTTACACCATTAAAAATGAGCGATACCAGCTTAGGCTACGATGCAATGGTGCAGGATAAAAATTATGCGTTGCCGCACGTTAGAGGCAAAAAACGTTGGTACACAGCCAAGCTGAAAAAAAATTATTATAAAGTCGGCCCGGCTGCGGGCGTAAATGCAAGTGCCACCGATATGGCAAAATGGTTAAATGCGCAATTAGGGCAAAACCTAGATGTACTCTCTTTAGATGCACTTGCTACACAAACACGTCCTTATACACTTACAAAAAAAGAGCGTTATAGACGAGTATGGAAAAAGGAATTAGAACAAGCTTATTATGGATTAGGCTGGCGTGTTTATAACTACAACGATGAAACGCTTTATTATCATAGTGGCTGGGTGCAAGGCTATCGCAGTGACTTAGTGGTTATACCGCATTTAAATGTGGGTTTTAGTTTGATTGTTAACGCGGAAACAGGCGTGATAAATGAATTAACTACTGAATTTCTAGACCGTTTATTAAAATACAAACGCACTAAATAAAACAGGCCTAAAATTGCCTAAAATTGCCTAAAAAGCGCCGTGCTTTAAATTTATTGTTTAAAGGTAAAAAGCATAAATAAGTACATATAATAAAAAAACCAGCTTAATGCTGGTTTTTTTATAAAAAGCTCACTGCACAATTAACTTATGCGCGTGGTAATTGAATCTTTTTTTCTGCACTTTGACGATACAATACAACAGTGTGACCTATTGTTTGTAGCTTAGTAGCGCCGGTTTCACGAACGATTGCATCAAAAATAAGTGCTTTTGTTTCACGATCGTCAGTAGGTACTTTTACTTTAATCAATTCGTGAATTTCTAATGCACTTTGAATTTCGACTACTACGCCCTCGGTTAAACCGTTAGAACCTAGTAAAACTACAGGCTTAAGGCTATGCGCCTGACCTTTTAAAAACTGCTTTTGTTTGTTTGATAATGTCATGTTTATACAAATTTTGCTGAATATGGCTTGAATTAAGGGTATTCTAACGCCATCTAAAGAATATTACTAATTAGTTGCGTGTTAATTTATGACAAATAAAAAACATTCAGCCAGTTCAAAGCGATGGCTGAAAGAACATTTTGATGATCAATATGTTCAGCAAGCGCAAAAAAAAGGCTGGCGTTCTCGAGCTGTTTTCAAATTAGATGAGATCCAAAATAAAGATAAACTGCTTCGCCTTGGTATGACCGTTGTTGATTTAGGTGCTGCACCTGGCAGCTGGTCACAATACTTAGCCGAGAAAGTATCTGATAAAGGTCAGGTTGTTGCGTGTGACATATTACCTATGGACTCACTTGCGGGGGTTGACTTTTTACAAGGCGATTTTCGTGAAGAAGCCGTACTTGATGCATTGTTAAAACGCATTGATGGTAAAAATGTTGATGTGGTACTCTCTGACATGGCACCAAATATGAGCGGTAATAACTCGGTAGATCAAGCGGGTAGCATGTATTTGGTAGAATTAGCACTTGATATGTGTCATCAAGTATTAAAGAAAAATGGTGCATTTGTTGTTAAAGTGTTTCAAGGTGAAGGCTTTGATCAATACTTGCAAGACGTTCGTAATAGTTTTAAGGCAGTGAAAATACGCAAACCTGATGCCTCACGTGCCCGTTCTCGGGAAGTATATATAGTAGCGACCGGCTACAAACTGTAGTACAGTTGCTTGGCGTTTAGTTGAATTTAAATTAATTGGATACAAGAGGTTAACCCCTTGAGCGATATGGCGAAAAATCTAATACTCTGGCTGGTTATTGCAGTTGTGCTAATGTCAGTATTTCAGAGCTTTAATGGCGGCGATCAAGTTGATCGTCAAACAAGTTACACTCAATTTGTAAAAGACGTGCGTAGCGGCTCTTTACAAGAAGTTATTATTGACCGTGGAACGGGTAATATTACAGGTACTAAAAGCAGTGGTGAGCGTTTTCAAACCACAATGCCAATGTACGATGAAGACTTAATTAATGATTTACTTAAAAATGATGTAAATGTGAAAGGCGTTCAGCCTGAAGAACAATCGTTTTTAGCAAGTATTTTTATCTCTTGGTTCCCAATGTTGCTGCTTATAGGTGTATGGATATTCTTCATGCGTCAAATGCAAGGCGGTGGCGGTAAAGGCGCAATGTCGTTTGGTAAAAGCAAAGCGCGCCTGATGAGCGAAGACCAAGTTAAAACAACTTTTGCTGATGTAGCAGGTTGTGATGAAGCAAAAGACGACGTAACAGAGTTAGTAGACTTTTTACGTGACCCTTCTAAGTTCCAAAAACTTGGTGGTAGTATTCCTAAGGGCGTACTAATGGTGGGTCCTCCTGGTACAGGTAAAACATTACTTGCAAAAGCCGTAGCCGGTGAAGCAAAAGTACCGTTTTTCACCATTTCAG
The DNA here is from genome assembly GCF_028599385.1 of Pseudoalteromonas sp. CST2. Lineage (NCBI taxonomy): Bacteria > Pseudomonadati > Pseudomonadota > Gammaproteobacteria > Alteromonadales > Pseudoalteromonadaceae > Pseudoalteromonas > Pseudoalteromonas sp. CST2. The sequence continues at coordinate 76,554 of NZ_JAQREO010000004.1, forward strand.
GTTCTGACTTTGTTGAAATGTTTGTTGGTGTGGGCGCATCGCGTGTACGTGACATGTTTGAGCAAGCTAAAAAGGCTGCACCCTGTATTATCTTTATAGATGAGATTGATGCTGTAGGTCGTAAGCGTGGCGCTGGCATGGGTGGTGGACACGACGAACGTGAACAAACACTAAACCAAATGCTAGTAGAAATGGATGGTTTTGAAGGTAACGAAGGTATTATCGTTATAGCGGCAACTAACCGCCCTGACGTACTAGACCCTGCATTACTTCGTCCTGGTCGTTTTGACCGTCAAGTAGTGGTTGGTTTGCCTGATATTCGTGGCCGTGAGCAAATTCTCAAAGTACATATGCGTAAAGTGCCATTAGGCGATAACGTAGAAGCGGCAGTTATTGCACGTGGTACGCCTGGTTTCTCTGGTGCTGATTTAGCAAACCTTGTAAACGAAGCCGCACTTTATGCCGCACGTGGTAATAAACGTGTTGTAAGTATGGCTGAGTTTGATGCTGCTAAAGATAAAATCATGATGGGTGCAGAGCGCAAGACCATGGTGATGAGTGAGCAAGAGAAAGAAATGACGGCTTACCATGAAGCGGGCCATGCTATTGTTGGCCGTATGGTGCCAGAGCACGACCCAGTTTATAAAGTGTCGATTATTCCACGTGGCCGTGCCCTTGGTGTAACTATGTACTTACCTGAACAGGACCGTGTTAGCCATTCTAAAGAGCTTTTAGAGTCAATGATTTCAAGCCTTTACGGTGGCCGAATTGCTGAAGCACTTATTTATGGCGAAGACAAAGTAACAACGGGTGCGAGTAACGACATTGAGCGTGCAACAGATATTGCACGTAAGATGGTAACGCAGTGGGGCTTGAGTGAAAAACTAGGTCCGTTACTTTACGCTGAAGATCAAAACGAGATGTACATGGGTGGCGGCGGTGGTCGCGCAATGAGCATGTCTGATGAAACAGCTAAAGTAATTGATGCCGAAGTACGCTTATTCTCGGACCGTAATTATCAAAGAGCAGAAGATATATTAAAAGAAAATATTGATATTCTTCATGCGATGAAAGATGCATTAATGAAATATGAAACAATTGATGCTAAACAAATTGATGATTTAATGGCGCGTCAGCCTGTGCGTGAACCACGTGATGCACACGACCGTTTAGACGATAAGCCAACTAAAACAGTCGCACCTCAAGAAAAGCCGGTTGATGAAAGCCAAAAACCGGATGATTCATCGAAAAAAGATGAAACAAACCTTGATGATAAAGCTGAATAATCGTTAAAATAATACTTTAAAAGCCCCGTACTTCGGGGCTTTTTTGTATCAAATAACTAAAAGGTTGGCGATGACTAACATAATAAACCTTCCCCGTGGGCGTAAACTTAATTTAGAAAAACCATGTGTGATGGGTATTTTAAATGTGACCCCAGATTCATTTTCTGATGGTGGAAAGTTTTTAGATACAGCGCACGCGGTGCAACAGGCAATGCAGTTGTTAGACGAGGGTGCAACTATCATTGATATTGGCGGGGAGTCTACACGTCCAGGCGCGCCAGATGTTAATTTAGACGATGAACTTAATCGTGTGATACCTGCAATAAAAGCCATTAGAGCTAAAAGTGACTGCGTTATATCGGTAGATACCAGTAAAGCACAGGTCATGGAGCAGGCGATTTTAGCAGGTGCTGATATAGTTAACGACGTACGTGCATTACAAGAGCCCCACGCACTTAGCACACTCGCTAAGTATCCCGATGTAGCAATTTGTTTAATGCATATGCAAGGGCAGCCACGGACAATGCAAAGTGAACCCACTTATACTGACTTGCTAGCGCAAATTAACCTCTTTTTTGAGCAGCGTATAAGCGCATGCGAAACAGCGGGTATTAAGGTGGAGCAACTTATCCTCGACCCAGGTTTTGGCTTTGGCAAAACCCTAGAGCATAATTTTGAAATACTTGCTAAATTTAATGCATTTAATAAATTTGAACTACCGCTTTTAGCAGGTCTTTCACGCAAGTCGATGATAGGTACTTTGCTAAACAGAAAAACAGATGAGCGATTAGCGGGCAGCTTAGCCGGTGCGCTAATTGCCGCGCAAAATGGCGCAAAAATTATTCGTGTACACGATGTAAAAGAAACAGCAGATGTGCTTGGTGTACTCCAAGCTTGCGAAAAAGGAGCTTTATAATGAGCGAAAGAAAATATTTTGGTACCGATGGGGTACGTGGTTTAGTGGGCACAGCTCCAATTAACCCTGAGTTTGCAATGAAATTAGGCTGGGCCGCAGGTCGAGTTTTGTCTCTAAGTGGAACAAAAAAAGTAATTATAGGTAAAGATACCCGTATTTCAGGTTACATGTTAGAAACCGCGCTTGAAGCTGGTTTAATTGCCGCAGGAATAGATGTCGTACTGCTTGGGCCAATGCCAACGCCCGCTGTAGCATATTTGGCGCAAACGTTTAGAGCCGAAGCAGGTATTGTAATTAGTGCATCGCATAACCCTTATTACGATAACGGGATTAAGTTTTTTAATGGCCAAGGCTTAAAATTGGATGACGACGTTGAGCTACAAATTGAAGCGATGCTTGATGAACCAATGACCTGTGTTGCCTCAGATAAACTTGGTAAAGCCTCGCGCTTAGTAAGTGCTGATGGGCGCTATATTGAATTTTGTAAAAGCCAATTTCCACAAGGCTTATCACTTGAAGGTTTAAAAGTTGTACTAGATTGTGCCAATGGCGCAACCTACCATATTGCACCGTCGGTAATGCGTGAGCTAGGTGCTGAAGTGATTACTCATGCATGTGAGCCTAATGGGGTGAATATAAACCATGAATGTGGTGCTACACACGTTGATACGTTAAAACGCAAAGTGCTAGAGCACAAAGCTGATGTGGGTATTGCTTACGATGGTGATGGTGATCGCGTAATGATGGTTGATCACAACGGTCGCGTATTTGACGGTGATGACTTAGTTTATATTATAGCGTGCCAAGCGGCTGAAGATCATATGCTAGGTGGTGGTGTTGTTGGCACGGTTATGTCGAACATGGGGCTTGAAAATGCATTAAAAGCAAAAGGAATTGAATTCGCGCGCAGTAAAGTTGGTGACCGTTATGTAATGGAAATGCTGCAGCAAAAAGGGTGGAGAATTGGCGGTGAAAGCTCAGGCCATGTATTAAACCTTGATTTAATCACCACGGGCGATGGTATCATTTCAAGCCTTCAGGTATTGGCTGCAATGGTGGCTCAAAATCGCACATTACAAGATTTAGGGGCTGGTTTTACAAAGTACCCAATGAAAATGATTAATGTACGTTACACACCTGGCACAGACCCTACACAAGCACCAGAAGTACAAGATGCGGTTGCGCAAGTAGAGCAAGCTTTAGGCGAAAAAGGCCGTGTTTTACTTCGTAAATCAGGCACTGAACCGGTAGTACGTGTTATGGTTGAAGCCGAACAAGAAAAAATAGTCATAGACAGTGCGCAAAAAATTGCAGCAGTTGTCGAATCTATGAGCAAATAAACTGATTGAGAACAATAACCTCTTGTAACTTAGGGCGAGAAAAGTTAATATCTCGCCCGCTTTCTAATCTGGAGTGGAAAATGGCAATACGTAAGGCAATGGTCGCAGGCAACTGGAAAATGAATGGCTCTTTAGAGCTTGTCACTCAACTATCTGATGCCATTAACAGTGTTAAATCAAATGAGATAGACATTGTTTTATTTCCTCCATTTCCATTAGTATCAGCATTGGTTGACAGTGGTGTTACCACGGGTACCCAAACGCTAAGTGAAAATACCCCAGGCGCCTTTACCGGTGAAGTGGATGCTCAGCTTATTAAAGATTTAGGTGCTAAGTACGTACTCGTAGGTCATTCAGAGCGACGCAGTATTTACAAAGAAAGCAATGCAACCGTAGCCGCAAAATTTGCCCGTGCGCAGCAAGTGGGACTAACACCTATCTTGTGTATTGGCGAAAGCGAGAGCGAACAAGAAAACGGTCAAACCGAACACGTGGTTGCTGCACAAATTGATGCAGTAATTGAGAAATTAGGTGTAGCAGCACTGAAAGATTCTGTGATAGCATACGAGCCCGTTTGGGCCATAGGCACAGGTAAGACTGCATCGCCAGAACAGGCACAAGCTGTTCATAAATTTATCCGTGACAAAATTGCATCATTAGATAGCGATTTAGCACAAGGGCTTACCATCTTATATGGTGGTAGCGTTAACGAAAAAAATAGCGAATTATTATTTGCACAACCAGATATAGACGGCGGCCTTATTGGCGGTGCTAGTCTAAAAGCAGATTCGTTCACTGCAATCTGTAACAGTGCAAAAGGGACCGTATAAGATGTACGAAATTTTATTAGTAGTTTATTTAGTTGTTGCTTTAGCTTTAGTTGGTATGGTTTTAATCCAGCAAGGTAAAGGCGCAGACATGGGTTCTTCATTTGGCGCCGGTGCTTCGGGCACAGTTTTTGGCTCATCAGGTGCAGGTAACTTCATGACCAAAACAACAACAAGCTTAGCAACAGTGTTTTTTGTTTTAAGTATTGTGTTAGGTAACTTAACTGCCGGTCAAATTAAAAAGACCGATGAGTGGGAAAACCTTGAAGCAGCACCTGCAGTAGAAACTGTAGCGCCAGCAGAAGAAGACGTACCTGTTACTCAACAGCAGAGCTCTGACGTACCAAACTAATTTAGCGTAAAGCTAACGTTAAACGACTTATACTCCTCAAGTAAGTCAATAAGTTTAACACCAAAGCGAAAGCTTAAAAATGCGGATGTGGTGGAATTGGTAGACACGCTACCTTGAGGGGGTAGTGCTTTCGGGCGTGGGGGTTCAAGTCCCCCCATCCGCACCAAATTATAAAACCAGTAGCAGCAATGTTACTGGTTTTTTTATGGGAAATTTTCAATTTGCTCACTTATTAATCGTTTGATCCTTTTTGCGTTTATTAGTTGTTTAAAACTCGCTGTATTTGTAAAAAAAACTAGAAATATTACAAATTTAGTTAACACTTATAGGTAATAAGCCGATAATAGATATAGACAACAAAATAAGGTATACACAATGGCTTCAGGCTTCTCTTTTCAAAACCTCAGCATAAGTAAAAAAATACATGCGATTACCAGTATTGCGGTTGTAGCATTTTTAGCAATCGTTTTGATTAATTACTTTGCAATGAATGACAATAGAATCGCACTTGATGAAATGGAAAAGTCTTCATATCAGGTTGTTAAGTTAACATCAGCAAATGTAAGTCTTTTAGAAAAGCTCGATGAGCTTTATACGCAAGCAGTTACATTTGGAGAGCAGGAGTTAGTAGAGAAAGCAGCTGATACATACAATGCACTAAGCAACAACATAAATGCGGTTGAGCAAATAAACGCTTCGTATATTCATAGTGACACGAAAGTTCAGTTAGCAAATTACGAAAAAATATCAGCCAGTATTGCCAATGGCATGGTAAATGGAACAGCTGACTTTAGTAAAATTCAGCAACAAGCACAAAGAAAAACAGCACTGTATAATGATGTGCTTGAAAGGTTTAAAACCGCTCAAGCAAAAGCAGACGATCGCTTTTTTGAATTAGTTGCAAGTACTAAAGAGCGTTCTGATCACGCACTAACACTTATGTTGGTGGTATCTATTGTTTCGTTAATTTTACTGCTATTTATGGCTATTTGGATTGCTAAACGTATTGCTGCCTCTGCAAGTGATGCCGCTAATAACCTGAGTCTGCTCGCAAACGGTAAAGGGTCGCTGAGCACTAATCTGAGCGTAAATTCGGAGGATGAAATTGGTCAAGTATCAATTAACTTCAACTCCTTCATCGCTTTGCTGAAAAAAACAGTACTTGAAGTAATCGCGGTATGTGAGCCTCTAATGGAAAACTCAACTCGCTTAGTGCAAGGAATGGAGCAGGCTGAACGCGCAACCACAAAGCAAACAACAGAGGCTGAGGTGGTTAAACAGTCTATGGAAGAGATGAAGCAAAGCGTGGGTGATATTTCTCAATCGGCGGCAAGTGCATCAAATGCAGCGCAAACCGCAGAAAAAGAGGTAGAACAAAGCAGAACTCAAGTTCAAATGTCGGTCACCGCCTCACGTACGTTAAGTGATGAAATAAATCAAGCTGCCTCAACTATCAATAAGTTAGCTGATGATACAAAAAATGTGTCTCAAATTCTTAATGTGATCACATCTATTGCTGAGCAAACTAATTTATTAGCACTAAATGCTGCTATAGAAGCGGCTCGTGCAGGTGAGCACGGTAGAGGCTTTGCTGTGGTTGCGGATGAAGTAAGAGAGCTTGCATCACGTACAGCACATTCAACGAATGAAATTCGTGAGTTACTAAGCACCTTGACTGAGGCTGCAAATGAGTCTGTGACGGCGATGACATCAGCGCGAGATATGGCCACAGATAATGCAACAGCCGCAGAGAAAACTGGCGTTTCGATAGAAAAAATTGCAGAGCAAATGTTAGAAATAAATGGTATGAACTCACAAATCGCCGCTGCAACAGAAGAGCAAACATCGGTTGCTGCGATGGTTGTAGAAAATGTGACGAATATGCATGAATCGTTTGAAGACACCATGGACTCACTCGCGGCGGTAAGGGATGTAGCGAAAAACCTACACTACCTTTCAGATAACCTTTTAGATGCCACTGCGAAATTTAAAATTGAGTAATATTAACCTGCAATAATACTTAATCATTTTAGAGGCTAAGCTAGGCGCTCGCTGCATAAAAAAATCGTTATTTAGAGCAACTAAATAATAATTTTTTGCTTAGCTTACTACACACTTTGTCTGCCTCTCAATTGCTTATTTATTTAAGGGTATTAGTATAAAGCCGTAATATTTAGATATAAAAAAACCACCTAATCGGTGGTTTTTTTATATCTAGCTACCGCGCTTAAAACGTAGCAACTACCTTAACTTTATCTGTTGCCTTACTGCTGTCTATGTAACCAATTGAGTCGCCATTACTAGCAACAAAATCAATAACAGCCTGGTCAGAATCAAATTTCTCTGGTGGTGTACCTTTACCGGTAAAAACAAGTTTTGACCAATAGGCATTTAATTGGCTACTTGATTTACCAACTACTTTAGAATTGAATTCATCAGCAACAGCGGTACCATTTTGAGTAGCTGGGTTTACTTTATTACCGTCAGCAAATGACTTTGCTTTTCCTAGGTAAATCTTTTTAATAGTATCGGCATCAAGTGCACTTGCATTGCCAGGGTTTACTATTACCGCAACTTCAGCATAGGCGCTAAACGCACTTACCGACAGTACACTGGCTAGGATTAATTTTTTCATATTTCGCTCCAATTAGAATACTAAGTCAACGCCAACAGCTACTACATCAGTGTCAATATCAGTTACGTCATCATCAAAACGACTAAAATCAATTTTAAATGCAGCCGATGGGTGGAAGTCGTATCGTGCACCAATGGTGTATACATTGCTTTGCGCGCGCATACTTTCTAATGCGTAATTTACAGTAGTATTTAATAATGGAATTGACTCAAGCGTATTGAAACGTGATGAATCGTGTTTATCATCATTATTCTCATAAGTTACATGAACAGTTACATCATCGAATCGGTAACCTCCAGATACATAGTATTGTGACTGTTCAGCTAAAATACTGCCTTCTACTTCAAATTGAGTGTACTCAGCATCAAATAAGAAGTTGTCATAATCAACTGAGAAACCAATTCCGAAAAACGTGGTCTCGTCCTCATCAGTTACAAGATCATTGGCAGTATCGGTCAATCCACTCGTGTTTAGAACGTCGATAAGTTGAATTAGGTCGCTGTCATCAGAAGAGATTGAAGTATCAGCAACAATGTATGCGGCTCTCGCACTAAACCAGTCGTAAGAAACACTCCAGTTAACACCACCTAAGTTATTTAACTCAGCAGGTAAGCTATCTCCAAATACATCAATATCACCGTCGAAAGCGCCGTAAAAGCCTTGTAATGTAGAATCCCAGTCACCTAATTGGCTGTTGTATACTACGCTAAGTCCTTCATAAGTAGAAAAAGGAATACCGTATACAGATCTCGGTGGGCGAACCCAGCGATAAGCATAGCCAACGTCTAAAAAGTCAGAGTACTTGTAAAAAGGGACACGCATTTTACCAGCGCTTAATTGCAGTTCATCGCTGTATTCATAGGTAACATAGGCCCATTCGAATGTTGCGTCAAAGTCATCCTCTCCACGCGCAATAATTTGCGCTGTAGCTGTTAGCTTTTCTTGAAGGTCAGCAGAGAGTTGTAAGGCGAACTTACTCTCATTTTTAAATGAGATATCGTCATCATATCCGTATAAAGTTTGATCACTGTCTAGACTTTTGCCACCCACTATAGATGCAAAGCCATTTATACGAACTTCAGCACTCGTGTAACTAGATGCAAGTGCGGCACATATTGCTACTGCTACAGATAGCTTTTTCATATGTATTTCCTATTTGTTATTTAGATGTTGATTTCATGGGGATTATAGAAGTGATTTTAGTTTTTATCTAATAATTTTAGCTAGTTAGTAAAAAAGAAGTGAGCATTTAGTTTATATTGAAGTTTACAATTGTTAATTTTGAGGTTTTTGTAATCAAAGTTGTTGATTTAATTAAAGTTAAAAATTATTTAAATTTATTAAAGTTGTTTAGCTAATAATTTATAAAATAGTAATTGCTGTTTAATTGGTTGTTTATCTCTTATTTATCTTATGTTTTGCTTGTTTATAAACATTAAACATAGCGCTAAAGCGGACTTTAAGAGAGTGATAATAATAAAGAGGCTACCTTTATCGATTACGAGTCACTGAAATGTTTATACCAAACGGTATGCTTAGCTACAGTGTATTTAGTCTTACCCTTTGTTTTGTAATCAAATAACAACTTTCTAAACCTGAATTTTACCTTAACATTACCACTGTATTAGCAAGGTAGTTCAAAGGAAGTGACAGTGATGAAGAGGCTAGCATGGTTAGTATTATGTTGCTTTGCATCCTATGCATATAGTAACGATGAAGTAAGTATTACATTGGTGGGGCATATTTCTCCGGTGTGTGAATTTACCTCACAAAATAATAACCTAGAATTTTCTTCTGATGGCGTTGCTAATACAACATTAGAGATAAACTGTAATTCGCCAATGCGAATATCAATGCAGTCACTTAATGGCGGTTTGAGTCATGAGCAAAGCAGTAGAATAAGTTCATATAATATTAACTGGAAGTTGGAAGGTGCCAACAACAATGTGTCTGTATCGGCACAGGCAACCAAATCGACATATAGTTTTAATATTAATGATATTTTATTTGATAGCATTGCTGAGATTCAGTTAACTCTAGATGAACCCTTGATATATGCAGGAAGCTACCAGGATGTGATCCGCATAGAAATGACACCATCAGTAGTATCGGGTGGCGTGCTTTAAACGCACATTTATTAAACATAACAAACTATATGTCACATGGATAAGGAATATAACAATGAATAAACTAATCGTAATTTCAGCAATCGCAGCACTATCTTCAGGTTCAGCACTAGCAGAAAACTTAAATGTAGGTGGTGCCGTTGAGTCTGTATGTGAAGTAAGCAATATTGCAACAACACACTACTTTCCAGCTCTTGCGTTGGGGAATACAAAAACAGTTAATTTTGACTTGAAATGTAATGATGTGGATGGTGCAACACTTACTTTAACTACTTCTGAGGGACACCTTCAAAACGCTGATCACGAAGACAGAGGTGTAGGATACACTGCTCATTTAACAGCAGGTCCTTATGACTTTACTTTGTCAGCTGAAGATGGAACGAATGATCAGAGTGCTTTTCAAAGCAATGGTGGAAGTAACACATTAGCAACGACAGGCGTAACAGGAATGATTGACCTAGAAGTTACTCAGACTCCTGTATATGCAGGTACGTATGCAGATACTTTAATGCTAACTGTAACAGCAAACTAAAGTTAAATAGAAAAGGCAGTGACTATGCACTGCCTTTATTCAGGAGGGAATTCTATGCATATTTTACTTATCTTTATATTTTGTTTGCTTTCATTTTCAGTCAATGCCTTTCAAGTGAGACCTATGGTAGCCGATCTCAGCTCTCAAGGTAGTCAGTCGCAGCAAACACTTCGAATAATAAACCCATCGGATAAACCCTTAACTATTGATGTTTCTGCTTTTAATATGAGTATAAGTGATAATGGCGTTGAGTCTTTAGAGGTAAACGAAGAAGACTTCTTAATTATTCCTATGACAACGATTATCCCACCGGGAAATAGTCAATCGGTAATCGTTCGATATATTGGGGAGCCCATTATTAACCACTCTAAGTCTTATCGAATCACCGTAGAACAAGTGTCAGTTAACTTGAACGAAAATGCCCAATCTGGTGTTGGTATGTCACTTAGTTTTAGAACGCTATTTAACGTTGTTCCCGATAATGCTAAAGCTAACCTAATAATTAAAGAAAAAAAACAATTAGCAGAAAATCAATGGGGTGTGTCGTTAGAAAACCAAGGGAACAAATATGTACGCCTTTCAAAAGGTCAGTGGAATATTAAATCTAAGGGTAAAGTATTAACTTTAGAAGGAATGGATCTGAGTAGAGCCCTATCAGGTAAAATTTTACTTCCAAATTCAAAAAGTAATATTTCAATTTCAATACCAAAAGAGTTTCAAGCTGCTGATAGTGAGTTAGAGGTTATATTCTAATGTTTTGTGTTCAGTGGCTCTCCCGATGTTTAATGATACTAATATGTAGTATTTCTATATCGGTAGAGGCTCTGGAAGTAACACCTATGGTGGTTACATTATCCCCGGAGAAGCCTTCAAAAATACCTTCCAGTCTAATTTTCAATCAACTGCCTAGAGAGATTGCATTTGACATTGAAATATATGAAATCGATTTTTCTACATCGAGTCCTTCTTTAATTAAGCTGGAAGATTCTCCATTATGGGTATTCCCTCCCTCACTATTTTTACAAGAAGGGCAAGGTCAGAGGATTCAATTTAGATGGATTGGACAGAGGCTCCCACAGCAGGATAAGAGTTATCAGGTCAGTTTAATAGAGCAGCCTTTGGCTTCTAATATCGGAAGTGGTACCTCGCAACTTAAAATATTAATGAATGTAAATTTAGTTGTTCACGTAGACAGGGATATATATTTACCTAACTTAAAAATACTGACTTCTAAAATAGAAAGTGGAGAGGTTTTAGCCCAAGTCAAAAATGAAGGAGAGGGGGCTGCGCGGCTCAGTGACTATAAAATTAAAGTAACTACAAATAAATCCGTTGTAACTACTTTTGAAAAACAAGCTTTATTGGAGAAGGGGTACGATGTTTTTTTTGCGCCTTATGCCACACAGACCATAAAAGTTAAGCTACCTGAACATATTGAAAGCCGTGAGGTAGAGTATTTAAGTTTAGATCTGGTGCAATGAAAACTTTAGCAGTGTTCCTCTTTGCTGTATTTTTTTTACCACTTAGCGTGTTAGCAAAAATAAACCCTTCTAGTAAGACAATTGAACTTAATGTGTCAGTTCAATTAAATAAAAGCCCTATAGGTCAAGTCTCCCTTAAAGTTGATAAAAATGATGCCCTTTTTTTAAAGTGGGACGAATTAGAGCCACACCTTCGCGAAATTTTACTTGAAGAAAAAGAGAGGGAGCTATTTAAGGTATTAAAAGGCAATACTTTAGCGGTAACTTCATTAAGGGAACTAGGTTTTAGTGTTGTGTTTGATATGAGTGATTTTAGTTTGGACGTTGTTGTTCCCGTAGAATTAACCCGCCCGCAAAAATTAAGTGCGCAAATGCAAAGGAAAAGGTTGAAGGCTATTGAACCAGCCAATGCGAGTGGGTTTGTTAACGCATATGCAAGCTACGTTCATCAAGATGATAAGGAGCAACAGCAAGTTCAAGAGCAATACGCATTACGATCCGAAATTGTAGCGAGTTGGCAAGGCTGGGTGGTAGAAAATGAATTCGAATATAATAAAATATCGCAGCCTGCCTCATCAAGTTTTAAGCGGCGAGGAACTCGGCTTATTCATGATTTACCAAATTTAGGTATGCGTCTTTCTCTTGGAGACAACTTTAGCTCTGGTGGCTATTTCCAGAACTCTTCTCGTTTGTTAGGCTTTTCAATAGCACATGATTTTTCTCTATTATCAGACAGGCCCATAAGGCCAACCGCTTCACGTAGCTTTACTCTTCAAAGCCCTTCAAGTGTAGAGGTATATGTCGATGAACGAATTATTCAGCGCCTTAATTTGGTTGCGGGTATTTATTCTTTAGATGACATACCTTTGAGCGAAGGCAGCAATAATATCTCTCTAAAAATTACTGATATAGCTGGCGTTGTACGCTATGTAAACTTTGATGTTGCGACTGGCTTAGATTTATTTGCACAAGGGCAGCTTGAATATGAAATTCACTTAGGCGTTCCTGCTGAGGCTGGCGATAAACTCGAGTATGAACCAGATTCTCCCTTCCTCAGTGCCTATCTGGATTATGGCCTGACCCCAAGTTGGACTGCAGGGGTTACAGCGCAGGGAGATAAATATGCGCAACAAATTGGCTTTAAACAAATCTATGCAGCTCAAATAGGCCAACTGGCATTTGAGGGCGCATTTAGCTTCGCGGAACGCCAAGGATACGCTTACCGTACTGTTTATAGTAGCTATAATATGAGCAACTTAGGAAGTGAGCTAACGCTCGGTTATGAATACAGTTCAAAAGACTTTACAGCTTTAGGTTATCGGTCTCAAGATACGTTTAATAACCGCTATAGAGAACACTATGCACAGGCGAGTTATAGTTATTATGTTAACGATAGAACATTAGCCTCTTTTTTTACAAATATTTCCCGAGATCATCAAAGTGTTCAATTTGATAAATCGCTGGGAGTCAATTTCTCAGGCGACTTGGTAAATAGTCAGTGGAGATATACTGCAGGGGCGCAATGGGATGAGTTAAAAGGTGAGCGAGAGTGGGGTATAAATTTATCATTTACCTATAAATTTAATAACCAGCATAGAGTTAAACTATCCCACCAGTCTAGACGTGATAAAACGAGACTAGAATTTACCCAAGACAGTAATCAGCGTTTTGTCGGTGCTTTGAACTTTCGAGCTGGTTTAGAGAGCAACGAATTAAATAAAACTATCTTTGATTTAAACATGCAATATAACGCAAACCGTTTTGCTGCTAACCTTGAACATGCAAGTTTTTATAAAGATTTAAATGCTCGCTCTGCTTATCATCAAAGTCGTGTAAGCATCTCATCTAGCATAGCTTTTGCAGATGATGCATGGGCATTTGGAAAGCCTATATACGATAGCTTTGCTTTGGTTAACGCCCACAAAAGTTTAGAAAATAAAGTGATTACATTAGGCCGAGTTGAAAATGACTATAGAGCTGATAATAGAGATTTCAAAACTATATTACTTAATGATTTGAGCTCATATGACAATATTAACATTCCTGTTGATATTGATGATCTAGCCCCTGGCTATGATATGGGCTCTGGCATGCTTAGCTTTTACCCTAAATACAAAACTGGACATAAGGCAATAATTGGGACTGCAGCAAATATTTCTGTTATTGCAACTCTTCGAAGTAAGGACGAGAGCCCCTTAGCCTTAATGGTTGGAAAGGCTATTTGTCAAGATAAAGCATCGGCCAAAGAGTATACATTCTTCACAAATAAGCGGGGCCGCTTTGCAATAACTGGCCTTGCTCCTTGTCAGTATAAAGTGACCTTACAAAATAAAGATAGTACTACATTTTTAATAGAGGTTCATGATGCAGAGCAACTTCAACGAAAAGGGGTTATTTATGTTCATTAAAATTGTGTATTTAGCAATAAGTATATTTTTACTAACTATGGCAAGTAGAGTTAATGCTCAGTGTGATGCAAGTATTGGTGAAATTGAATATTTGTTTGATGACCTGTCATTTTATCACGTAAAATCACAAGTCGATGCTGAGAAGACAATTCGAGTAGACACAATAAATACGTCGGATTGTACTTTGTATTTTAGTCTTTCTTCGCAAAACCAAGGATACCTTAAAAGTAAGTCTCAATTTATTGACTATCAAATTCGTCTAGAAAATCAGTTGTTAAGTAGGAGCATTAATCAGGTTAAGCTTAACAATAGCAAAGTAGATATCAGGCTAGTGATCCCCGCAGGGACGCCAGTAAAAGCAGGGCATTACACTGATAGGCTTGAGTTGAGACTCTATGATGAAAATAAGCAAACCGTAGATGAAATAGAAATCGAGATTGAAACTAATATCCAACCCCGAACTAGTTTATCTTTATTAGGTTATAACACTTTTTCTAATACTGTTTATTTGGGAGAATTGAAGCCAGCAGAAAAATACACAATGTTACCTAGCTTACAAATAGTGACGAATACGGATGTTCAACTTAATGTAACCTCAGAGAATAAAAGTCGTTTATTACACTCTATTTTTAGTAATAAGTATGGTATTAGCTATACATTGCAATTAGGCTCAGAAGAAATTAACTTAGTAAAAGCTTCAAGTCTAAACTTTTCGTATTCCGGCCAGACTGAGTTTTTCATTCCGCTTAGCATTCAATTGGAGGACTTCACACGTCAAGCCGCTGGAGAGTATTCGGACGTTATTCGTTTTCAAATAAGCCCACTTAATTATTGACTTTACTTAAGTTTTTTTGGCACCACAGCAATGCTTGTTGTTTGTTTTTTACAGATATTTTTTGATAAATTTTATGTAAATGCACTCTGACCGTGGCTTCACTTATAAATAAGCTATCTGCAATAGCGGTGGAGTGTAGACCGGAGAAAAGCAAGTTTAATACTTTGATTTCTTTACAAGTAAGGTTACTTGATTGCAGGGTGGTTTGCTGTTCAGTGGCTAACATTTGTCTCATCCAGCTGTCTGTCACATCACGGGGAAACCAGAGCTTACCTTGTTCAATAGCTTCAAGGCCTTGTTGAAAAAGGGAGTCATCTGAACTTTCGTAAAAAAGTCCCTTTAAATTAGGCCATTCTTTTAAAGCTAATACGTCACTATTTTTTGGAACATCAAAAATAACTAAGCTTTTATAACCGTTATCTTGCATAAACTTATTGATAAGTTCATAAGTTGTGATTACATTAAGTGCTTGGTAATTAACTAATAAAATGTTGTAGTTAGCTGCTACACAGAAAAGTGAAGTATAGTCTGGACTATTAAAGCACTTTATATAGCGTATTGGAGTATTTTTAATATCCATAATTTCTGTCCGTAGATGCAATAGTAATACTATATTGCTATTTTTGGTTAATATCAATCATAGTGCATAGTTCGATAAGCTATACGAAGCTTTAATTAATGTGCTTTATGGAATAATGGTTCTCTTATATGTAAACATAAAAGGTGCACAAAATTAGAGTGTGTGTAACGTGATTACTTTTTAGCAAAAGGCCCATTTTTTTGTGTAGGTTATCCAACAATAATCAAAAATTATAATTAATTTGTACCTGTATGTTTATTAAATGAAAATTTTTATACATTTCTTCACAAATATGTAATATAATACCCTTCCAGAGGAAAGATGCTATTAGGCGTCTTTTTTTATGCCCAAAACTTATTGCCCAAGCCAATAAGTTCGCATAACTAAATTATACGGTATCCTTTGGAGAATATTTTGAAACTACGCAAACTCTCACAGTTAAGCCTCGCAATTGTCGCTGCACTAACTACCTCAGTAAATGCTGAAGAAGCTAAAACAACAGCAAAACAAGACGCGTTTGAAAAAATCGAAGTTACAGCTCGTAAACGTACAGAGAGCTTGTTTGAATCTCCAACCGCTATCACATCAATTGGTGCTAACCTAATTGATAAAGCCAATATGAGTAACCTAGAAGATATTGGTAAATACGTTCCAAACTTAAATATCACTCGCTACGGTGTAGGTAATGCGGCGCATGCCTCTGTGTTTATTCGTGGTATTGGTCTACAAGATCACATAATTACAACCGATCCGGGTGTAGGTGTTTATTTAGATGGTGTTTACTTAGGTCGTCAAATGGGGTCAAACTTATCGTTACCAAATGTAGAGCGTGTTGAAGTTCTACGTGGACCTCAAGGTACATTATATGGTCGTAATACCTTAGGTGGCGCAGTAAATGTAATTACTAAGCAACCAGGTGATGAAGGGATTGTTTCAACTACAGCTAAAATTGGTAGCCGCGGACGTATTGCTGGCGATGTATACTTTAATAACTCGCTAACAGATGAAGTAAGTATGTCTGCAAGTGCATCATACAAAACGCGCGATGGTGTGGGTGAAGCTGTCAATTTAGCTAACCCAGAAAAAGAAATTGGTGAAGAAGAAGAGTTTAGCGGTCGCGTAGCCCTTAAATGGCAAGCCAATAGCGATTTAGCGTTTACTTTTTCACTTGACGGTGTTGATAATGAGTCGGGTCAATCGCCTTACACTATCGAGTTAACTGAGCCGCTTGATGCAAATGATGTATTTAATGGTGACTTTCCTTTATTAACACAGGATATGATCCCATCTGACCCAGATGATTTAGGCACTACCGTTGCTGGTATTGAATCTACGTCTTACTCAGGGTGGGGTACGTCATTTACTGCTGATTGGGCAATTGATGATACGTACACGGCTAAATTTATTTCAAGTTACCGTACTTCTGAATACGAAGGTGGACTTGATGATGATGCCTCACCACTTAATTTATCTGAGTTCCCAGAAGAGGGTGGTGCAGACCAATACTCGTTTGAAATTCAACTAAATGCGACTTACGATAATATGGACTTTGTATCAGGCCTTTACTTCTTTAATGAAGATGGCTTTACACGTTCAGGTCCATTTGTATTTAGCCCATTCAATACACCTAATGGCTTATTAAACGATGGTGTTACACCTTCATTTGGTGGTTATGGCGATTTTGAAATTAACCAAGAAACAAACTCATACGCTGTATATTTTAATACAAGTTACGATTTAACAGATGATTTAAGTATTGGTGGTGGCCTTCGTTACTCAAAAGATGAGAAAGATGCCGATGCGATTTTCCCAACATTTGCTGAACGTAAATACGTAAGTGCAGAGTTTGACGCTGTAACATGGGATGTAAACGCATCATATCAAATCAGCAATAACATGAATGTTTATGGTCAAATTCAAAAAGGTTACCAAACAGGCGGTTTCCCTCCACGTCCGTTTGGCGGCCCCGATCAGTTTGTATCGTTTGATGAAACTAAAGCAATTAACTACGAAATGGGCTTAAAAGGCCAAGTACATGAAAATGTATCTATGATGTTGGCTGTATTTGTAACAGATTACACTGACCTTGCTTTACCATTTTCTGACCCTACTGCAGGCGGTGGTTTTGTAACGATTGTTGAAAATGCAGGTGAATCTAAAGCGCAAGGTATTGAGCTTGAAACTACCGTTGCCATTACAGACGATTTCACAATTCGCAGCTCTGTAGGTTACTTAGATTCTGAGATTACAGAAGTAGATGCAGGCGTACAAGGTATTGGTAAAGGTGATTCACCAGCATTAACACCACGTTGGACTGTAATGATTGCCCCTTCTTACTTTATGGATTTAGATAGCGGTGCAACCGTTGCATTTAACGCTAACTACTCTTTCAGAAGCGAAATGCAAGGCCAGTCGGTTTACAATGAAAGCGAGACTATTGATTCGCGTGAGTTAGTTGGTTTTAATATTTCTTACACTAACCCTTATGGCGATATGGAAGTAACCTTATACGGTGAAAACGTATTAAACGAGGTTTACGATGTAGGTCGTTTACAGCAGTCAGGTTTTGTTGGTGTAATGCGCAGTAATGACCGTAGCGAGTTTGGTTTAAAATTCAAAAAAGACTTTGAGCTTTAATAACCCGCAATGAGTTAATTAAAAGGTAAGCTTAGGCTTACCTTTTTTTTCGCCTGTAAAAAGAAAAACTTAGATCAACAGCGAATCTTTTTGTAACAAGCGCTATACAATCGTGTAGTGCAATTGCTATTGATATATTTAGTGTGGTGCGAAGGCTAATCGCTAAGTATTAAAAAGCGCCACAGGCATCAACTAGCCTTATTTTTAGGCAATAAAAAAGCCCTCATAGAGGGCTTTTAAACAATCAACATAGGTTTAAATAAAAACCTCTGCCATTCTTATTTGTTAGATTCATTGTATTCACGCGTTAGTCTTGCGTGCTCACTTAAATCTGTCAGGCCAAGCTTTTCGTAGCTTTTTTCCATCATCTCAAGTGCAGGCTCTAAATAGCTGCTTTGCGAGTAATGCTCAACAACGTACTTACCACGATTAGCGGCCGCCAGGTAAGCTTCACGTTCGTAGTAGTAATTAGCCACTTTTAGCTCGTAACGCGCCATGCGGTTTAAAAGCCACACTAAACGACGTTTAGCCTCTGGTGCGTAATCACTCTTTGGAAAGCGTTTTACAAGCGTTGATAAATCGGTAAATGCAACACGTGTACGGTTTGCATCGCGGTCAGCTCTGTCTATGCCAAAATACTCTTGGAAGGCATTTTTATCTGCTTTAATGTTAACCAAGCCACGCATGTAGTACATGTAATCTAAATCTTTGTGGTTTGGGTTTAAACGAATAAAGCGGTCAATGGTCGCTAATGCTTGCTCTGTATTACCTGATTGGTAATGGGCATACACTAAATCCATTTGTACTTGTTTTGAGAAAGGGCCAAATGGGTAGCGTGAATCAATAGCGGTTAACAGCTCAATTGCACGGGCGTATAAACCTGAGTCGAGCGTTTGTTTTGCATCTTCATACAAAGCGTGTGCAGATTTGTTAGGAACGCGTTGGATATCTTCTTGGTCAGGCGCAGAAGAACAGGCCCCTAAAGTAAGTACAGAAGCTGAAAAAACAATGGCGAATGCACGTTTCCCTATTTTATTTATCATTTTATTTGTTACCTTCGATGTCTTCGGCTAGGCCACGGCGGTAAAACCGAGTAAACTATGCGTATTATATTATGCTTTTATTAAAAGCGATTCTAACCCAGTCAGGCACAGCTTGCACTGGTAAATTGGGTAAAGTTACTAATGTCAGAACAAATTTCACTTCAAGCCGAGGTTCCTACCGAGTTAGGTGGTAAACGTCTAGACCAAGTATTAGCGCAATTGTTCCCTGATTATTCACGTTCACGTATAAAAACATGGATATTGGATGATAAAATCACCGTTGACGGTGAAATCTATAACACACCACGAGAAAAACTTCTCGGTGGTGAAGTTGTAAATGTTGAAACCAGCATTGAAGCACCACGCGAATACGAAGCACAAGATATCAAATTAAACATTGTTTATGAAGATGATGATATTTTGGTTATCAACAAACCTATGGGCCTAGTCGTTCACCCAGGTGCAGGTAACCCAGATGGCACAGTGCTAAATGCATTGCTGCATCATTTTCCGGATATTATTAACGTACCGCGTGCTGGTATTGTGCACCGTCTAGATAAAGACACCACAGGCTTAATGGTGGTGGCTAAAACTATTCAGGCGCAAACACATTTAGTTAAAGCACTGCAAAAACGCGAAAACTTTACGCGTGAATACGAAGCTTTATGTAATGGTACTATGACCGCAGGTGGCATGGTTGAAAAGCCGATTGGCCGTCATCCAACGCAGCGTACACACATGGCAGTTCACGAAATGGGTAAGCCTGCCATTACACATTACCGTGTTGCTGAAAAATTCCGTGCTCATACACGTTTACGCCTTCGTCTTGAAACCGGACGTACACACCAAATTCGTGTTCATATGGCGTATATAAACCACCCGTTAATTGGCGATAGAGCCTACGGCGGGCGTCCGCGTCCACCTAAAGGTGCTACGCCAGAGCTGTTTGAAATGTTACGTACATTTAATCGCCAAGCCTTACACGCAGTAAAATTGAGTATTGCGCACCCTATTACGGGCGAGATGATGACCTGGCAAGCGCCTATTCCAGATGACATGGTGGCAATGACTCAGGTGCTTAGAGAAGATACGAAAGCTAACCCTAACATAGAGTATTAATGGCTTTTTTGTCAGCACCTTGGCCTAATTTAACCTCGGTAGGTACGCTCAGTACCACACGAAAAGGCGGCGTGTCAAAGCCGCCTTTTAATAGCTTAAATTTAGGCCTACATGTTGATGATGATCCAGAGCATGTGCTAAAAAACCGTGCTTTGGTTGAGCAATCCCTGCCAAACCCGCCACTGTGGCTTAATCAAGTGCATAGTGGCGATGTGCTCTGCGTTGATGCAGATTTTAATTTTCAAACATTACACAGTGCTGATGCGTTGTATACAAAAGTTAAAAATCAGCCTCTTGCTATTATGAGTGCAGATTGCCTGCCTATTCTGTTTGCAAGTCATGATGGCCATGAAGTTGCAGCAGTGCATGGTGGTTGGCGCGGCCTTGAAAAAGGGATCATAAAAAATACGCTTGCCTGTTTTAGCGCGCCTAGTAAGCAAATATATGCGTGGCTTGGGCCTGCTATTGGTTCTGAGCAATTTGAAGTTGGTGCCGAGGTTGCTACGCGATTTATTGCAAAATCTCCGTTGTTTAAAGAGGCGTTTAAATTACAAAGCAATAATAAATACTTGTGCGATATTTACCTAATCGCTCGCATTGAGCTTGAGCAATTAGGTGTTATTAATATTAGCGGAGGCGATTATTGTACTGTTTCTCAGCCATCATTGTTTTTCTCTTATCGGCGAGAAGGTAAAACAGGGCGTATGGCAAGTTTGATCTGGCGCAAATAAAACACTATTTCCCCACAATATTCTTCTTAACACCTTGAACAATTCTATTAACATACCCATTTATTAAGCAATTAGTTTATTAAATAGGTAAACCCTCATGCGTTTAGATAGATTCACAAGTAAATTTCAATCTGCGCTTTCAGATGCTCAGTCGCTAGCATTAGGGCGCGATCATCAATTTATTGAACCCGTACATTTAATGTATGCGCTTTTACAGCAAAATGGCTCTAGCGTGCGCGCCTTGCTTGCACAAGCCGGCGTGAGTGCGGATGAGCTTAACACCAAGCTTTCTCAAGAAATAGAAAAGCTGTTTAAAGTCGAAGGAGTAGGGGGCGACGTACAGCTTTCTAATAATATGGCTTCGCTTATTAACTTATGTGATAAGTACGCGCAAAAGCGTAAAGATAAGTATATTTCGAGCGAATTATTTGTATTAGCGGCCTGTGACGACAAAGGCCCTTTAGGTGATATTTTTAGAGCGCTTAATATCACTGCAACTAAAATAGAAAGTGCTATAAAAGCAATTCGCGGTGGCCAAAAGGTCGATGACCCTAACGCCGAAGAAACCCGACAAGCACTTGAAAAATACACCATTGATTTAACCGAGCGCGCAGAGCAAGGTAAGCTCGACCCCGTTATTGGGCGAGATGACGAAATCCGTCGCACGATTCAAGTTTTGCAGCGCCGTACTAAAAATAACCCCGTGCTTATTGGTGAGCCAGGGGTAGGTAAAACGGCCATTGCAGAGGGGTTAGCGCAGCGCATTATAAATGGCGAAGTGCCAGAGGGCCTAAAAAGTAAGCGTGTTTTATCGCTAGATTTAGGCGCGCTGGTGGCGGGTGCTAAATACCGCGGCGAATTTGAAGAGCGTTTAAAATCGGTGCTTAACGAGTTGGCTAAAGAAGAAGGCCAAGTGATTTTATTTATTGATGAAATTCACACTATGGTGGGCGCAGGTAAAACCGATGGCGCTATGGATGCTGGCAATATGTTAAAGCCAGCGCTTGCTAGAGGGGAGCTACACTGTGTGGGCGCCACTACGCTTGATGAATACCGCCAATACATAGAAAAAGATGCCGCACTTGAGCGTCGTTTTCAAAAAGTATTGGTTGAAGAGCCCTCAGTTGAAGACACCATTGCCATTTTACGTGGCTTAAAAGAGCGCTACGAGTTACATCACTCGGTGGATATTACCGACCCGGCAATTGTCGCCGCTGCGCATTTATCGCACCGTTATATTAGTGACCGACAATTACCAGATAAAGCTATTGATTTAATTGACGAGGCTGGCTCGTCAATTCGTTTGCAAATAGATTCTAAGCCTGAGTCTTTAGATAAGCTTGAGCGCCGTATTATTCAATTAAAACTTGAAGATAACGCTTTAGCTAAAGAAAAAGACGATGCAAGCCAAAAGCGGCGCAGCGAAATGCAGCAGCTCATCACCGACTTAGAAGCGCAATACCGAGAGCTTGATGAAGTATGGAATGCAGAAAAAGCCTCGTTACAAGGCACGCAAGTAATTAAAGCTGAGCTTGAACAAGCGCGCCTTGATTTAGAGGTTGCCCGCCGAGCGAGCGATTTACAGCGTATGTCGGAGCTGCAATACGGAAGAATTCCAGAGCTTGAGCGAAAACTTGATTTAGCCTCGCAAGCTGAAATGCAAGAAATGAGCTTACTAAAAAACCAAGTAGGCGAGGACGAAATTGCAGAAATACTTTCTCGTTGGACCGGGATCCCAGTATCGCGAATGCTGCAAGGTGAGCGAGAAAAACTGTTAAAAATGGAAGAGCAACTTCACAGTAAAGTGATAGGGCAGGACGAAGCAGTTGTTGCGGTCGCGAATGCGATACGACGCTCTCGTGCGGGGCTTGCCGATCCTAATCGACCAATAGGGTCATTTTTATTTTTAGGACCCACTGGGGTGGGTAAAACAGAGCTTACTAAAGCGCTTGCAGGTTTTATGTTTGATACAGAAGATGCCATGGTGCGTATCGACATGTCAGAGTTTATGGAAAAACACGCGGTAGCACGTTTAGTGGGCGCGCCTCCCGGTTATGTTGGTTACGAAGAAGGCGGCTATTTAACCGAAGCCGTTCGCCGTAAGCCTTATTCTGTAATTTTGCTTGATGAAA
This sequence comes from Pseudoalteromonas sp. CST2, assembly GCF_028599385.1. NCBI lineage: Bacteria > Pseudomonadati > Pseudomonadota > Gammaproteobacteria > Alteromonadales > Pseudoalteromonadaceae > Pseudoalteromonas > Pseudoalteromonas sp. CST2. The sequence continues at coordinate 99,534 of NZ_JAQREO010000004.1, forward strand.
TAGAAAAAGCGCATCCCGATGTATTTAATATTTTATTGCAGGTACTCGATGATGGCCGCCTTACTGATGGACAAGGGCGTACGGTTGATTTTAAAAATACGGTTATTATTATGACCTCAAATTTAGGCTCGGATATTATTCAAGAGCAAGCGGGCACAAACGACTACGCAACGCTTAAGAGCAAAGTTATGAATGTGCTCGTCAATGAATTTAGGCCAGAATTTATAAACCGTATTGATGAAACCGTCGTATTTCATCCACTTGCCAATGAGCATATTAAAGAAATTGCCGATATTCAGCTTGTTAAATTGCGTGAGCGTTTAACAGAAATGGGCTATTTACTAGAGATAAGTGATGCGGCGCTTGAAAAAATTGCCTCTAGCGGGTTCGATCCTGTTTACGGTGCTCGGCCATTAAAACGAGCTATTCAGCAAACAATTGAAAACCCACTGGCTCAGCTGCTATTAGGGGGAGAGTACAACCCTGGCGATATTGTCGTGATAGATGCAAATGAGCAGGGCCTGATTTTTTCAAAACGCTAATACAGACGCACAATAAGCCGCCAAGCAGGCGGCTTATTGTCTTGCTTTATACTTTAAATGTATACAGTAGGTTGTTTACTTTTTGAGAGCCGGCAACTAATTCTGCAGCATCTTTAGCAACGTCATAACTTAAAGCTAAGTTTTCGTTACTCACCTCTTTTATATTATCTACATTATTAGCAATATCGTGGCTCACCATCTGCTGCTCCTCTGCAGCCGTCGATATACTGTTTGTTAGCAAAGCTATTTCACTAATTTGATTGAATATACTATCGAGCTCTTGGTGTGTTTGCTCGGTTGTTTGTACGCAGCCCTCAGCTTGTAGTTTTGTACTTTGCATTACCTTTGACCAATTAACCAATGTATCCTGTATATCTTTAATCGAGCTGTGAATTTGCCCCGTAGCACTTTGCGTACGAGAAGAAAGAGCACGTACTTCATCAGCAACTACGGCAAAACCACGGCCATGCTCGGCTGCTCTTGCGGCTTCTATTGCAGCATTAAGCGCTAGTAAATTGGTTTGCTCAGCAATACCTTCTATCTCATTCATTACTTGGCCTATTTTATCTGCTTCCTGCGCGAGGTTATTAGCCGTATTGGCAGCATGATCTACGTGAGTTGCCAGCTCAGATACCATTTTTTTGTTATCAGCAATATGTTGTTTTATATCCGCGCAGCTGTACTGAGTCGAATTAACTTTGTCGGCGGTAGTTGTTGTACTGTTCGAAATCTCACCAATAGTGGCGGTCATTTGCGCCATAGCAGTGGCGATTTGTGTAAGCTGTGTGCTTTGTGCCTCAATGCCTTTTTCGGTGAGCGTCGATTTATCATCTAGGTTTTCAGCAATGTTATTAAAGGCATAGGTAGCATCTTTTACGCGCCCCAATACAGTTCTGAGCTTAGCAAGTAACATTTGCTCTTTATAGTCACTCACACTTAGCGGTGAGTTATCGCAAAAAACATAGCGCGAGATAGAGTCAGAATGCTGTTTATAGGTGTTTAATTTAGCAGGGGTTGCCACTAGCTCTTGATAATTTAAGGCCAAAATAAACACGCAAATTAATACGTTGATAACCGCTGCCATGGCTGAAAAGGCAAACCCACTCATTATTAGCCAGCTAAATACAACGGCTAACGTAAGCATTTGGCGCAAGTGTGTGCGCTCTTTAAAATTAAAAGCGGCTTTACCGCTATTTAATTTTTCGTATAGTTTATGGGCTGTTAAAACATGTTTTTTATCTGGTTTTGTACGTACAGATTGATAGCCGACTAACTGATCAGCTTCAAAGATAGGGGTTACAAATGCATCAACCCAGTAATAGCGCCCATCTTTACATCTATTTTTTACTATGGCGCGCCATGAGTGGCCGCTTTTTAGCGTACTCCACATTTCTTTAAATGCTGCTTTGGGCATATCTGGGTGGCGCACAATATTATGATTTTTACCAACGAGCTCCTGGGCACTAAAGCCTGCTACATCGCTAAATGCCTTATTTGCATACGTAATGACTCCTCGTAAATCGGTTGTGGATACTAATTGCTGAGCATCACTAAAGTGAACCTCTTCATTTATTAAGCTTTGATTATGACGCATGTTAGTTTTAACCATCCTTTTTAATTAACTTGTCATTGTATTGGGTAAACAAAAGGAGGTGAAGTAAAGGCGCTGCGCTAAATAAAATTGTCATCAAAATTGCGACTTTTTATGATCTATATCAAATACTGCGTTTAAAATGTTAAAGCTTATGAAGTGAAATCTATTAATTCAGGGTCTTTATGTTTGGGGCGTGAGGGTTTTTGGTTGCTGAATTTACAGCAGTGTGTTTGGTTTTTAGGCAAGGGGTAAGAGCAGGACGCGAAAGCTTTGTTCGGTTTTTACTTATTCTTACATGGATGTAAGTCATTAGAATAACGCAGGGCAGTTATCGAGCCCATTAGGTTACAAATATCGCGCCGCAATTGAATCGCCCTTAGTTTGGACAAATTTCAATTCACAAAGGCCAACACGCCCTAGCAAAGCGATTGTATATTAGCGTGAGCAGTGGCAAGATTAGCTTGCTGGTTGATGCTTGTTGTATCAAGCGCATGCTCAACAGGGTAAATAGCTAAAAATTTTGAAAAATTATATTGTTCTTAACAATTTAATCTTGAGTATGGGCAATTAGCCCCCATAACCCTAAGATTAAGCCACGTGGCCGAGGAAGCATTTTTTGACTATACATGATTTATCTAGCGCGCTAAACGCGTTATCAGCAACACCGCATCAGCACGCAATTAAAGGGATCAAACGTGGTATTGAGCGAGAGTCGTTGCGTATTAAAGGTAATGGCGCCATTTCCACTTTAGGACATCCTAAAGGCGTAGGTAGTGCATTAACAAACGGACATATTACTACCGACTTTTCAGAGTCATTACTTGAATTTATTACCCCTGTTAGTGAATCAGCGACAGAAACCTTAGCGCAATTAAAAGACCTACAAAAGTTTACACTTGAGCACATGGGTGATGAGCTTTTATGGCCCATCAGTATGCCATGCTTTATTGAAGATCAAGATGACATCGTACTGGCTCAATTTGGTAGCTCAAATACTGCGCGTATGAAAACCCTATACCGTGAAGGATTAAAAAACCGTTACGGTAGTATGATGCAAGCGATTGCGGGTGTTCATTTTAATATTTCTTTTCCAGAAACACTTTGGCAATCTTTACACACCTTAAAGCAAAGTGAGCAAAGCCTAGAAGCATTTATATCGGATGGTTATTTAGCGCTTATTCGTAATTTTAAACGCGAGCTTTGGTTAATTAGTTATTTGTTTGGTGCATCACCTGCATTATGTAATTCTTTTTTACAAGGGCGCAAAACTGACCTACCGTTTAAAAAACTAGGTAAAGGTACACTTTATTTAGAAGTAGGAACCGCGCTACGCTTGGGTGATTTAGGTTACACCAACAGTGCGCAATCTTCATTACGCGTAATGTATAACTCGCTTGATGAGTACGTTGCGGGGCTTAAAAAAGCAATCAACACGCCTTCTGACTTATACGGCGATATTGATGACTACACCACAGCAACACCTAAGCAGCTTAATAAAAATATTCTGCAAATCGAAAACGAATTTTATTCGCCGATCCGCCCTAAACGTAATGCTAAAAGTGGTGAAAAACCAACGGATGCATTATTAAGAGCAGGCATTGAATATGTTGAAATTAGAGCGCTGGATGTAAACCCGTTTAGTGAAACGGGCATTGATATAGAGCAAATCCATTTTTTAGATGTGTTTTTAACGTATTGTTTGTTAAAAGACTCTCCAGAAATGCAGTGGAAAGAGCAAGCCCGCAGCACTGAGAATTTAGATACAGTGGTTAATCAGGGGCGTCAGTTAGGTGTTATGCTTAACGACAACAACCAACAGCGTACGTTACAAAGTTGGGGGAGAGAAATTTTTGACCAACTAAGTGAAGTCGCTGAGCATATGGATAAGGCGTATGGAGTGACCTATTACAGCGAAACCATCGCACAAATGGCTACTTGGGTTGATAACCCTGCGCTGACTTTTTCAGGGCGTTATGTGCGCGAGCTAGAAAGTACGGGTATCGATAACGGTTTATTTGCTATTCAATTGGCTAATAAATATAAGCAAAGCCATGCACAAGCCAACTACAATGTGTTTTCTAAAGAATGGCTAGAGCAACAAGTTGTACTCTCGGATAAAGCGCGAGAAGAAATAGAGCGCGCCGACACGCTAAGCTTTACTGACTTTTTAGATGAATATTTTAATGCCAAAGCACCCGCTTAAGTTTTTTTAAGCAAAAAAAAACGCAGCCCAAGGTGGCTGCGTAAATATTCTTCAGGGATGAAACAATGCTATACTGCTGCATTCATATACTCAGACCCACGCTTTTTTAAAAAGTTCAGTGAGATCTTATAAAAATGAAAAAAAATGCAATTATTTTATCTTTTGCCCTCTCTTTAGCTGGGTGTGCCACTGCGCCGCCAAAGCAACCTAATGATCTTTGTAAAATTTTTGAAGAAAAGTCAGACTGGTACTTTGATGCAAAAGATGCACAAGAAAAATGGGGCTCACCTAAACATGTTCTTATGAGCATGATGTACCAAGAAAGTTCGTTTCGTCATGATGCCGCACCACCCATGGAGTATTTTTTATGGATAATTCCGACTGGGCGTGCCAGTGATGCTTACGGGTACTCACAAGCAAAAACTCCAACTTGGTCTGACTATATTCGTGAAACGGGTAACAGTGGGGCTGATAGAGATGATTTTGACGATGCAATCGACTTTATGGCATGGTTTGTTTATAAAACACATAAGGTAAATGGTATCTCTAAGTGGGATGCTTACGCCCAATACTTAAATTATCACGAAGGGTGGGGCGGTTATAAACGCGGTACCTATAAAAAGAAAAAGTGGCTAATGAGTGTTGCTAATAAAGTAAAACACCGCGCAAGTCGTTATGGTGCGCAGCTTAAACGTTGTGAAGAGGAGCTTGATAAAGGCTGGTTTGAGCGACTGCTTTTTGGCTAACTACATATCTTAAAAGCAAAAAAAGGAGCCAAGGCTCCTTTTTTTAATGCATTATTTACACTTACAACTTACGTTGATTTGGCTTAATTTTCACCTGTTTGATCATATTCTCTTTTACCTCTAACACCTCAACAGGGTAGCCGGCTATTTTAAGGCTTAAATTAGCATCTGGAATATCTTCTAGGTATTCTACAATTAAACCGCTGAGTGTTTTAGGGCCATCAAGAGGAAACTCCCAGCCCATCTCTTTGTTTAAGTCGCGCACGTTAGCGCCGCCATCAACAAGGTAAGAGCCATCGCTTTGTGTGGTCACTTCTTCACTTGGCGTACGTGTTTGCGTGGTAGTGAAATCGCCAACCACTTCTTCAAGAATATCCTCAAGGGTTACGAGACCTTGTATGTCGCCATATTCATCAACCACTATACCAATGCGCTCTTTTGATTGTTGGAACTTTAATAGCTGGGTATTTAGGGATGTCCCCTCAGGAATAAAGTAAATCTCACGTACAGCACGCAATAATGACGGTTTATCAAATTGCTCTTTGGTTAAAAGACGAAGAGCGTCACGCGAATGGATAAAACCTACCGCGTCATCAATATTGTCGCGATAAAGTAATACCCGGGTGTGCTGAGCATGAGTTAATTGGCGGCTAATGAGCTTCCAATCGTCGTTAATATCAATCGCCACTATTTCGTTACGAGGGATCATAATATCTTCAACGGTCACTTGCTCTAAGTCTAAAATAGAAGTCAGCATGCTTTGGTGACGAGCTGGCAGTAATGCGCCTGACTCATTCACCACTGTTTTAAGCTCTTCTTTACTCATGCTGTGCTCATCTATTTGTGCTGAGCTGATACCAAACAGACGTAAAATACCGTTGGTCATCCAGTTAACAACAACCACGAATGGGAATAGTATTTTGAGTAACCCTTTGAGAATAATAGAGCTTGGAAAGGCTACTTTTTCAGGGTACAACGCAGCAAGCGTTTTTGGGGTTACTTCTGCAAATATTAGTACCACTAGCGTTAACACACCGGTTGCAATACCAATACCTAAATCACCGTATAAACGAATACCAATGATAGTGGCTACCTGGGCGGCAGCGATATTTACAAGGTTGTTACCAATTAATATTAGGCCAATGAGTCTATCAGGACGGCTAAGTAATTTACTGACTCGTTTAGCTGCGCGATGTTCCTCTTTTGCAAGGTGGCGCAAGCGTATACGATTAATTGACATGATCCCGGTTTCTGAACCCGAGAAATAAGCAGAAAAAAGCACCAATAAACCTAAAATGATAAACAAGGTACTTGTCGATATGTCGTCCAACGATGGATCCTTTTTTTATAAACCAATGCGTATTAAGCTAGAGTGAGCTGACAGAGTCAAGTTAAAACTTATTTAACACCACTTCTTGTATAAAACGGCTGCCAAAATAAGCAAGTGTGAGGATAAATGCAGCGACCATGATGGTAATAACCACAGGTTTACCACGCCAGCCTTTTTTCATGTGCCCAAGCGCAACAGTGACAAAAATAACCCATGCGACAAGCGATAAAATGGTTTTATGGATAAATTCTTTTGCAAACATCCCATCTAAAAACACAAACCCTGTTAATAAGGCAAAGGTAAGTAACACCGTACCTAAGTTTAATAGTTGATAGAGCTGACGTTCTACCACCATTAATGGTGGCAAATGACTATGCACAATTGCTAAATCTTTACGTTTTAAGCGTTTATCAATAAAGTAAAACTGCACGCCGTATAAAGTGGCAATAATTAACACGCAATATGCTAACAGTGATAGCGATATATGTGTGATAAGGCCTATTTCAATATTAAAGCTTTGTAATAAAATATGGTGCGGTATAAACAAACTCGCAATGGTGAGTAGGGCTGCAAAGCCATAGACGACCGGTAATAGCAATGTAGCAGGGAACTTTAACGACACCGCAGTCACCGACACCACAATAACCCAGCAGGTCAGCAGTGCAACATTAACAATACTTAAATCTTGCCCGTCGGAGCGAAACACCGAATTAACCAACAGCAGCATGTGCGCTAGTATAGCCACGGTACTTAAAATAACCGTTACCTTTTGGCTGGGGCCTTGTTGATGAAACAGGCGTGTTAACACGTGAGACGTTGCTAACACATAAAATAAACTGGCAATAATAGTTAAACTAATAATCAGCATTGTGCTTGGGCCACTTATAATTAGAGTCAAATAATTCTTGTTGTTATAAGCACATTGTATTTTATAGCAAAGCAATTGCATAGACCTAAAAAAAGAAACTCAATAAGCTGTGCTTCAATACTGTATTGTGCGCCATCATTTACGGTATACTGTTTTTAATTGAAATTTAATACTATTGCTCCCATCTAATAAGTAAAATGCAAATAAGCGTGAGCTTATTGGGTCAATATAAACGTCTTATCGGAACCGTTACATGTTTGAGAACCTCCAAGAACGATTAGGTAAAACCTTAAAAAATATTAGTGGCCGCGGCCGTTTAACAGAAGACAACATTAAAGATACGTTACGTGAAGTACGTATGGCGTTTTTAGAAGCTGACGTTGCGTTGCCTGTTGTTCGCGAGTTTGTAAAGCAAGTTAAAGAACGTGCCGTAGGTGTTGAAGTAACTAAAAGCTTAAGCCCTGGCCAAGTATTTATAAAAATAGTGCGCGAAGAGCTTGAAAAAGCGATGGGTGAAGCCAACGAAGAGCTTAGCCTAAATGCACAGCCGCCAGCCGTTGTTATGATGGCTGGTTTACAAGGTGCGGGTAAAACAACCAGTGTTGGTAAGCTTGCTAAGTTTTTAAAAGAGCGTAAGAAAAAGTCAGTGCTAGTTGTTAGTGCCGATGTATACCGTCCGGCGGCTATTAAACAGCTTGAAACACTTGCCAGCGAAGTTGACGTGGATTTTTTCCCAAGTGATATTTCGCAAAAACCAGTAGATATCGCCACCGCTGCTATTTCTCATGCTAAAAAGAAATTTATAGACGTTGTTTTAGTCGATACCGCCGGCCGTTTGCACGTAGATAACGAAATGATGGGCGAAATTAAAGACCTTCATAAAGCAATCAACCCAATCGAAACATTATTTGTGGTTGATGCAATGACGGGTCAAGATGCGGCGAATACCGCTAAAGCATTTGATGAAGCGCTACCTCTAACCGGTGTTATTTTAACTAAAACAGATGGTGATGCACGCGGTGGTGCTGCTTTATCTATTCGTCATATTACCGGCAAGCCAATTAAATTTATGGGTGTGGGTGAACGTACGGATGCACTAGAGCCGTTCCATCCCGATCGTATCGCATCGCGTATTTTAGGCATGGGGGATGTACTTTCATTAATCGAAGAAGTCGAAATGAAAGTCGATAAGGAAAAAGCAGCTAAGGTCGCTGAAAAAGTATTTAAAGGCAACGGCTTTACCCTTGATGATTTTGCAGAGCAATTAAAGCAAATGAAAAATATGGGTGGCATGATGTCGATGCTAGATAAGCTGCCTGGTATGCAAAACTTACCCGATGCTGTAAAAGGCCAAATGGGTGACAAAACCTTCATTCAAATGGAAGCAATCATCAGCTCTATGACCAAACAAGAGCGTGCGCGTCCTGAGATTATTAAAGGCTCTCGTAAAAAACGTATAGCCGCAGGCTCTGGTACACAGGTACAAGAGATAAATAAACTGCTAAAACAGTTTACGCAAATGCAAAAAATGATGAAAAAAATGAAAGGTAAAGGCGGCATGCAAAAAATGATGCGCGGCATGAAAGGCATGTTACCACCTGGAATGATGGGTGGCGGTGGCCCTAAATTTTAATGTAGCGCTTAAATAGCCGCTATATAATGTATAACAAAAGGGCTAATTGGCCCTTTTTTGTTGAATAAATTATGCGCGTGGTGCATGATAATCTATTAATTGTGGCTCAGATCACAGTTTAACCTACTAAAGTGGCTTTTTGCTTCACTTCTTACTTGCATTGTTGCTAAAAACTCGTACAATTCCCCAGCTCCCCATACTGGGGAGTAAATCTTATTAATGAAAACAGTCAATCTATTTAGAGGACGGTATGGTAACTATTCGTTTGCAACGTGGTGGCGCTAAAAAACGCCCTTTCTATCAAATTGTGGTTGCGGATAGCCGTTTCTCGCGTGACGGTCGCTTCATCGAGAAAATTGGTTTCTTTAACCCAATTGCTTCAGGTCAAGAAGAAAAACTTCGTTTAGATTTACCTCGTGTTGATCACTGGGTAGGTCAGGGCGCAGGTCTTTCTGATCGTGTAGCTAAGTTAGTTAAAGACGCTCGTAAAGCGGCTTAATAGGCGTAAGTGTAACCATGAGTCAAGAGAACACCTCATCAATTATTGTCGTAGGAAAGCTCGGTGCCCCATATGGTATAAAGGGCTGGCTTAAGGTACATTCATTTACTGATGATCCCCAAGGGATCTTCGATTTCAGCCCGTGGTTGATAGGGCAACAAGGTAAATGGCAGACCTTAGAAGTGGTCGACTGGCGTCGCCACAACAAAGGCTTTATCGCTAAAATTGCGCAAGTAAACGACAGAGACGAAGCAATGGCTTATACCCATGCAGAAATATCTGTTGATTCAGCGCAATTACCAGAACTCCCGCAAGGCGAGTTTTATTGGCGAGATCTCATTGGCATGTCGGTTGTAACTGATAAAGGTTACAATTTAGGCACTGTTGATGACCTGATGGAGACAGGATCGAATGACGTACTGGTTGTTAAGGCAAACAGTAAAGATGCATTTGGTCAAGCTGAGCGTTTGATTCCTTTTTTAACTGATTCAGTAATTAAAGAAGTTAAATACGAAGCGAGAGAAATTACCGTAGACTGGGATCCTGGGTTTTAATGACTCAAACTAGTTCATTATGGGTAGGGGTGATAAGCCTTTTCCCAGACATGTTTGATGCTATTACACACCAAGGTGTCACTGGTCGCGCAGTGAAAAATGGCTTAATTGACTTTAACTGCTGGAATCCACGTGACTATGCTTTAGATAAGCACAGAACCGTAGATGACCGTCCTTATGGGGGCGGCCCAGGTATGTTAATGATGGTTGAACCATTAAAACAAGCCATTCTTGACGCTAAAAAAGCGGCAGGTGATGGCGCAAAAGTAATTTATATGTCCCCGCAAGGGCGCAAATTAGATCAGCAAGGGGCTAGCGAACTCGCAAACTCTGAAAAGCTGATTTTGATTGCCGGTCGCTATGAAGGTATAGACGAGAGAATAATAGAGTCATACGTTGACGAAGAATGGTCAATTGGTGATTTTATTTTGAGTGGTGGTGAATTACCTGCCATGACATTAATTGATGCAGTAGCGCGATTAGTGCCAGGCGTGTTAGGTCATAACCAGTCAGCAGAGCAAGACTCATTTTCGGATGGCTTGCTAGATTGTCCTCACTATACACGGCCAGAAACATTGGACGACAAACAGGTGCCTGCTGTACTACTCAGTGGAAACCACCAAGAGATTGCAAAATGGCGGCTTAAGCAGTCATTAGGCAGAACTTGGCTACGACGTCCTGACTTGTTGCATAACCTAGCTCTGACTGAGGAGCAAGCGGTATTACTCGCACAATTTCAGCAAGAGTACCAAAAAGCTTGTGGCTAGAAGACAGTTACACCTAGGAAAGTGAGAAACATAATGGCAAAAGTAAACCAAAATATTATTAAAGCGCTTGAAGAAGAGCAGCTTAAAACAGACGTACCAGCATTCGGCGCTGGTGATACAGTAGTTGTACAGGTACGTGTAAAAGAAGGTAACAAAGAGCGTCTACAGGCCTTTGAAGGTGTTGTAATCGCTAAGCGTAATCGTGGTCTTCACTCAGCATTCACAGTTCGTAAAATTTCGAGCGGTGAAGGTGTTGAGCGTGTATTCCAAACGCACAGCCCTCTTATTGATAGCGTAACAGTTAAGCGTCGCGGTGCGGTTCGTCGTGCTAAGCTTTACTACCTACGTGAGCGTTCTGGTAAATCTGCACGTATTAGAGAAAAACTTAACTAATACGCGCTGTTTATCAACGCAAAGAAAACGGGTTGCAGCCTCACGGTTGCAACCCGTTTTGGTTTTTAAGCATTAAATAATATACTACCTCTTCACAAAAGCACCCCTCTGTATTAAGTAATCTTCACTCGCCTTACTACATTAGCCTTTTAACCCATACTTGATCCTGTTAGTATTTAACGTATTGATTAGTTTACTTAAATGTAAATATATATTTACGAAATGAGTTGTTTATAGGTGGAATGAGAAACGTGGCTGAATTAAGTGATTTATCACAATTACGAGATGGCATTGATGAATGCGATGCGCAATTAGTTGCTTTACTTGCAAAGCGAAATGCAATAACCCAAAAAATTGGTGCTATAAAGCAGCAAAATGGCGCCCCCCTTCATGCCCCTGAAAGAGAAGCTGCTTTGCTCGCTGCTCGTCGTGATGAAGCGATTAAACAAGGAGTCAGCCCTGAACTTGTTGAAGACATATTAAGGCGCATGATGCGCGAAGCCTATCAAAACCAACAAGCTAAACTTGCCTGTGCCGCCCCTGATTTATCACCTATTGTAATTGTAGGTGGGCAAGGGGCAATGGGCCAGTTATTTGCTCAGCAGTTTATTCGTTCAGGTTATGAAGTTAAGATTTTAGATAAAGATCAGCAAAACGATGCTAAAGCCATTTTAGCTGGCGCAAAATTAGTGATGATCAGTGTGCCTATCAATGCACTTGAGGCCGTTGTTGCTAAGCTACCTAAACTTGATGATGACTGTTTGCTTGTTGATATTACCTCAGTTAAGCAATCACCCATTAAGGCATTAAAGGCGGCGCACTCTGGGCCTGTTGTTGGCCTGCACCCTATGTTTGGCCCTGATATTTCTCACTGGGTTAAACAAACTGTTGTTGTGTGTGAAGGCCGAGCGCATGATGCTGCAAAAGGCTTACTGCAGCAGTTGCAAGTATGGGGTTGCCAACTTGTTGAGCTAGATGCTAAAAAGCATGATGAAGCAATGCAAATAATACAAGTAATGCGCCACTTAACGACCTTTGTTTATGGGCAGTTTTTAGCAAAGCAAAGCCATACGCTTGAGGAACTAAGAAGCTGCTCGTCTCCTATTTATCAGTTAGAGTTGATGATGGTAGGGCGCTTATTTGCACAATCTCCTGAGCTATACTCAGATATAATGTTGGCCCAGTTTGATAATGTTGAGAGTTTATTAGCGCAATACCAAGAGACCTTTGCACAAACTCTTGAAAAGCTAAAAGAGGGAGATAAAGGCGCACTCATCGATGCATTTGCTGATGCTAAAGCATATTTTTCAGACTCGACCGCGCACTTTTTAACGCAAAGCCGTAGCCTGCTAAATAAAGCAAATGACGCCAAGGTATTAGATTAAAAGGGTTAAAAATGCGTAGTTACTTAAGCTATACGTTGAAAGCATTTTAAATGAGCGATTAAAAAAGGGCCTACTTAGGCCCTTTTTAGTATTTGCGTGTTAGGTTAGGTATTAACACTCACAGCTTGTAAAGACTCACTTTGATAACAGCCTAAAACGCGCACATATTGAGTATGCTCTTTTAGCTCCTCTAAGGCATGTTGCACTTGGCTATCGGCAAGGTTTGCTTCTAAGTCTACATAAAACACTTCTTCCCACGGGTTACCCGGTACAGGACGAGACTCTAGTTTAACTAAGTTTATTTGATGTTGCTTAAACACCATTAGCGCATCAGCCAATGAACCTGCTTGTTGTTTAGTGGCCATAATAAGGCTGGTTTTAGTCGGTATTTGTTTAGATACCTGCAGAGGTTTGCGCGCCACCACGATAAAGCGGCTGTGGTTTTCACTTTGATTCGCAAGGTTTGATTTAATCACTTCAAGACCAACGTTTTTACCTGCCTGCGCTGAGCCAATGGCCGCACTATTTGGCGTATTTAAAGCTGATTGTAGAGCACTTGAGGTTGAATCACAGGTTTCATGTTGTAAATCACCGAGGCCTTGTAAAAAGCGACTACATTGAGCAAATGGCTGAGGATGGGCATAAATTTTAGTTAATTGGCTTAATTCAGTATCTGGGGTGGCAAGTAAGCAGTGCTCTACACTGTGTGTAACTTCACCTACAATTGATACTTGAGCATGTTGTAATAAATCAAATACTTCGTTAATACTGCCCGAGCTGGTGTTTTCTATAGGCAGCAAACCAAAATCTGCTTGGCCATTTTCTACTTTGCCCGTAATTTCATCAAACGAGGTACAGCCAATTTCGACTAACTTACCAGGGCGGCGGCTAAAGTATTTATGACACGCTAGCTGACTGTACGAGCCTTGCCCGCCTAAGTAAGTAACGCGATGTGTTTCGCTTAATGCATCGGGGTTTAAGTTTTTTTGCAGCATGGCTTGCTGATGCAGCACAGAGTCTTCCAAAATGGTTTGAAAAACGTTATTTACATAATACGCATCTAGACCAAGCGACTTGCCATAACCAATCAGCTTTTCGAGTAAGGCTAGTTCGCGCGCTTCATCACGAATCGGTTTGTTATTCGCAATTTTATACTCAACAACACCGTGGCTAATACGGCGGCGCTTAGCTAATAACACCAACAGATCGGAGTCTATTTCGTTAATATCGTGTCTGAGCGCGTTTAAAACATCGTTGGTCATTTTGGTTTCCTCATTCCAAAAATAAGTTGCTTGGTGCAACTAAAACAAAAAAGCCTCCCAAGTGGGAGGCTTTGCTATTCGATTGATTTTATCTCACAAACAGTTCAGCCTCTTTTATATAAAGAAGCTAAAAAAAGAAAAAAAAGTGCAAGATAAGATAATTTTCATGCTGTTAATGTATGAGGTGTTACTAGCAAAGTCAACAAGCAAGCCAGTTTAAATAGACATAATGAATAATTATCAGCTCCTAGCTAACATTTAGATAAAATTTACAAATAGTTTATAAATATGAATAGGGATCTGGTATATTTCAGGTATTAGCTAAAAATAACAACAACTAAAATAGTAAGGTTGGCCTGTGGTGTATAGACGCCCTCCATCGCGTTTTGGACTAAATTCTTTAAGTGTAAAGCTGTCGTTGCTTATATCTGCAATTTGTTTAATTGCCGGTGTGTGTGCTGCCGCGCTGATGCTTAAATCTGAAGAAAAACAATTAGTTTTCGAAGAGCATGAAGTACTTAAAAGCTCCACCGAATTACTTATCAGGCAATTTGACGCACTAATCAAAACAAAATCAGCCGTTGCCAAACAGGCTAATAATGTTGTGTCGGAGCAGCTATTTAGTGATAGTTCAGCAATCAATTTATCTAACAAAACCCAGTTACAATTTAATAGCGACGGCACTATACGCAGTGCATCGAGCGACGGCCTTTCAGCCGCATTTCTTCCTCAGCAGCATTATTCTCCTTTTTATAAGCGTTTATTTAATAGCTCAGAGTCGTTATGGAAAGTCATTTCACCAACCTTAATTCACGACTTTTTTAATTTTTATATGATCACCAAAGACGATTTCATTCGTGTCTCGCCTCCCAATTGGGCGTTAAACGCACCGGCTGAACTCAGAGGCTCTAATGGTGCAACATTTAAGTATGTACAAAGTGATTTAAACCCCAGCAGAGAACCTGTGTGGTCTAAGGTTTATTACGATAAAGTATGGCATAAATGGGTTATTAGTTTGCTTGTCCCCTTGTATGTTGATAATGAATTTTTAGGGGTGACCGGCAGCGATATAGATTTAAACACGTTGATTTCATTTTTACCTGTGGGCGATAAAGAAAAACATTTACTGGTATTTGATAAAAAAGGCCAACTGCTTGCGCACCCGAGTCTTAACCCAGCGCTACAAGCAAGTTATGGCAGCAAAGATAAAACAATAACAACAAACGAATTTGTTAATCCGCAATTGCAAGCCATTATAAATGAAGCAATTACCATGAAATTACCAGAGTATGCTAATTCGTTTGTACAAAACGATGAAGCACACATTATTAATATTCGTAAAATTGATAAACTAGACTGGTATATTGGGGTTTATAAAAAACGCTCATCAACGCTCTCTGCTCTGCAAGATTTAAAACTGAAGTTTTTTGGCTTGTTTGTGCTTTATGCGGTCTTGGTTGCCTTATTGTTACACCAAGCGCTGTATCAGCTAGTGCTTCGCAGAATTCACACATTAGTACATGCAGTTACTGGCTTTGGTAAAGGGCAATTACTAACCGAATTCCCGCCAGAGAACAAAGACGAAATAGGCACGCTAAACGGCTCATTTAGAGATATGACCGTAGAAATTCGTAAGCTTATAGATGGGTTAAACCAGCGAATTACAGAAAAAGAAATTGCCGAGAAAGCCGCTAATAGGCTCTCTAAAGCCGTTGCCTTCTCAGGAACCGGTGTGGTGATCACCGATGAAAACTTTGTTATAGAATACGTTAACCCCAAAATGCTTGAGATGACAGGCTACCCAGAGAGCCACTTTAACCGCGCGCCGCTGTTGAATATTATCGCATCTGAGATGGCCATTTTGGTTGAAGATATCAATATCGACCTTCGCAGTAGAAACTACTGGCGTGGTGATACCTTGATTCAGGGCAATGATAAACAGCCTATTTGGGTATCGTTAAGTGTTTCTCCTATTCGCGAAGATGGCGGTGAGATCACCAGTTATGTAGCCTCCGCACAAGATATTTCGTTTGTTAAAGAAAGCCAGCGCAAAATGGAGCAGCTTGCGTACTTTGACACGTTAACGGGCTTAGCAAACCGAACATTTTTTAGAATGCAGCTGCGTAAATCAATGGCTTTGGCTGAGCGCGGCCATTATGCGTTTGCACTTTTTTACTTTGATTTAGATGAATTTAAACGCATTAACGATACTTTAGGCCACGATGCAGGCGATCAGCTACTAATTGAAGTTGCTAACCGCCTTAAAGCACGCTTACGCGCTGAAGATACAATTGCCCGCCTAGGGGGCGACGAATTTGCTGTATTACTCAGTGGTATTGAAAGCCAAGAGCATGCCAGTGATGTCGCAAATACTATTCAAAAAACACTTAATGTGCCTATAAAGCTTGGCAATAACGAAGTAATAGTCAGCGCTAGTATTGGTATTACAATGGCCCCTTACGATAGCCTAGAAGAAGATCAGCTTTTAAAACATGCTGATTTAGCAATGTATGAGGCAAAAGCCAAAGGGCGTAATACTTACCACTTTTATAGCCAAGAGCTTAACGCGGCTGCCAATGAAAGGCTGTTCATTGAAAACGAATTACGCCATGCAATTAAAGAAAAACAGTTTGAGGTTTATTATCAGCCGCAAATAAACTCATTAACTCAGCACGTTGTAGGCTATGAAGCGCTACTACGCTGGTTCCACCCTGTAGAAGGGCTTATATCGCCGACCAAGTTTATTCCTATTGCTGAGGCAACAGGACTCATTGTTGAACTCGGTGAGTGGGTATTACAGCAATCGTGCGAGTTTGCCGTGCGTTTAGCGCAAGATGGACGAGATAACAACGTATCTATTAATTTATCGGCACGTCAGTTTAAAGACGCTAATTTAGTGCCCATGCTCAGCAGTATAATTAAACAAACCGGGGTAAGTGCTAAGCGGTTACACTTGGAGCTTACCGAAAGTATGCTAATGGGCAATGTTGAAGCTGCCATTACGCAGTTACACGAACTAAAAGCACTGGGTATTTCAATATCGATTGATGATTTTGGTACTGGCTATTCGTCGCTAAGCTACTTAAAACGATTCCCGGTCGACATATTAAAAATTGACCGATCGTTTGTAAAAGATATCCCTGCTGATTCTAATGACATGGAAATTACCGCCGCTATTATAGCCATGGCGCAAAAGCTTAAATTAGACGTAGTTGCAGAAGGGGTTGAAACGATTGAACAAGTAGAGTTTTTGCAAAATAATAATTGTTATATTGTGCAAGGGTTTTATTACAGCAAACCGATTGCTGAGAGCGAACTGCCAGCGTTATACAAAAAATTAAACGATGCGCCTAACATTGCTAGTAGCAAATAAAAAGTTGCGGGTTTAGCCACCCGCAATTTTTACTTTAAATTTAAGGGTTTCTAAAATCCCTTTTAATTTTTCGCGATCATCGCCTTGAACTTCAATAATGCCTTCCTTTACCGCGCCACCTTGGCCCATTTTACTTTTTATGGTTTTAGCTAGCTTTTTTAGATCGTGCGCTTTTGGATCTATACCCACAACCAACATCACCCCTTTACCTTTTCGGCCCTTCGTTTGGCGCTCTATGCGGATAAAGCCATCTTTAAATAGTTTTGCAGTGGGTTCTTGCTCAACCTTTGGCTGGCTAATTCGGCCCATATCGGTTGAATATACTAAGCGGTTATCACTCATAATTTACCTAAATAAACGTTTTTATTGATGTATTAAATAATAACAAATTTGCTGGCGAGTGTTTTTATTTTTGCTAAATACTTTTAACAGGTTATATTTAGGTCAAAGGAAATATTATTGGAGTTTATAATGAGTTTAACAAAGAGTTTATCGGTTGATGAAAGTACTTTAACGATACAAATTAAAGGCAAATTTGACTTTAATTTAGTGCAATCATTTCGCCAAGCCTATGCCCAAATTGAGCCTAAAACAAATAAAGTGATTATCGATTTAAGAGAGACCGACTACATGGATAGCTCTGCTCTTGGTATGTTGCTTAACATGAAAAAAACCATTGAAAGCCAGGTACAAACAATAGAGATCAGTAATTGTCAGCCTCAGCTTAAAAAAATACTGCAAATATCACGTTTTGATAAGAAGTTTGATATTAACTAATGACCCACGTACTTATTGTTGACGATCAGGCGCTTAATCGCATCCTGCTCGAAAAAATGCTGCTCGAAGAAAACTATAAAATATCAATTGCGTTTAACGGCCTAGAAGCACTTGAGGTGTTAGAAAAAGAAGCGATTGATATTGTTCTACTCGATGTACTTATGCCGGTAATGGATGGCTTTGAAGCTGCAAAGCTGATAAAGCAGCGATACAACGACGTTTACCTACCCATTATTTTTATTACTTCGCTTGAAGATCAAAGCAGCTTCGAGCGTTGTTTAGAAGTAGGCGGGGATGACTTTATTCAAAAGCCGTTTGAAAAAGTAATTTTAAACGCAAAAATTAAAGCGCACAGCCGTACGCGCGAATTAAGTAAAAAAGCCCATCAACAAAACACCTTACTTGAGTATCATCGCAATCAAATAGAGCGCGAGCACGAAATAATTGAGCACATTTTTAATAACTCGCTCGAAAACCAAGATAAGTTTAAAGACCATTTAGACTTTAGCCTTTCTCCTGCTTCTATGTTTAACGGTGACATGTTTTTAGTCGCGCAAAGCCCAATAGGCAATTTATATTGCATGTTGGGTGATTTTACCGGGCATGGGTTAGCAGCCGCGATTGGAGCATTACCTGCATCACGGGTGTTTTACACTATGGTGCAAAAAGGCATGGCTGTTAACGATATCGCCTCTGAGATCAATATATTACTGCATAATTTACTGCCAGAGCATATGTTTTGCGCGGCGACTATTATTGAGCTCAGTGCCTCGGGCAAAAGTATTTCAGCATGGCTTGGTGGCTTACCAGATGCGTACTTAATAAATACCGATGGTGAAGTAAAGCAAACGCTTGAGTCGCAACACATGGCGCTGGGGATTTTAGACAGCGATGAATTTGAATATGAACTAATTAATTTAGAAGTTGATAAAAACACCCGCTTGGTGCTTTCAACCGATGGCATAATAGAAACTAACAACGACGCCGATATTTTTTATGGTGAGCAGCGCTTTTTAGCAGCACTTAAAAGCAAGCCGATGATCAGCAGTCAGCGTGTTATAGATAATGTAAATACCTTTGCCAATGGCAGTGAGCAATTAGACGACTTAAGCTTAGTGCTGCTTAATTGTTTGCCGCTAACCCCAGAGCCTGAGGCCAAAGAGGCGTATTCTAATTTGGCATTTAACTTTTCACTTAGCTTAAACGCACAGCAAATTAAATGCACAGACCCTGTGTATGATGTTGTTAATGTATTAAGCAGTGTTGAGGGGCTTAGATCGCATCGCTCAAATATATTTTTATTGCTCTCTGAGGCGTATAACAATGCACTTGATCACGGCGTGTTAGGCCTTGATTCAGACATAAAAAAACAAGACGATGGCTTTTTTAAATACTATGAATTAAGAGAGCAAGCACTGAGTAAAATGAAAGAGGCGATGATTATTATTGATATGCGTTATTGCCCAGATACTTTATGTTTGTACTTTATTATTTGTGACTCGGGCAGGGGATTCTCAAGTGACTCTTCTACACGCACCGAACTCAACGCAGAGTTTGGGCGTGGCTTATCGTTACTCGAAGAAGTGGCAGAAAAAGTCACGTATAACGCAAGTGGTAACCAAGTCGAAATGTGTTACAAGTTGCTATAGCTCAGAAAAAATTTCCATGTTATTATCTAAAAAATTTTAGATGTATGGATGGCCAAATGATTTCTTCTTACCTTGATATTGCGCAATTAAATATAGACCCACAATTAATTGCCAAAGAGCTAGAGCTGCTAGAACAGTATATTGCTGCAAGCGCGCTGCCGTCTGTACGTTGGGAATATCAAATTCCTGAACTCGGTGAAGGCGGTGCGTGTAGTTTGTTTGGTTATTTACAAGATGAGCCATTTAAACTTACTGATCACGTGAGCGCGACTTCACAAAACGAGCAAAAACTAGCAAACCTACAAAATATAGTTAATTACATAGAGCAGCAAACACAGGTCGATTGGTATGGTATTTATCAAGCGGTTGACACTGCTCAGGGTCCGCAATTATTAAAGCTGGCGTATCAAGGTGCGCCAAGCCGTCCACTGTTTCCTCTTACTGAAGCATTTGCAGCAGGCAGCAATAATGTACAAGTTGCATTGTCTAAGCGCGGGCGTGTAATTAACAACGTAGAAAACTATTTAGCACAAGGTGGCGAGTACTATACGTGTGACCCTAAAGTGAAAGCTGAAACCTGTTTACCCTTATTTAATGAGCAACATGAATGCGTCGGTATTATAGATGCAGAGGCATTTAGTAACGACTTTTTTGATAGCCGTACACTCGCTGTATTAGTTGCGTGCTGCATTAAAATTCCTCACTTTCTAGTGTAAATATCACTAGCCAAGAAGGTAAGCTTTTATGTTAAGCTTACTACAACAGCCAACCCCTAATTAATGATAAGAGATAGCTAATGTTCTCAGAATTAAAACCATTACCAACAGATCCTATTCTTGGCCTTATGGCAGCCTATAAACAAGATACAAACCCTAACAAGATTGATTTAGGTGTAGGTGTCTATAAAGATGAGCAAGGCAACACACCGGTATTAAAAGCGGTAAAAAAAGCTGAAGCATTTCGTTTAGAAAACGAAACAAGCAAATCTTACATTGGTTTAGCGGGTAACTTAGACTACTGTCAAAAAATGGAAAACCTATTACTAGGTGAGCACCAAGCACTTTTAGCAAACCGCGTACGTACAGCACAAGCACCAGGTGGTACAGGTGCACTTCGCGTTGCGGCTGAATTTGTTAAGCGTTGCAATAAAGACGCAACAGTGTGGGTAACTACGCCAACATGGGCAAACCATATTAGCTTGTTTGAAGCTGCTGGCTTAAACGTTAAAGAATACCCGTACTACGATTACGAAAACAAAGATCTATTGTTCGACGACATGATAAACACCCTTAAGCAAGTACCAAAAGGGGATATTGTGCTACTTCATGCTTGTTGTCATAACCCAAGTGGTATGGACTTAAACGAGACACAGTGGAACACAGTTGCTCAGCTTGCAAAAGAAGTTGGCTTTACACCACTTATTGATATTGCTTACCAAGGCTTTGGCTCATCACTTGAAGAAGATGCACGTGGACTACGTATTTTAGCTGATGCAGTAGAAGAGCTAATTATTTGTTCATCATGTTCTAAAAACTTTGGTTTATACCGTGAGCGTATTGGTGCGTGTTCAATTATTGCAAAAGACACTGCAACCGCTGATATTTCAAATTCAGTGCTATTAAGTGTTGTTCGTAGTATTTACTCAATGCCTCCAGCGCATGGTGCTGACATTGTAAACACTATTTTAAGCAGCACAGAGCTTACACAAATGTGGCACAGTGAGCTTGATGAAATGCGTAATCGTATTAATGGTTTACGTAGCTTAATAAAAGAAAGCTTAGCAGCAAAAGAGATAGAGCAAGACTTTTCGTTTATTGAACGTCAACACGGTATGTTTTCTTTCTTAGGTATTAATAAAGAGCAAATTGCGCGCCTACAAAAAGAATACGGTATTTACATTGTTGGTTCTAGCCGCGTAAATGTAGCGGGTATTAGTGATACTAACATTGAGTATTTCGCAAACGCCGTTGCTGACGTTTGTAAATAATACTATTACTTAACAGTAATAAAAAACCGCCCAGCCTAAACTTTAGGCTGGGCGGTTTTTTTTAGCTGTTATTTATACCAATTAGCCAGCGTTTGCCGCCAATACCAATCCGCAATAATACTTAATTATTTTGCGGGGCTAAACGTGTCGCTACCTGCGTTAAAAAGCTCTCATTTAGAACACCTAAATAGCGATTTTTTTGCCGAGCTATCAACACGTTTATCCACTCTCAAAGTAGATCACTTAATTAAGCGAATTGGTATAACTATAATTACAGCACTATTCGCTATCGATTAAGTCTTCTACGCCTACAATCAGCCACGGTGCATCTGAGGTGGTAGCACGCTGAAGGTGCCAAATCTCTAAAATAGGCTCTTCTTTTTTATCGTCTAAGTCGCGGTATTTGCCTTTAAATTGCACACTTACTTGCCACGAATTTGCTGTTGTTTCAGCGCGTACAAGCTCGGCATCAATAAACATCACCTCAGTCGCTACCCGTTCAATCGCTTCGCGCTCAGTTTTAAACTCTTGAGTTAACGATGGGCTTAAATACTCAGCCATCGTGGCGTAATCAGCATTATTCCACGCAGTTTGCATAGTGTGATAGTGGCTACGTGCGCCTTGTAAAAAGCCATTTACGTCAAAATTAGGGGGTAAATTGAAAGGCACTTGCTCAGTGTGTGCGCTTTGCTGGGTAAAACCACTGTTAGTAGGCTGCTCTGTGGCTGTTTGCTTAAAAGCAGAGTGCCCCGTAGCGTGTGTACCGGCTAATTGCGGGGAGTGGCGAGCGCGCATAAACCCCGTAATAAGTTTAAACAAAATAAAGGCAACGCCTGCTAATAAAATAATTTCTAATAGCTGCATGCCCTCAAAGTTATCTCCTAGCATAGCGGCAATTAAACCGCCGGCTAACAATCCGCCTAATACGCCGGCCATAATGCCTTTTTTACTGCTTTTTGTCTTGGCTGCAGGTGCTGTGGTATCGGCTTTTTGCTTTTGTGTGGTTTGTTGTGTTGCTGGGGTTGTACCGCGTTTACTACTACCAAACTTTTTGCGTGCGTGTGCATCAAAACTTGCTGTACACAGTAGTGCAAGTAATGAAAATATAACGATGATGTTCTTCATGTAATTCCCTAAGTTAAACTGAGCGGTGAGTATAATTAACTTTTCAGTAAAAATTAATAATTACATTTAAAATCAATTGTTTTGGATGAAAAATGAGCGCTGAATAGGCACAAAAAAACCGCTCAGTGTTACTCAGCGGTTTTTAGTCGTTAAGCGCTAGTTACAGCCAGCGAATGGCATTGGTAACCCGCTCGTTGTACACATTAATTGGCGCGCCGGAGTTAGCCACTAAAATAGTATCGGCTTTGTCGCCTCGATTAATATGACCTGCAAAGCGCGCATCATGAAAATCATCTTCGCCAAACCCAAACGACTTATTCTCAGAAGGAACAATAAAGACCGTCATGGGGCCAAAGTCCGACTCAAAAATTAAGTGCAGACCTTTTTCACCTTTAAAGTCGCAAAACATCGCATAAGTAATTTTACCTGGCAGCTCTTCTATATGAGCGCCTAGCAGTGCAAGCTTATCGTTAACGCTTTGTAGGCTAATAGCATTGGTTTTTTCAAGGGCGGTAATTTCATGGTAAACATGGGTTAAAGCATGTTCGCCTGCTTCATGGGCAATGTGTTGCTCTGTGCTAAAAAAGAATGCGCCAATAGCTACAAAAAAAGACGCGGCTAGGGCTAAGTGAACACGGTCAAACTTAAAACGTGAGCGTGCATCTACAACGTTATCCCCAGTTGCTTGCTCTTCTTGCATTGCTTTTTCTTTTAACGAAGTGTTTAAAAGAATACGCTCAGCAAGGTTGTCAGGCACAGGCACATCTAACGCATCTTGAATTTGTTTATCAAAGTCTTTCATATCGCTTATAAAGTTTTGTCGCTCAGAGCTCTCTTTAGCAAACTCTAAAAGCTCCTTATCTAAATCGTTTGGCTGCGCAATAGTGCGTCGACGAAACTCAAGTTCATCCATTATTTTGATGCCCCTTTAAGTTGTTCATCATCACGGCTTAAAGCCTCTTTAAGTTGGTTTCTGGCACGGTACAAACGAGTCATAACCGTGTTTTTATTTAAATCGAGAATCTCTGCTATTTCTTCACCAGAGCACCCCATAACAACTTGCAGAAGTAAGGGTTCTCTGTATTCATCAGATAGCAGCGCAATTTGGCGTTGGATAACCGTTTGCTCCATTTCATCATCTAACGAATGGCTGGTTTCATCGACAAGTGTATCGTTTTCTACATCGCTGTAGTCAAACTGCTTGCGCTCAAAGCGACGTGCATTTTCTCTACGCAAAATAGTCAGCAGCCAAGGCTTGGCGGCTTTTTGATCCAATAATGAGTCAAGCGAGCGCCAAGCACGTAAAAACGTTTCTTGTACTAGGTCATCTGCAATATGTGGGTCACGGCATAACCAATAAGCAAAGCGATAAAGCTCCTTATTATATACATGGACCAAGGCTTCATAGCGCTTTTGTTTCTCTGCCATATCAACTAAGACCTGATTATTTGATTTTTTCTTTCCAAGCATAAGTACTTTTTTAATTAAAATTTATTATTTAATGCATGAAAAGACCTAAATTTATCAAACTAGTTAATAAAGGTCTTTTAATACAGCTTGTTGCGACTTTGTACGTTGAACTTGGTGCTGCTCAATTATGTTAATAATAGCATTAAGATCGACATCTGCACTGCTATTTGCATAAAGAGCTGACTGTAAACGGATAACCTGCGTCGCCAGTTCATCATTATT
The DNA here is from genome assembly GCF_028599385.1 of Pseudoalteromonas sp. CST2. NCBI lineage: Bacteria > Pseudomonadati > Pseudomonadota > Gammaproteobacteria > Alteromonadales > Pseudoalteromonadaceae > Pseudoalteromonas > Pseudoalteromonas sp. CST2. The sequence goes on from NZ_JAQREO010000004.1 coordinate 123,913, forward strand.
GATGTTGTGTATTAACGTATCTATCGCAGCCACTTTTTTGCCCGTAAGCTTAATCGCTACCGCATTTAGTTCGCTATAAAATGCATTGAGATTATTTGATTTAGCTGCATTTTTAAGCGCGTTTAATGAAAGCGGTTGGGCTTTATTTACAGATACACTGTTATTTTTTGGCTCATTATTAGTAGAACGGCTTAACCAATAAAAAATTGCAGTGATTATCCAAAAAATATACCCAAGCACGGCAACAATAATTAACCAAAGCGGAATAACACTTTGCGGCGCGGCTATTGCTGTATTGGGCTGCTGTGTATTACTTACTTTATTAGCAGGCAAAGTTGGCTCACCTGTATTAAGGTTGTCGTTTGCAATAGCACCTGGGTTTATAGCATTGGCGCTAGGAGTTACCGTTATAGTGCGCTCAGGCAATGTAGCGTAGCTAATGCGGTTTATTTTGGTGTTATACCAAGGCAGTGTTATTTCTGGGAGGGTATAAGTGCCCGCTTTTTGTGGTAATAACGCAAATGACGCTGTTTGCTGAGATACAACCCGTCCGTTTCTTACGGCATTGTTTGTTTCTACATCATCGGGGTAACTGCGAATTCCCGCAATGGTTTTCATATCAATTTCGGGCAGTTGCTCTTTAGTAACCCCTAATGCGGTTAAGGTAATAGTGCGTGTAATAGGCGTGCCAACTTCTACTGTATTTTCATCAGGCTGCCACTGCTCATCAATATTAACTAACTCACTGGGTAGCCATGCACCTTTATAGTTTTCCGGAATAGGTTTTATCTCAATTTGCTGATCATCTCCTAAAGCCGACACTTCTAATTGGCGGTAATTTTGCTGTACACGGCCTTGAAACGTAGGGCCAACAATGGTGTATACACCACTTTTTTGCGGTTGTAGTAAGTATTCTCGGGTGATCACTAAATAACGTTTACCATCTACAAGCTCATAGCTTTCGGTTTGTTTACCTAATTGAGTAAGCTGTGCATCTTGCATACTGGGCGTACTTAGGCTGCCATCAAGCAGCTCTTTTGCTAGGTAGAGTTTAATCGTATATACGCCAGCTTCTTGAACAAACAACGAGTCACTTGAGAGCGATGTTTTTAAAAAAATATCGTTATTTTTATCAGCATCGGCAGCGCGTTTTGCCACTTTTAATTTTATTGGCTGCGAGCTTAAACCGGCCACGTTAAAAGCCGGAATGGTGTATTCACCTTCATTACGGGTCATTAACTTAACAGACCAGGTTGTTTGCTTGTTAATGCTGCCATTTATAATGTTGGTGCGCGTACTTAAACTTGTTGGCCCAACCACAAAGTCTTTAAGTAACACCGAGGTGTCGGGTTGCTCGCTTTTTATTGTGTCGTCAACTGAAATGTTAAGCATAAAAAATTCGCCAGCAAGGACTGGGTTTTTATCTACACTTGCCTCTAATTTGGTGGCGGCCCATGATGGCATCGCACTTAATAGCAATAAACAGCAAAATAATCGCATTACCATGATTTTTCTACTCCTGTAGGGCGACGTTGATATTGTCTTTTTTGGGCTTCTAATTGCATTTTATTCCGTAATAAAATTGCCGGATCGTCCGGTACTTTTCTTAATAACTGGTTAAGCTGCTGGGCTTTTTCTTTCTCTTCGTTGGTGAGCTCACGCGTTTGTGCTTGCGCGGCTTGTTGTTGAGCGTTTTGCTTTTGCTCATCTGTTAACGTTTGCTGCTGCGCTGTTTGCGGCTGAGTATTTTCAGCTTGTTCTTCGTTTGTTTGCTCAGGCTGTTTTTGCTCTTGATTAGCTTGTGGCTGAGTTTCTAGTTCTGGCTCATTTTGTTTATCTGATTGTGAACCCGACTCAGCACTTTGCTGGCCTTGCTCAGTGTCAGACTCATGATTTGGCTCACCTTGCTGCTCTTGTGATTGCTCGCCTTGACTTTGCTCTGATTGAGAATCGCTATTTTCACCTTGTTGGCTTTGATCTGATTGCTGATTGTTTTGTTGCTCACTTTGATCAGATTGTTGCTGGTTATCTTGCGAATCACCCTCTTGCTGCTGTTGCTGCTGTTGTTGCTCGAGCAACTGCTCAACCAAAGCTTGGTTATCAGCGGCTTCGCTAAAGTTAGGTTGTAGCGTTTGTGCTTGTTTGTAAGCATCTATGGCTTGTTCTAGCTGTCCTGATTTGGCAAGCGCGTTGGCATAGTTATAAAAACCAGTGGCTGATTTATCTTTACTAAAGGCTTCTAGTGCGGCATCAAAATTACCTTGTTGGTACAACGCAGACCCTTTTAAGCTGCTTGAGTCGGCATTGGCGGCCCGTTCAAAATCTTTATTTTTATAAGCATCTAGCGCTTGCTGATCAGTGTTTTTTAAAAAAGAGGGGAGCTCTAATGCACTTGCCTGTTGGGTTGGCAAAACGCTGAGTACTAAAAAGGCACCTACAAATGCTGCACTTCTAAATAAATAAAGGCCTAAGGGCAGTAAAATAAGTAACCCATATATACCTGCGTCTATGCGCCACAGGGCATGGCTTTGTTTTTCATCTTTTAATAACTCACTATTGGCACCTGGTGCAAAAGTGGCTATGTCACTGCTGCTTGGTTGGTAAAGGGCAAACTTTCCACCACTGCGGGTCGCTAGGCTTTTTAAGCGGCTTATGTTAATGGTGGGGATGACTATTTGACCGTAGCTGTCTTTTAAAAAACCGCCTTCAGGTAATTTAATTGGTGCGCCTTGCTCTGTGCCTACGCCATAAATATTTAGCCGATAAGAAGAATTACTGGTAAGGCTTGTAATATCGCTTTGCTCTTCTTGGTCTATGCCATCGGTGACTAATATTATATCGCCATCAATATAGCCTGCTTGCGTTAAAAGCTCTTTTGCCATATCAAGGCCAGCTAAAACATTAGAGCCTTTGTCGGGCATAATGTCGGGGCTTAAACTCGGAATTAAATTAGTAAGCGTAGTGGCATCGTTTGTAAGTGGCGAAATAGTAAATGCACTGCCGGCATAGGCAACTAAAGCGGTGTCGCCTTCTTTAAATAGCTCAATCATATCGAGTGCTTTAAAGCGTGATTGCATTAAACGATTTGGTGCTATATCGGTACTGTACATTGAGTACGACATATCCATTACAATCACACGGGCACTTTTACTTTGAAATACAGGAACCTGTTTTTCTTCAAAGCTAGGGCCTGCACTAAAAATAATAGCTAAACAGCAAAATACAGCGACCAGCCAAAGTGGTTGGCTGGCTTTAGTGTTTGACTCGTTCATAATAAACGGCGCCAAATGAGGGGCAATTAGGTTATCTGCGCTTTGTTTTTTATGCTTAATAAAGGCTATAAAAAACAACGCAAGTGCAGGTATTAAAAGCCACAAAACAGCGGGACGAATAAATGTAAAGTCCATTAGTTAGGCTCCTTTAATGCACGTAAGGTGCTTAACATTACTTTTAAACTAATGAGTAAAATAGCAATAAGTAGTGGGTAGTAAAACAATGAGCTTTGCGGGCGAAATGTTTGCTCATCTGCGCTAATTGGCTCTAATTTATCAAGCTCTGCGTAAATTTGCTGAAGGCCAGCTACATCTTTGGCTCTAAAATATAACCCACCGGTTTGTTCGGCAATGTCTTTTAACAAGCTTTCATCTAAGCTGCCCCCACTCATACCACCCATATTAAATAGGCTAAATCCACGGGGGTTATCTGAGCCAACACCTATGGTATATACTTTTATGCCTTCCTCGCGGGCAAGGAGTAGGGCATCTTCAGGTTTTAAATTACCTGCGGTGTTTTGGCCATCGGTTAATAGCACCACAATACGGTTACTTTTATCTTTGTTGGCAAAACGCTTTACCGATAAACCTAGCGCATCGCCAATAGCAGTGGCACGCCCAACTAAGCCTATTTGAGACTCGCTGAGCATTTTACTTACGGTTTTAACATCGCGAGTCAGTGGCGTTTGTAAAAATGCGGTGTCGCCAAATAATATCAGGCCTAACCTGTCACCTTGGCGCTGCTCTATAAAGTCACTCAATACCGCCTTTACCATAGTGAGGCGGTCAACATATTGGCCGTTGTAAGCCATGTCTTGTTCGGTCATTGAGCCAGATAAATCGACCGCAAGCATTATATCGCGCCCTTCATTAGGTAATGAAATGGGGTCGTCTAACCATGTCGGGTTGGCTGCAGCAGTGACCAGTAATAGCCAAAGTAGCCATTCAAAAATAGTTAGTCTACGTGCGCTTTTTTCAAGGCTTTGGCTGGCTAAGTTATGTTTGGCAAAGCTTGGAATACGTAACCGGGTATGTGCGTTACTGGCAGCAGGTTTTAACAATAAAAGTAATAAGGGCAGAGGTAGTAATAAAAACAACCATGGCCAGCTAAATTCAAACATGTACTGGCTCCTTTAGTTTAAATTGCTTTATGCCTTGGCGTAATTTTTCGTTAAGCGCGTCATTGGTTTGCTGCGCATTATACAGGCTTAAAAGCTCATGCTCGGTAAAGCTTAAACCGGTTAAGGTATTAAGTGTGTTACACCAGTTAGCTGTTGATTGCGTTGCTAGGCGTTTATCGTAATACTCTATTACTAGGCGCTTTAAAATAATATGAAGTGTTTGCGCGCTTTGCTCGTTGTGGCTTAAATCGATTGCGTAGCGCTTAGGCTTTTTAAATTTATAATTTTTGTAAAACCAAAAAGCAGCTGCACACAGTGCTATAAACAACAGGGTAATAATAACCCACCAAGCAGGGGCGAGTGGCCACCAACTAACTTGGCTTGGCGCTATTATATCGTGCAGGCCATCGAGTGGATTGGTTTGCATGGTTATTTTCTCACTAATTGCAGCTCAAGCGGGCTGGCTGCATTGAATGATATTAAGTTAAGACCCGATTTAGTTAAGCGATTTAGACGTGTGCTAAATGCTTGCTCGGCGTTTTTTGCAAAGCGTTCTCTAAAGCTTTTATCCATAAGCGGTAGCGCAAAATCTTGGCCGTTGGCATTAACAGTGACAGCGTTTTTAAACGCGGGGAGCGTATGTTCAAACGGATCACTTATATGACAGCCTATCAGCTCACAGTGGCGGCTTAGTATTTCTAATTGTTTAAAGCTTGCATCATCTAAGCCATTAAAGTCAGAGACTAAATACACTAAGCTGCCAGGTTTAGCTAAGTGGTTAAGGCGTTTTAAATTATCGCTAAAGTTGTTGGTTGCTTGTTTATCTATATTGTTAAGTGCTTGCTGGTGGCTGTCGCATAGATTATGACACAGCTTTAATACCGCTTTTTCGCGGGCGCTGGGCTTTAGTTCTAAATGCGAGTGTTGATTAAACACGATACCGCCAATTCTATCTCCGCGTTGACACGCCGACCACGCAACTAGCGCGCTAATGTGCGCAGCCTGTACCGACTTAAGCAGCAGCTTTGAGCCAAATAGCATAGAGTTTGAAAAATCAGTAAATACAAAAACAGGGCGCTCTTTTTCTTCTTGAAAAAGCTTTGTATGGGTTTCGCCGGTACGCGCTGTTACTCGCCAGTCAATAGAGCGAATGTCATCACCTTGCTGGTAATGACGCACTTCGGCAAACTCCATGCCTCGGCCTTTATGGGGCGCAAGGTATTGCCCAGTTAAACTGTTTTTAATTTTAACTTTAGGTGCCAGCTCTAATAACTGTGCTTTAGCTTTGTAATACAGCAGTTCTTTTAGCGCTAAATTTACACCGTGGCTGTGGCTTTCTTTTAGCCACGCCTTTGAGTCTAATTGTGTTTGCATAACTTAGGGTACGGCTACAAGTTCAACAATGCGGCTTATAACCTGATCTTTAGTAATGCCATCAGCCTGTGCTTCGTAGCTTAAAATAATACGATGGCGCAGTACATTATGTACAACGGCTTGAATGTCATCGGGTGCTACAAAATCGCGGCCATGTAACCAAGCGTGGGCACGGGCACATTTATCAAGTGCAATGGTAGCACGCGGACTTGCGCCAAACTCAATCCAACGGCCAAGTTGCTCATCAAACTTAGCTCCTTCACGAGTGGCAATAATAAGCTGTACTAAATATTGCTCAAGCGGCTCGGCTAAATACAAGCCTAAAATAGCATGGCGAGCTGCAAATAAATCGCTTTGGGTAATTTGTTGCATAACCGCTTGTTGTTCATTGAGTGCTTCACCACGGGTTAATCGCAGTATGTCTAGCTCGTGCTCTGCACCTGGGTAATCAATGCTTAAATGTAATAAAAAGCGGTCTAATTGTGCCTCTGGCAGTGGGTAAGTCCCTTCTTGCTCCAGCGGGTTTTGGGTAGCCATTACCATAAATAAATCGCTTAGCGGGTAGGTGTTTTTGCCTACCGTTACTTGGCGCTCTGCCATGGCTTCTAGTAGTGCTGATTGTACTTTTGCTGGGGCACGGTTTATTTCATCGGCTAAAATAAGGTTATGAAATAAAGGGCCTTTCTCAAACACAAACTCGCTGGTTTGTTGGCGGTAAATATCGGTGCCAGTTACATCGGCAGGTAATAAGTCGGGCGTAAACTGTACGCGCTGGAACGAGCCTTCAATACCTTTAGCAAGGGCGTTAACAGCACGGGTTTTTGCAAGCCCTGGCGGGCCTTCTACTAATAAATGGCCATCAGCTAAAATGGCAATAAGGAGTGCTTGAGTAAGCTCTGGCTGGCCAATAATTTGTGTATCTAAGTACGTTTTTAATTGTTTGAATGCGTTAGCTGCCATAATAAATAGACTTCCTCGTCAGCTGGGTTTGTACCTAATTTATTTTAGGTGATTAATACTGACCTAGTTATAAGGTTTATAAGTGAGTAACTCAAGAGTTAGACTGTATTTTTAAAAATAGTTCGTTATTTTTTAACGGTTTTTAGCGTACCACAAAACTTTGTAAAAACGCGCAAAAAAGCCTATTGTGGTAGTCAATATTAAGCACTATGTATATATCTACCTTTAGTGCTTTTGTATAAATTTGTGTTTATCTATTGGCTTTAGCACACGGGTTGTTTAGAATCGAGGAAAACAAACAGGTCAGACCTGTCAGCGGGAGAGCATAAATGTCTGAGCAAAACATACTAAAAACACCAAAAGGCGACCGTATTGCCATCGTTAGCGGCTTACGTACTCCTTTTGCAAAACAAGCAACAGCGTTTCACCATGTACCAGCCCTTGATATGGGTAAGTTGGTGGTTAACGAAATGCTTGAACGATTAAATTTCGACAAGTCAGAAATCGATCAACTTGTATTTGGTCAAGTAGTACAAATGCCAGAAGCGCCAAATATTGCACGTGAAATTGTTTTAGGTACGGGTATGCCAGTAGGCGTAGACGCGTATTCAGTATCGCGCGCGTGTGCTACCAGCTTTCAGGCCATTGCTAATGTAGCTGAGTCTATTATGGCAGGCTCTGTAAATGTAGGTATCGCCGGTGGCGCCGACTCATCTTCAGTATTACCTATTGGCGTAAGTAAAAAATTGGCAGGTAGCTTAGTTGATTTAAACAAAGCACGTACCTTAGGCCAGCGTTTACAAATATTCTCAAAACTGCGTTTAAAAGATTTATTACCAGTACCGCCTGCGGTTGCTGAGTACTCAACAGGCCTTTCAATGGGGCAAACTGCTGAGCAAATGGCTAAAACACATAACATAAGCCGTGAAGATCAAGATGCACTAGCGCATCGCTCGCATTCACTTGCAACCCAAGCATGGGCCGATGGCAAGTTAAAAGATGAAGTAATGACGGCGCACTTACCGCCATATAAAAGCTTTATTGAAGAAGATAATAACATTCGTAAAAATTCTACAGTTGAAGGCTACGCTAAGCTTAAACCGGTATTTGATCGCCAACATGGCTCGGTTACCGCTGCTAATGCAACACCATTAACCGATGGTGCAGCTGCCGTACTGATGATGAGCGAAAGCAAAGCAAAAGCACTAGGCTACGAAATTTTAGGTTATGTACGTAGCTTTGCGTTTTCGGCAATTGGTGTAGAAAAAGACATGCTAATGGGCCCAGCGCATTCAACGCCTATCGCACTTGATAGAGCAGGAATTACACTTGCTGATTTAGATTTAATTGAAATGCACGAAGCCTTTGCATCGCAAACACTTGCCAATATGAAAATGTTTGCATCAGATAAGTTTGCGCAAGAAAAACTTGGTCGTAGCAAAGCAATTGGCGAAATTAACATGGATAAGTTTAACGTTAACGGCGGCTCACTGGCATATGGTCACCCATTTGCTGCAACCGGTGCTCGCTTAATTACGCAAAGCTTACACGAGCTTAAACGTCGTGGTGGCGGTTTAGCATTAACAACAGCGTGTGCTGCTGGTGGTTTAGGTGCAGCCTTTGTATTGGAGAGCGCATAATGACAGATTCAGTATTTAATTTAACGGTAGATGAAAATAAAATTGCCGTAGTAACCATTGATGTGCCGGGTGAGAAAATGAACACCCTGCGCGATTCATTCGCTGATGACTTAAAAGCTTTACTTGAACAAGCGAAACAAGAGTCAGTAAAGGGGATGGTATTTATTAGTGGTAAAAGCGATAACTTTATCGCGGGCGCTGATGTAAAAATGCTTGATAGCGTGCAAAAGCGTGAAGATGCATTAGCAATTAGTGAACTTTGTCATCAAGCATTTTTTGATATGACAAAACTACCTTATACAACAGTGAGTGCAATACATGGTGCTGCGCTTGGTGGTGGTTTAGAGTTTGCTTTAGCGTGTGATTACCGCGTAGGCACAGATAGCGATATGACTAAAGTAGGCCTGCCTGAAGTCCAACTTGGTTTATTACCAGGTGGTGGCGGTACGCAGCGTTTAACTAAAATTGTAGGCATTCAAAAAGCACTTGAATGGATGCTAACTGGCAAGCAGATTCGCCCTAAGCAGGCTAAAAAAGCAGGCGTATTAGATGATGTAGTACCACAAAGTGTATTACTAAAAGTCGCTAAAGAATTTGCCGCTAAGAAAAAGCCAGCAGATAAAGAGCCAAAGCTTGATAAAGTAAGCAAATTATTAGAGTCAAACCCGTTTGGCCGCAACTTTATCTTTAAAAAAGCCAAAGAAAACGTCCTTAAAAAAACCGGCGGACATTATCCTGCACCGCTTGCAATTATTAAGGCTGTGCGTGCAAGTGTAGAGCTGGATAAATTAAAAGCATACAAAACAGAAGCTGAAAGCTTTGCAACACTTGTAATGAGTGATGAATCTAAAGCGCTTCGCGGTATTTTCTTTGCAACCACTGAAATGAAAAAAGAGTGGCGCAACGACGATGCGCCAGCAATTAGTAAAACAGCTGTTTTAGGTGGCGGCCTAATGGGTGCCGGTATTGCGCATGTAAGCGCAGTAAAAGCCAAAGTCCCTGTACGTATTAAAGATGTAGCAGAGCAGGGCATTAGTAATGCCATGAACTACACTTACAAAATTTTAGATAAGCGCCTTAAACGCCGCATTATGTCTAAAGCTGATATGCAGTTAACAATGAACCGTATTACCGGTACTACCGACTACAGTGGCTTTAAACACATTGATTTAGTAGTAGAAGCTGTTTTTGAAGATTTAGCCTTAAAGCAAGGTATGGTTGCCGATATAGAGCAGCAATGCCAAAGCAATACTATTTTTGCAAGTAACACGTCATCACTGCCTATTTCACAAATTGCAGCACAGGCACAGCGCCCTGAAAACGTGATTGGCCTGCATTACTTCTCGCCAGTTGAAAAAATGCCATTAGTGGAGATTATTCCGCACGAAGGGACTTCACAAGAGACTATAGCGCGCGTAGTTAACTTTGCACGTAAGCAAGGTAAAACGCCCATTGTGGTAAAAGACATGGCAGGCTTTTACGTAAACCGTATTTTAGCGCCTTATGTAAATGAAGCAGCTAATTTAATGCTTGCCGGTGAGCCAATTGAAAAAATTGATGCAGCCCTTGTAGAGTTTGGTTTCCCAGTTGGGCCGCTTGCTTTACTTGATGAAGTAGGGATTGATATAGGCTCTAAAATAGCCCCAATTCTTGAAAAAGAATTAGGCGAGCGTTTTAAAGCGCCAGATGCATTTTCTCGTATGATTGATTCAAAACGCCTAGGCCGTAAAACGGGTAGTGGTTTTTATGAGTACGATAAAAAGAGCAAAAAAGTTGACGAGTCAGTGTATGAGCTATTAGGTGTAACCCCTGCACCGCGTTTAAATAAAAGCGAAATTGCTAAGCGTTGTGTATCACAAATGCTTAACGAAGCCGTGCGTTGTTTAGACGATGGCATTATTGCAAGCCCACGTGATGGCGACATTGGCGCTATATTTGGTATTGGCTTCCCACCGTTTTTAGGTGGACCGTTTAGCTATATGGATAAATTGGGCGCCAGCAAGGTTAGCTCTGAAATGTCTACATTAGCTAATAGCAATGCAAATTTTGCCCCATGCGACACGTTAGTAAGTATGGCTGAATCAGGCGCTAAGTTTTATCAAACGCAGCCTGTTGCAGATGAGCCAAGCCCAGCACCTGTTGCTGAACAAGCTATAGAAGCAGAGCCTTCTGATGAGCAACCTCAAGAAGAGAGCGTTGACTCACCAAAACAAGACTCGTAAAACAGCTTGATTAAAAAAAACCGCATTATATGCGGTTTTTTTATATCTGCTATTTGTAAATATAGAATACTAGGGCGCAATAATAGCAACCCGCAATAATACTTAATTATTCTGCGGGGCTAAACGTGTCGCTACCTGTGTTAAAAACGTGCATTTATAAAACCTAAATTGCCAGTTTTTATTTAGTTATCGACAGGTTTTTACCCTCAAATAAGACTTATAATTAAGTGGCTTGCTATAAAGTATGTTAGCTTAATTTGCAGCTAAGCAGATAAGAGGTAAACCATTATGCAGTTGTTTACAGCACGATTGGCAATGCGCCCACTTCAAAGCAGTGATTGGCCATTATTTTTGCAGTTACATCAAAATCCTACCGTGATCCGTTATTGCTACGATATGCCCAGCGAAGCGTTTGTACGCAGCAGGTTTGAACAACGTTTAAAAAGTTGGGATAGCACTTCTACTCATCCACTTTGCCTTGTGGTAATTGATAAGCATTCAAATGAGCCCATGGGTGTAACGGGGTTTACATACGAACTTGAGCAAGCTGAGCTAGGCTATTTGTTTTTACCCTCGTATTTTAATCAAGGCTTTGCCAGTGAGTCATTGCGTGCCGTGATTGAGTGGGCATGGCAACAATGCGGTATTACACAGTTTAAAGCCGTGGTTACAAAGGGGAATATAGGGTCTGAAAAGGTATTACAAAAGTGTGGATTAACGTTAACTGGCATTAATACTCAAACACACACTATTAATAATACACGTTATGATGATTTGATATACACATTAAAATTGTAGCAAATAGGGCTAGCAAGCTAGCCCGTGATGGTGGTTTCTATAGATGTGCTTCAATTGCTTTACGGTCTTTTTCTGGCATATTCTCAACAACTAATTTGAACGAATTATCGATCATTCTTTCAATTTCGCCTTGTGGAATAGAGCCATCTAATATCACCGTATTCCAAAGCCGCTTGTTCATATGATAGCCAGGGATCACCGCAGGAAAAATATCACGCAATTTAAGTGCTTCATCGGGATCGCACTTTAAATTAAGCCACCAAATAGGATCTCCATCATCATTTACGTCTCCATCATTACCTAAGGCAAGGGTGGCAAACATTTTATGATTTACTTTATAAACATCAACCTCTTGAGCAAATGGTTTTGTCACTTGCACCAAGGGCTTCTTTACTAAATACTCATGTACTGTGTTTTGGTCCATGATCCAATCCTTGAAGTCATACTCGGTAGAGATACCATAGCAGTTTTTTTCGCTTTTGATTATAGGTATTTAGTTTTAAATTAAAAATTTGCAAGTCTATATCAAATGCAGCCCCAAATTAACGTATTTTTAGTTGAACAATACCCAGTTCGTGGTATGTTTCTGGCAATCAAAAAAATAATAGGAAAACCCCCATGCCAAAGGCGAGTGAAGTTAAAAAAGGAACCGCGATTGAGTTTAATAATCGCGTGTTGGTAGTTAAAGATATTGTACGTTCAGTACCGCAAGGTCGTGCAGGCGGTAGTTTGTACCGTATGCGTTTATACGATGTAGTAACAGGTGCGAAAGTAGACGAAACCTTCAAAGACAGCGACATGCTAACCCTAGCAGATTTAACTCGCCGCGAAGCAATGCTTTCGTACATTGATGGCGATGAATACGTGTTTATGGATAATGAAGACTACACGCCGTATAACTTAAACAAAGAGGCGATTGCAGAAGAAATTCAATTCGTTAACGAAGAAACGCAAGGCGTACACGTTATTGTGATTGATGGCTCGCCTGTAGGTTTAGATTTGCCATCAAGCCTAGAGCTGGTTGTTGAAGAAACAGACCCTTCAATCAAAGGCGCTTCTGCCAGTGCACGCTCTAAGCCTGCACGCCTGAGCACGGGTTTAACCATTTCGGTGCCTGAGCATATATCTACGGGCGACCGGATCCGTATTAATACGGTTGAGCACAAATTTATGGGTCGCGCTGAAAAGTAACCCAAGCTATACAATAAAGCTGGCGCTATGCCGGCTTTTTTTATGGCTAAATTTTTAAACTAGGGAATAGTAATCTGCATCAATGCTTAACTTATGCGCTGATAACTAAAATGGCGACTCATTGGTTTATTAAGCCTGCTGCTTTAAAAGTGTGTTATTTGCCGTTAAAATGCGCAGCGTTGTTTTGAGCTCAACTAAGGTGATGTTTGCTTTTCGTTTTTATTAACGCTCTATGTGCTTTGGCCATTTACGTTCAAGCGCTTAAAAAAGGTATGCCAATTAAACGGTGGATTTTATTAGGGGCGCTAATAGGCCCTGGCGCATGGTGCTTATTTGGTTTGCATTACAGGCGTGCTTTTATACGCAACGTAGGCGCTGGTGCGTGTATATGGCGCCCGTAACATTACCTTATTTGCGCTAAATGTTTATTAGCACTAATAAGGCTTGGCGTAGAGTTGCTTTGTTGCTGCTTTAAAAAGGCCGTAAATTCATCTTTTGAAAGCGGTTTTGAATAGAAGTAGCCCTGTACGGTTTCACAATTTAGCGTTTTGAGTATGTCAATTTGGCTTGCTTGCTCCACACCTTCAGCAACCACATGTAAATCGAGGTTTTGCGCAATCGTCACGATAGAGTCAACCATGTTGCGGCCACGTTCGGTTTTCATGTCATCAATAAATGCTTTATCTACTTTTAAGGTATTCAGCGGAAATTGTTTTAAGTACGCTAAAGATGAATAACCTGTACCAAAATCGTCCATGGCTAAATGAATACCACGCGCACTTAGCGAGCGCATAATTGCAATGGCTTCTTGTGGGTCGTCCATTACCGTGCCTTCGGTAATTTCCAGCTCTAAAAAGTAAGAAGGTAGCTCGTTTTTTTGCAATATCACGTCAATACGGGTCGTTAAATCTGGCAAGCTAAACTGCTTAGCCGATAAGTTAACTGCAACGCGGCCGCTAAATAGCCCATCGTCTAGCCATTGTTTTACATCGCGACACGCTTTGTTTAAAACCACTTCACCAATTTCTATTATTTGCCCGGTTTCCTCTGCAATAGGAATAAATACACCGGGGCTAATAACGCCTTTTTTAGGGGTTATAAAGCGCACTAATGCTTCCATTCCGGTAAGTTTACCTGTGCGAATATTCATTTTTGGTTGGTAATACACTTCAAAATGGTTTTCTTTTAGACCAAAGCGCATTAGGTTTTCTATTTGTAAGCGTTTAACCGCTTGGCGGTTCATGGTGTCGTTAAAAAACAGGTAACTATTGCCTTTCTTTTTAGCATGATACATTGCGGTATCTGCGTTTTTTAATAACAGCTCTGGGGTACTGCCATCTTCAGGGAATAACACTATGCCTACGCTTGAGGTAATAGCGAGCTCGTGGCCTGCCATTTTAAATGGGGTCGCAATTGCAGCTAAAAATTGCTTTGCCATGCGAGTAATAACATGAATATCATTAGTATCTGCCATAACTAAGGCAAATTCATCACCCCCTAAGCGGTAAAAAACATCATTCTCACGGGTTAATTTATTTAATCGCATAGCCAGTTTTGCTAATAGGCTGTCGCCTAGCTGGTGGCCTAATGAATCATTAATCTTTTTAAAATTATCTAAATCAAATACCAAAAGGGCATGGTGGGTATTTTGTTTTACTAGCTTTTGAAGGTCGGTAAAAAATAAATTTCTGTTAGGTAAACTGGTCGTACGGTCTCTATTTGATAAATTATGCAGTTGCGATTGTGCATTTTTACGTTCGGTTAAATCTGAATAAACCACTACATAGTTTGTTATTTGGTGTTGATCGTTTTTTATCTCATCAATAGAAATCTCTATGGGCAGTAACACTCGCTCACTATTGCGCAGTTTTACCTCTTGTTGAATTCGCTCCCGCTCTCGCACTATATTTTTAATGTTTTCTGTGTAGCTTTTATCGTAACCAGGTAAGTTAAAAGGCTTTTTGAGATATTGCTCTCTAACGCCACCAAAAAGCGTTAAAAAGCTGGGGTTAATATCAACTAAGTTAAAGTTTTTATCATATATAGCAAGTGCATCAGTGAGTGATTCTACACACTTAGCAAATAAATTGAGGCGCTCTTGTGTTGATTTTAATACTGAAATATCGCGCACTGTGCCGGTCATTCTCAGTGGCGCTAAGTTGGCATCTTTTTCTATTATTTTTCCGCGGTCTAATACCCAGTGCCAATGGCCAAAGGTGTCTTTAATACGGTAAGTGGCTTCAAAAAAAGCAGACTTTTGAGCAAAGTGTTTTTTTAATAAATGCTCTACTGAAGCAATATCATGTGGGTGTATCAAGCTTTTATTTGGCGGAAAACCCATTAACGTTGTTGAATCCATCATGTATTTATCGTTAATACGAATAACTTCGCCAGTTTTTATATTCCAATCCCAAAGAGTATCGCCACTGCCTTCAACCGTGCTTTTTAAGCGCTTTTCCGAGAGGCTGTGCTGTAACCGAGAGCGCTTTAATTTATAAATTACAAATAATAGGTATGGCAAAGCCAGCGCAAGTAGGGCACTGGCAATAATTAAAACGGTGTTGGTATTTATATTAAAGGCGTGTTCAAAGGCAACCGCTGCGGGTGCTAGGCTTAGCAGCAACCAGTAAAAACCACATTTTATTGTTGTTATTTTTATCATTTGTTTTATTACTACTAATTAACAAATGATAATTTAAATCATGCCACTTGCAGAGTCAAAGAGATTGCGAGCAAAGCGACATTTTTTGCGATTTATTTACTTTTGCGCTACTTAATAACTCATACCTTGGCCTATCTTTTGAAAAAGTAGCTATGGCATAGCTTTTCATTTCTTCTAGGCTGAGGGCGTGCAGTGCCTCTAGGAGGCGTTTTTGCATATGAAAGTCATGATCTTTATTGCCTATTGCAAGCCAAAAGCGCTGTGAGCGTAACCGTAAGTTTTTATCTTTTTCAGCAATATGAGTTGTCAAACCTTGTTTATGCTGCTGCCATGTTGTTTCATCCAGGGAGTCTAGGTTAGCAATAAACTGACTTACAAAATGATTATGCCTGTGCAGTAGAGTCTGAGCTTCAAATTTTGGTGATTGAATATAAAAAGCAATACCGGCGCGGGTGTTAAATGGTGCATAGCCAGAGCCAACTAAGTAACCTAGCTGTTGTGTGGTTCTCAGCTCGTTAAAATAGTCTTGGTTAATTATATGATTAAGTGCCATTAATTTAACTTTTTCATCCACTTCTGCACTTTGTGCTTGGTAGTAAATGACCATGGCGTTATCACTGCATGGCAGTTCAAGTTCGCAGCGAGTCACTTGGTCTATCTCGTACAGCGGGCGTGTTAAATCTTCAATAGCCGTGGCATTTTTTAAATGCTCAGCCACTTTTTTATGAAATACTTTCGCGTCTGTTTGTTGCCAATTACCGTGTAAAAACGACTCAACATGTAAGGCTTTAAAAAAGTCGGCTCTAAATTCGTTAAATTGCTGAAAACATGTATTTTTAAGTGCAGTGGCTAACTCGTCGGGTTGTGGGTTCCATGGCATTATTTTAGCACCTAACACGCTAAATAATTCACTCACTGGTTTATTTTGGTTGCTGTTGCGCCAGTGTCTTACCAGTTGTTTTTTGTATTCGGCAAAGCGGCGTGCGCAAATATCAACATTAAATAGCGCATCAAGTAATTGCTCCACCAATTCTAGCTGACTAGTCGATAGCCCAGCGGTGTGCAACGTAAGCCCGCCTTGGTGAGAGGTTAAATGATAGCTTAAACCTGCCAATTCTGCGGGGTAAAACTGCTCGCCAACACTGTCCATAAATAAGTCACTAAAAAGGCGCGTTAATGCCATGTGCTTTACATCTTTTACTGCAAAGTGCGAGTCCATTGCTAAATAAAAATGACCTTTGGCCACTCTAAAGGTGTTGTCTTGTTTAAACCAAAAGTCAAACCCAGGCTCTTTAACTAACAGTAAAGGCTTGGTTTGAGGTTTTTCGACTTCGTATAGCACCACTTCTTTTGTTAAATAGGGGTTTGCTGTGGGCAGCAGCATAGTGCTCAGCGGTTTATTTATGTGCGCAAGCGACTCCAGCCAATGCGGCGAAATTGGCTCAACTTTGTAAGGGGTGTTGTACCACGCGGTGGTGTGCTCTGCCTCTACGCCTGGATGAATAAGTACTAAGCGCATATTATGTGGGTTAAGCCATTGCATCGCCATTTCGTGAGTGGCTTTATTAAAGCCCTCCATTAAGTAATCGCCTTGCACATAGTTAGCTTCGTCGTAGTGCTGCATATTAATGCTTAGGTTACTTACCCAATCAATTAAGCGCGATTTTTCTTGGTTATCAAACGCAATTTGTAACAGGTTTTTTTTATCTTGATATAGGCGCGGTAGTTTGTCGGTGTTATCGTTGATTAGGCAAATATACTCAAACACAATTTCTATTATGTCTTCAAAGTATTCAATGCCTTCATCGGTAAGCGCCATGCTAATGTTAAAATCTTTAAAGTTACTGCCATTTATACCGCCGCCGGCAGAAAGTGCGTTAATCCACCCTTGCTCTTTTAAAATTGAGTACAACGAGCCTGCGCCTTCGTAGCCTAGTAAATGGGCTATAAAGCTGACGGTTTTGTGGCGATAAAAGTCATCGATATTTGGCATAGCAAAACTAATAATGAGTTTTTGCATGTGCTTGTGTGGTTCAATGTGCAGTACTTTGCCAATATCTTGCGCGCGATATAATGGCTCCTCAATAGGGGCTTTAAGCGCACCTTTATGGCCATTAATGCCACTAAAATAGCGATGTGTCCACTGCGCGAGTGTATCAAGCGGTTCGTTGGCACAAATTACCAGTGTCATCCACTGCGCTTGATAGTGCTTATTAAAAAAATCTCTTAACTCGTCACTTATGCAGCGCTCTCTATCGGCGAGGGTATGTAAATTACCCACCGAAAATTTAGCAAAGGGGTGGGCTGGGTTTACGGTTTCTTTATGAGCCTGATAAATACGACGCCCATCATCTTTTATTTTTAATTTAAACTCAGCCTCTATGGCATTACGTTCTTTTTCGGTTTCAGCTGGGTTTAATAATGGGGCAATAAAAAAACGGCTAAATTGCGCAAGTGCTTTTTCAATGGCTTGGTTATTAATATCAAAGTAATAGCACGTGTGCTCAGTGCCGGTCCAGGCGTTGGTGTTCCCGCCCGATTGAGACACAAAATTATTAAAGCTTCCAGAATCAGGGTATTGGTCGGTGCCTAAAAAAAGCATATGCTCTAAAAAGTGTGCAAGGCCTTGCCTGTCAAGGGGGTCATCAAAATGGCCAGCGTTAACCGCCATAGAAGCAGCGGCTTTAGTTGAATCTTTATCTTGCACTAATAATACTTTTAGCCCATTGTCGAGTGTAATGGCGCGGTATGCTCTGTTATCATTGCGGCTGATATTCAAATGATGCTCCTGAAACTAGACGTTTACTTGTTAACAACAGATGATAGCTTCAGGACAGCGAAAAAATAGCGAAAAGATTTACCTGAATATCATGAGAGAATTATTCTTTGGAATAATAGTTAATATAGCGGACAAATGGGCAAACTGGCTACTGTTTTATATTCATTAATCGGTTGATTTTTTATGAAAACAATCTTAATTATGCGCCACGGCGAAGCGACACCGATGCAAGCTAACGACGCAGCAAGAAACCTAACACCGAAAGGCCATGCAGAAGCAGAAAAAATGGGCTTATGGCTACACAAACACTTTTCTGTTGATGCGTTATTGGTAAGTCCTTACTCGCGCGCGCAGCAAACGGCTAAAGAAGTTGAAAAAAACAATGTATTTAAATTTAGTGAAACCTGTAGCGACATAATCCCCGAGGGGAAGCCACAAATAGCAGCTGATTATTTAGAAACACTTATTGCCATGCATCCTCAGTGTAATACCTGGTTGGTGGTCGCCCATATGCCCATAGTGAGTTATATAGTTGATCAGCTCAGCCCGGGTAATATGCCAATTTTTAACACCGCAGCGGTTGCTGTAATTCAGTATGACGAAACCTCACAGCGCAGTGAATATGTAAATATTAACGCGCCTGCCAACATATAGAGAAAAGAGATAACAATGAGTATAGAACGCCTTGAAACGGGTGCGCGCATGAGCCGTATAGTTAAACATAATGGAACCGTTTATTTATGCGGACAAGTATGCAGCGATGCAGAGCAAAACATTAAAGAGCAAACGCAAACTATGCTCGACAAAGTCGAGGCCTTACTTGAGCAGGCAGGGAGTTCTAAAAAGCATATGCTAAGCGCAACTATTTACGTTAAGAGCATGGAATATTTTGCCGATATGAATGCAGTATGGGATGCATGGGTGCCAGAAGGTTATGCACCAGCACGCGCCTGTGTTGAAGCTAAAATGGCGCGCGATGCGCTATTGGTCGAAATTTCGGTAGTGGCCGCACTTAAATAAGCGTTTTATAAAAGCACAGCAAGCCAAAACGAAAAGCTTACTACACTAAGCACCGTTGAAAGCACCACTGCACCGGCGAGCGTAACTTGATGCGTATTTAATTGGCTTGCAATTAAGTACGCATTAACGCCAACAGGCGAGGCACTTAGCAATACCAGTACGTTACGAATTTGCGTATCTAGTACAAACACCCACGTAGCTGCTACACACACAGCAGCAGGCAAAATCAGTATTTTTAACAGTGAAGAAATAAGGGCCGGCTGCCAATTTGCTGCCACCTTATAAAACACCAAATTAGCGCCTAACACAAATAAAGCACATGCAATAGCAGGGCTGGCGAGTAGCTCTAAGGCATTGGCTAAATTCGCAAATAATGTAATTCCCGACACATTTAAAAGTAATCCACAGCCAATACTTAACACTATAGGGTTAAGGACCATGTTTTTAGCAAATTTTGCCCACGAGAAGTCAGCTGTGTTTCCTTTCGCGCCTATTAAATAAGTTAACGCAAAAAGCAGCGTGCTATGAAATGTGATGATCATAAAGGCGATAGCAATCATGTCTTTGCCAAGTGAAGCAATAACAATGGGTATACCCACTAACACCATATTTGAATAACTACCGGCAAGACCAAAAACACTATGCTGTTGATAATTTCCAGCATTGGCTTGTTTAGTTAAATAGTACCTATCAATAAGTATGCCCAAAGCAAATACCGCTAATACAGGAATATAAAAGCTTAAAAATGCTTCGAGGCTAATACTTTGATGCAAATTTATTTGCGACATATTGAGCATTAAAAAGGCGGGTAAGCTCACATAAAAAGTAAATTTACTTAAGCCGGCAATATGCTGCTGATTAAAAAACTTAAAATAACAACAGGTGTAGCCCAGTGCGACAATAAAAATTAAGGGAAAAATAATCGAAAAAATTTGCACGTATTATTCCTTTAATTAGCGTCTAAACTCATCACTTTGTGGTAAATCAATTAAAATCAGCACGGCACCGCGCCCGCCATATTCTAACGGTGCTTGATGCATGGCAATTACATCGGGGTGCTGTACCAAATACTGCGGTACTTTGTGTTTTAAAACACGCTCGCCAATGCCATGCACTATGCACGCGCAGTAATAATGCTGTTTTTTGCACTCGTGAATAAGCCCCGCGAGTTCATCTTTTGCACGTTCTTTATTAAGCCCGTGCAGGTCGAGTGTTAAATCGGGCGCAAAGTCGCCGCGTCGCAACTGTTTTGCTAAAAAAGAGTCGTGGCCATTTTGCACGTAATTAATGGTGCTATTTGTGTCTATATCGGGAATATATTCGTCAGAGAAGAAAAATTCAGACTCAACCTGCTTTTTTTGCTGGGCAAATTGCTTCGCTTGTGACACCTTAGGTTTTGTATCAAACCTATGGGTATCTTGTTTAAACACCTTAGCGCCTGTAATTGTTTGGCGAAAAAGGTCAATGTCGTCATTGCTTAGGGACGATTGTGATGAGATGTCTTTTTTCATAAATTTTACCTAAACAAAAAAACGTAAAAACGCAGCGCAAAAGGCGGTACAATATAAAGGTGAGGGGCAATTGTAATTTGCTCAGCACAGTTAGGCAATGCAATCGTCGCAAAGACTCAAAACAGTCAGTTAGCTAAAACAGGTAAAAAATATGAGTGATTTACAAATAGAAGAAGCAACACTTGATGAAGCTGTTGCAGAACTGTCAACGTTACATGACTGGTTACGCTGGACTACAAGCCAATTTGCAAGTAGTGGAATATTTTTTGGACATGGCACAGATAACGCGTGGGATGAAGCAGTTAGCTTATTACTTCCTGCACTAAGTTTACCTATTGATGCCCCCAAAGAGTTAATGCATGCGCGGTTAACAAGCACAGAAAAAAACCGCCTAGCAGGGTTAATCGCAGAGCGTATAAATGACTGCACGCCGGTTCCTTATTTAACAAACATTGCTTGGTTTGCGGGCATGCCATTTTATGTTGATGAGCGTGTGCTTATTCCGCGCTCGCCGTTTGCTGAACTTATTGCTAATAAGTTTTCACCGTGGCTTGAGCAGCCGCAAAGCGTTAACCGTATTTTAGATTTATGCACAGGCTCTGCTTGTATTGCTATTGCGCTTGCGCAGGCGTTTGAAACGGCGCAAGTCGATGCGGTTGATATTTCGTATGAAGCGCTTGAAGTAGCAGATATAAACATAAACGACTATATGCTAAGTGACCGCGTACTGCCTATTCAGTCAGATGTATTTAGTGGAGTGCCAGGGCAAAAGTATGACCTAATAGTAGCCAATCCTCCGTATGTTGATGCTGAGGATATGGCTGATTTACCACGAGAATTTCATCATGAGCCTGAGCTTGGTTTAGCATCTGGGCATGATGGCTTAGACGTTACACGTACTATTTTAGAGCATGCTAGCAATCATCTAACTGATAACGGTTTGTTATTTGTAGAAGTTGGTAACTCTATGGTACATATGGATGCTTTGTATCCGGGTGCACCATTTGAGTGGGTTGAGTTTGAGCAAGGCGGCTTAGGTGTATTTGTAATAAGCAAAGCGCAGCTTGATACGTATTTTGCAAAATAAATTTTAGGCCGAGCGTATGCTCGGCAACTTTTGTAGTCATTAGGAATGAGGAAAGTTAATGGCAGGTAATAGCATAGGGCAGTTGTTTAAAGTGTCCACCTTTGGTGAGAGCCACGGCGTTGCCCTAGGCGGTGTTGTAGATGGTACTCCCGCAGGCCTTGAGATCACAGAGGCTGACTTACAAATTGATTTAGACCGTCGTAAACCTGGGCAAAGCCGCTATACAACGCAGCGCCGAGAAGACGATCAGATAAAAATTCTTTCAGGTGTTTTTGAAGGTAAAACCACAGGTACCAGCATTGGCTTACTTATCGAAAATACCGATCAACGCTCAAAAGACTACGGTAAAATTAAAGATGTGTTTCGCCCAGGTCATGGCGATTACACTTACTGGCACAAATACGGCCTGCGCGATTATCGCGGCGGTGGTCGCTCTTCTGCGCGTGAAACCGCAATTCGTGTAGCGGCAGGCGCAATTGCTAAAAAATACTTAAAGCAGTTTCATGGTATTGAAGTAAAAGCATGTTTAAGCCAACTTGGGCCAATAAAAGCCGAAAGTTACGACTGGGATGAAGTTGAAAACAACTTATTCTTTTTCCCTGATGCAAGTAAGCTAGAAGCGCTTGATGAATACATGCGAGACCTTAAAAAGCAAGGTGACTCAGTGGGCGCTAAAGTAAAAGTAGTGGCTAGCAACGTACCGGTAGGATTAGGCGAGCCTGTATTTGATAGGCTAGATGCTGAAATTGCGCATTCACTAATGAGCATTAATGCCGTTAAAGGTGTAGAAATTGGCGATGGCTTTGATGTGGTTGAGCAAAAAGGCTCAGAGCATCGTGATGAATTAACCCCAGAAGGCTTTACCTCAAACCACGCGGGTGGCGTACTTGCTGGTATTTCTACAGGGCAAGATATTATTGCCTCTATTGCGCTTAAGCCTACATCAAGTATCACTATTCCAGGTAAAAGCATTAATACTGAAAACGAAGCAGTGGAGATGATCACCAAAGGCCGTCACGATCCGTGCGTTGGTATTCGTGCAATTCCTATTGCTGAGGCAATGATGGCCATTACCTTAATGGACCATTTACTGCGCCAGCGCGGGCAAAACCCACATGTTAACCACGAACATGGACCAATTAACGGCTCTGTTTAACCGTTAATATTTTAAAAAAGCGCGGAGTACCGCGTTTTTTTGTGCCTGTAACTTGCATTTAAGCCTTTCAGGGGTTGTTCAAGTTTGCGCTATATACTGTTTTAAGGAGGAGAGTAATCATGAACGATAATAAGCACGATAACACACACCTTGAAACCCAAGCTGCTATAGCAAGGCTAGAGCGTTTTATTAAGCTTACAGACAGCAGCATTGGCATTCCTTTTACTAAATTTAATATTGGCCTAGAGGCTGTGATTGGTTTAATACCCGTTATAGGGGATGCTGCAGGACTTATTTTATCAAGCTATGTACTGGTAGAGGCGCAGCGATTAGGCGTAAGTAAACGCATAAAAACGAAGATGATCATTAATATGCTGATTGATTTTGTAGGCGGCTTAGTTCCATTTTTTGGCGATATATTTGATGCTTTTTTTAAAGCCAACACCCGCAACACCCGTTTATTAAAAAAACATTTAAATGCGCAGTTAGCTAATTGATAGTAATACTGTTTATTTTAGAGGCTTTAAATTTAGCATTAAGAATAAAAAACAAAGTGTTGTTGGTTGTTTAATCACCTAGTAAGGTAGGGAAGCCTATTCACTTTGGTATATACAAAATGCAATTATTTATCGGTAATAAAAACTATTCTAGCTGGTCATTACGCGCATGGTATTTAATGAGTAAATTTGATGTCCCGTTTGACGAAACCCAGCTTGTGCTCGACACCAGTGACTTTTACGACGAACTAAAACAACACTTCCACGTTCAAAAAGTGCCGGCGTTAATTGATGGTGATTTGCAAGTGTGGGACTCGCTCGCAATTTGTGAATATATTAACGATGCCCATTTATCGGGAGCAGGGTGGCCTAAATATATTACTCAGCGAGCTACAGCGCGCGCATTAAGCGCTGAAATGCATGCCGGCTTTATGGCACTGAGAAACGAAATGCCGATGAATATAAGAGCCACACGTAAAGTAACGCTTTCAAGTGCTGCACTAAAAGATATTCAACGTATTGATGAGATATTTTCCCAGCAGCAAGATATGTTTCCTAATGAATGGTTTTTTGGCGACTTTAGTATTGCCGATGCGATGTACGCCCCCATTGTACTTCGTTTAAAAACGTATCAGATTACCTTATCCCCAGCGGCGCAGCAGTATTGTGATTTTGTGATGCGTTGCCCTGTTTTGCAAAAGTGGATAACCCAAGCACTTAAAGAAACCGATATAGTGCAGTGCGATGAGGCGGGAGTAGAGGTATAACTCGCTCATCACTTTTACTTTAAAGGTAAAAGCCCGTACAATTCGTCTCGTTTTTAGTGCGCTAATTTTGCGCTGTAACCGAGACGAATTAATCAGTTTTTATGCATCATATAGCCGATCTTATATCTATTTTCGATAGTGTTTTTTATCAAAGCCATAACACTCGCTTAGTAAAAGGCGATGATGAGCCTGTTTATCTACCTGCCAATAATACCCATGGTTTTAATCAAATTGTATTTGCCCACGGCTTTTACGCCAGTGCCCTACATGAAATAGCGCATTGGTTAGTGGCTGGCAATAAACGCAGAGAGCTTGAAGATTATGGGTATTGGTACTGCCCAGATGGGCGAGATAAACACCAGCAAGCTGAATTTGAAAACGTAGAAATAAAACCACAAGCCATAGAGTGGCTGCTCAGCACCGCTGCTGGCTTTGATTTTAATGTGTCGGTAGATAACTTGAACGGCGAGCAAAATTGCCGGTTTGATTTTCAGGCGCGAGTACACCAGCAAGTATTAATGTTATTAGAGCAGGGAGTTAACGCACGTACCCATGCATTATTAAAAGCGTTAAGTGATTTTTATAAAACACCGTGGCCGTTAACCGCTCAACAATTTAATTGGCACCACCCTCAGGAGTTACAAAATGCAGTTTAAGTTAGGCTTAATTATTAACCCTGTTGCAGGACTTGGTGGCAGCGTTGCTTTAAAAGGCAGTGATGGCGAAAACACTGCTGCAAAAGCAATTGAGCTGGGTGCGCAAGCCAAAGCTAACAGCCGCACACAGGCAGCCCTAGAAGTACTTGTACCCTATAAAGAGCAGTTAACAATTTATACTGTAAATGGCGATATGGGCGAAAAAGCAGCACGCGCACTAGGCTTTACTGTTGAGGTAGTTTATACCGCCAATACCGTAACAAGCGCTGATGATACAGAGGCTAGCGCAAAGCTACTTAAAAATTTAGGCGTAGATTTAGTCCTGTTTGCTGGTGGCGATGGTACTGCGCGCAATATTTGTCATGCCATAGAAGATACCGTACCAGTGCTGGGTATACCTGCTGGCTGTAAAATTCACTCTGGCGTATATGCAATTACACCTAAAGCAGCAGGGCGCGTAGTAGAAATGCTAGTAAAAGGCGAGCTAGTTACACTTGCAGATGCCGATGTAATGGATATTGATGAAGAGGCGTTTAGGCAAGGCACCGTAAAAGCTAAGCGCTACGGTGAAATGCAAATACCAAGCGAAGTACGTTATGTACAAGCGGTTAAAAATGGTGGTAAAGAAACAGATGAATTAGTACTTGCCGACATTGCAGCGCATGTGGTGAGCGAAATGGATGAAGACACCTATTACATTATGGGTAGTGGCTCAACTGTTGAAGCAATAATGCAAGAAATGGGGCTAGATAATACTTTATTAGGCGTAGATTTAATTAAAGATCAAACCCTAGTTGCGCAAGACTTAACTGCTAAACAGCTACTTGAGTACACGCACGGGCAAGCTACTCAATTAGTTATTACATTAATAGGCGGGCAAGGCCATATTTTTGGTCGAGGGAATCAGCAGCTAAGCCCTGAGCTTATTCGCACCATTGGCAAAGAAAACATTATTGTGGTGGCAACTAAAACCAAATTACACGCGTTGAACGGGCGTCCACTTATTTGTGACACCGGCGACAGCGCTTTAGATGATGAATTAACAGGTTACATTAAAGTAACCACCGGCTATAACGACCATATTATGTATGCTGTCGGTTATGAAAACCAGGAGAAGTAACACAATGAGTTTAGTGAATTATATTGATGCTGCGCAGCAATACTTTGATGATTTAGTAATTAAAGCAACAGATGATGAGCTGTTCGCTGGTGGTTACTTGCGCGGACATTACGACCTTGCCGTAGGTTATGCAGAAGTAGAAGAGCTGACAATTTCTATTGATGAGCTCAACGAAACCGTGGAACAAAGCTTAGTAAAAGCATACCGCAATGGCGAGCTAAACGAAGAAGATAAAACCTTGGTTGTTAGGCTTTGGGAAGAAGTGAAAGCCCTCGCTTAACCGATGTTTAGTTCACAATTATGAAAACGCGGCGACGATAATGAAGCCGCGTTTTTTTATGCTCTATTTGTGCCCATAATAGATTTATTAGTTAATTTACTGTTACACATTAATAGTATATTGTTACTTAAACCTATTTTGGGAGCTTTAAATGAACAATAATAATCAAGCTGCGGTACCTACAGGGTTAATCGCACGTTTTTTAAACTTTGTGGAGCGAGTTGGTAACAAACTTCCCGATCCGGCGATTATTTTCTTATTCGCTATGTTACTTATTTGGTTGTGCTCGTGGTTACTGTCGGGGGTGAGCTTTGACGCGTTAGACCCACGGACAGGCCAAGCCATTGTTGTAAATAACCTATTAGAGGGCGACTCACTCGCCTCGTTTTTATCTTCCATGGTAAAAACCTTTACAGGCTTTGCACCGCTAGGGGTGGTACTGGTTGCCATGTTAGGTGTGGGAGTGGCTGAGCACTCGGGTTATATCAATACAGGCCTTAAGCTAATGCTTAAAGTTACCCCAAGGCAACTGCTAACCCCTTCAGTCATTTTGGTAGCTATTGTAAGCCATACAGCAACCGATGCTGGCTACGTATTAGTGATCCCATTAGCGGGTGTTATTTTCTTTGCCGCAGGGCGACACCCATTAGCGGGTATTGCAGCCGCATTTGCTGGTGTGAGTGGTGGATTTGGCGCTAACTTTATCCCATCAGGAATAGACCCATTACTGCAAAGCTTTACCCAAAGTGCAGCGCAAATTATTAACCCCGATATGTCGATTAACCCCCTTAATAACTGGGCGTTCACTTCTGCCTCGAGTTTATTTATTGTGTTATTAGGCTGGTATATCACTGACAAAATAATAGAGCCTCGGTTAAAAAACACAGCACTTAATGAAGACACCCAAAACTTACCCGCGTTTGATGAAGCTAAAAGTGATGAAAAACGTGCTTTTTTTATAGCCAGTAGCGTAATGATTGCAGGACTTGCTTTACTTGCATTTGTATCCGCTCCTGCCGATTCAGCAATGCGCAGTGCTGATGGCTCACTAACTAATTTTAGATCGCCCCTGATGCAATCTATCGTGCCTTTAATCTTTTTATTATTTTGGATACCCGGTGCCGTGTATGGTTTTACCGTTGGTACCTTTAAAACCTCAAAAGATATGATAGATGCGATGAGTACCGCGATGAGTGGCATGGCTTATTACATTGTAATGGCGTTCTTTTGTGCGTTATTTATTGCTGCGTTTTCTAAGTCTAACTTAGGGGCATTAATGGCCATTGAAGGGGCGCAGCTTTTAAAAGCAATGGAGTTGCCCAGCGCCGTAACAGTTATGGGTATTATATTTTTAACCGGCTTTGTAAACTTGTTCGTTGGCTCAAGCTCAGCAAAATGGGCATTACTAGGGCCTATTTTTGTACCAATGTTAATGCAACTAGGTATATCACCCGATTTAACCCAAGCGGCTTACAGAATAGGGGATTCTAGCTCAAACATAATTACGCCACTCATGCCGTATTTCCCATTGGTTGTGGTGTACTGCCAAAAGTACGTAAAAGATACCGGTATAGGCACGCTCATCGCGCTTATGATCCCTTACTCAATCGCGTTTATGATTGGCTGGAGTATTTTCTTGCTAGGGTATTGGGCACTCGGTATTCCGTTAGGGTTAGATGCGAGTTACGTTTATCCGGCGTTACCTTAACTTAAACCTTAATTTATGAACCTCACTCACTGGAGTGAGGTTTTTTATATAAAAATGCAGTAATGTAAAAAGTAGTGTTAATTACCTTTCTAATTCTCTCACTATATAGCCAAATAAACTGGCCTCACCAACAATATACACATAATCGTTTTTGTTATTCATTATTGTAGATTTATCGTCGTACCATCTAAAGTCGTGCGTTTTGTTAGTTGTAGGGTCTTTAAAGTATAAACGAGTACAACTATCTTCATAATCAGACCCACATTCTTGTACATCAGTGAGGATATATTCCTTATACCAATAATCGCCTTGCGTGTAGTAAGCCCATAACTCAATGGGGGCAGAGAGTATAAAATAGAGAGTTGCATAGATTAACAAAGGGAGTAATGGGTAGGTGAAGATTAATGATAACTTCATTTTTGTATCTGAAAAGCTATCTTTAAGGCGCTCTCTATAGTCACTGCAGCGTCTATATTTTTTGATTACAAGTACATGGAGATAGATAAATGATGCCCCGCAAAAAATAGGCAGCGCTATATAAAAAATAGCCTCATAAATTTTATTTTCGATAAATGGCGGATCGGTAAAATCCATTAACATAAGCATGGCAATGCTCAGTATTGGAAAGCTTATTATTGCTGCAAAGAGCAAGTTGTCATAATACTTTTTCAATGTGAATTCATCCGTGAATTATAGTTTTTTCTTAGTTTACAGAATTTTTATTTTTTTCAAAAGCAGTGGCTTTAAAACAAAAAAACCTTGGCACTTTCGTGGCAAGGTTTTTTATAACGTAAGCTATAAAGCTTAGTTAGATGTGAAGCTCACAGGGCGACGTTCTTTACGAGGACCGCCACGTTTATCACCGCGTTGGTTGTCTTTGTTAAAGCTACGCTTTTTATCACCACTTGGGCGCTCAGCGCGTTCACCACGTGGCTCAGCTGGGCCTTGATCTTGTGTTAGTGTCATACCCATTGGGCGTTTACAAATAAACACTTTTTGGAAGTGATCAAGTACATCTTTAGGCATGTTTTGCGGTAATTGAACCGTACTGTGACTGTCGTGTAGACGAATGTCACCAATAAACTTGCTTGAGATATCAGCTTCGTTAGCAATCGCGCCAACGATGTTTTTAACCTGTACACCGTGCTCACGACCCACTTCGATACGGTAAGTATCCATAGGGCCTGCATCGCGGCTGTTACGCTCGCGAGGTTTACGCTCAGGGCGGTCACCACGTTCGTTACGACGACGGTCATTACGATCGCCACGCTCGTTACGTGTATTACGCTCGTTGCGAGGTTGAATCTTAACTTCTTCAACTTTAATTGGCGACTGTTGCTGTGCTAAACACAGTAACGCACCCGCTAGGTCTTCTAAAGATAAGTCTAGTTTTTGCGCCATGCTAGCAGCAACTTCATTGAAGAACGTAATGTCTTTGTTTTCAAGAGCAAGCGTAAGCTTTTCTTTTAACGCATTAATACGTTTTTCTTCAACTACTTTAGCTGTAGGTAGCTCAACCTGTGCAATTTCAGACTTAGTATGACGAATGATATTTTTAAGTAAATAACGCTCGTTATGCTTAACAAATAAAATTGCTTTACCAGTACGACCAGCACGACCTGTACGACCGATACGGTGAACGTAGGCTTCTGAGTCTTGTGGAATATCGTAGTTGATAACTAAGCTTAAACGGTCTACATCAAGACCACGTGCTGCTACGTCTGTTGCAATAACAACGTTTAGCATACCGCTTTTTAAGCGATCTACCGTGCGTTCACGTGCTTGCTGGTTCATGTCACCATTGAGTGGCGCAGCAGAGAAACCTTCGCGCTCTAGTAACTCAGCAAGTTGCACTGTGTCGTTACGTGTACGTACGAAAACAATAGCACCTTCGTATTGCTCTGCTTCTAAGAAACGAACAATGGCTTTGTTTTTATGTACGTGTGCATTCCAAAACACTTGCTCAACAGATGATACAGTTGAGTTACGCGCAGAAATATGAACCTGTTCAGGGTTATTCATATATTTGCTGCTGATGTTTTGAATTTGCTTAGGCATGGTCGCAGAGAAAAGACATGTTTGCTTTTCGCGCGGTGTTTTTTCCATGATGTTTTCAACATCATCGATAAAGCCCATACGTAACATTTCATCGGCTTCATCAAGTACAAGTGCTTGTAAAGCATCAAACTTGATAGTGCCACGGTTTATGTGATCGATTAATCGACCCGGAGTAGCAACAATAATTTGTGCGCCACGACGAAGTGCGCTTAATTGAATGCTGTAGCTTTGGCCACCGTACAGTGCTAATACTTCAACACCACGAGTACCTTTTGCATATTGTTCAAATGCCTCAGCAACTTGGATCGCAAGCTCACGTGTAGGTGTGAGTACAAGGATCTGTGGCTGTTTCACAGACGGGTCAATATTGTTTAGTAACGGCAGTGCAAATGCTGCAGTTTTACCTGTACCCGTTTGTGCTAGTCCCAGTACGTCCTTTCTTTCTAGCAATAACGGTATACATTGAGCTTGGATTTCAGATGGTGTCTTGTAACCCAACTCTTCAACTGCCTTTAAAATTGCAGGAGAAAGATTTAGAGATTCAAACGTGACTGGTTCTGACATTAATACGCCTCAACGAATTTAAAGAGGCGCGCATTGTATAGGAAATACGAGGCAATTGCTTGTATAAATTACAACTAATTTGTATGTGCTTGATGTTGGTCGAAATTCAACCAGTTTAAATTTTTGATTTTTTAAACTGGTTAACAAGCTATATACAAAGCGTTATTTATATAGGCCTAGATTTTCTTTTGCGTAAGCTTCAAATTCAGTAAATCCACCAATGTGAGTTTGATCTACAAAAATTTGCGGCACAGTTGGGCATGGTTTTCCTGCAGACTTTTCTAAATCCGCTTTGCTAATGCCTTCTTTGATAATATCGATGTAACGAAACTTAAAATCATCACGCTCATTTGATAGTTGCTCGGCAACGTCTTTAGCACGTACACAAAATGGACAGCCTTCGCGGCCAAAAATTACTGTAAGCATAATACTCTCCTCAATTTAGTTGGGTTCATATTAAACGATTAATTAATAATTTAAAGCGCAAAAAATCGATTGGTTAATTCTGTTTTACTGTTAACTCGCTTAATTACTCATTTGCCATGCATTTTGAATTGCAATTTGCAAAAGCGCATTTATGCAAAGGATGTGTAATTTTTAAATTTAATGAATTCATCGTATTAGTAAAGACGCTGCAAGTGGCATGTAAATTGATATTTAACTACAGAGCCATTCTTATTAGGAACGATGATGAGTAATAACAGCCATGTTTTAGAAATTATTCAAGGGGTAATTGCCCGCTTTTGCAAAGCAGACAACACAAATGTGGCAATTACACTCATCAACAAATTACAGTGTAATTATATTTGTTTACAGGTGTCTCCTGAGCAAATGATTATCCAGTGTGAAGCGTTTATTTTGCCTTCGCTAAAAGCCGCTAAAAGCCATTTTTTGCTAACAGTAGAGGCCAATTTACAGGGCATTAATTTAAATTACTGGGTAGATTCGAATCCTCAAATGCACACCATTGATATACACGGTTTACTTGCAACCCGTGAGCCAATTTCAGCGGTAGATACAAACAAAGAGCTTATTAGCGCAGCTAATAGTAAAGTCGACTTAGAGCAAAGTATTCATTACCTAGTTAATTTAAGTGCGCAAAACTATGGTTTAAAACTCGCCGACAGCAACCACACCAACGCTTTAAAAATTGAAGATGCGCGTCACCTATCTGCAGAGCAACTTGCGAGTAATTTTTTAAATAATGGGGCGTCTCAGAGTATAAAAATTTGCGCATTTGATGCGCTCAGTGAGCTGCAAAGCCATCACGCTATTTCTCAACCTGTATTGGCGTGGCCGTTTTTTGATACTGACTTAGTAAATGCGGTTAATAATTTAAATACCCACAGCAAATTATCTGTATTGGTTGCTGATGACAGCTTGCCAAGCCAAGTTGCGACCAAAGTCATGCTTGAAATGCTTGGCTGCGCAGTAACCTGTGCAGAAAATGGCTCAAGTGCCTTACTTATTGCCCAGCAAGAACCTTTCGATTTACTGCTGTTGGATGAGCGTATGCCAGGTATGTTTGGCAGTGATGTAGCTCAGCAGCTCATTAAACAAAACACCCCAAACGATAACACGCCAAAAGTTATTTTAACGGGCATTACTGAGGAGCAACAAATTGCTCAGTTGTTCGAAAAAGGGGTGACGCACTATCTTCAAAAACCGGTAACAAAAGCTGTATTAGAAGAGTTTATTAAGCCTTGGCAAGCTGCCTAAAGGCCCGTTTAGGAGGACGTTATGAACGATTTATCAAAAACAGCTTTGCTGCTCATTGGTTTTCAAAATGATTACTTTTCGCCTGATGGCATTTTATACCAAGTGGTTGAAGAGTCATCAAGAGTAACCGGCGTGGTAAATAACACGTTAGCGCTGCTCGACAAGTACATAGATAAATTTGCATTAGTGCTCAGTACGCCTATTCACTTTACACAAGATTATAGCGAGCTTAAAAACCCAATTGGTATTTTAAAAGTGATTGCCGAAGTAGGGGCTTTTAAAGCCGACTCTTATGGTGCTCAAGGCATTAAAGAATTTGATAAATATGGCAAACGGATTATGCAAATACCCGGTAAACGCGGGTTAAATGCGTTTACTCATACAGAGCTTGCAAATGTGCTTAACAAAAATGGCATCACTAACATTGTTTTAGCAGGCACGGTGACCTCTATTTGCATTGACTCTACGGCGCGCTCTGCTGTAGAGCTTGGCTTTAATGTAACGGTACTTAATGACTGCACATCAAGCAGAACGCCGTTTGAGCAATCATTTTACTGTGAAGAGGTTTTTCCGCTTTATGCCAAGGTGTGCAGCCATACAGAATTAGTAAATGAATGAGGCGCATATGGAAGAAAAAGACGAGCTACAAGTACAAGTTCATTACGCGCTAATAGAGCAGCTTTCTGCAAACACCCGCAGGCAAACTAAGTTACTTGCCTTACTTGATGAGTGTGTATTTGAATGTGATAAACATTTAGTGTTTAGCTACGTGAACGAAGCATGGCTTAATAAGTTGGGTTTTACGCCGGCCATGCTCATAGGTAAAAAAATCACATCTCTGTTAGAGACCAAAGACTCGTTAAAGCTGTCAGCGTATATTGAGTCTATTTTTGAAGGCGTTTTTAGTGCCAGTATAGAGCTGCAAGTAAAAAATAATGACGGCCTTACTAACTGGTTTGAAATGCGCTTGGCCTGCGACGATAGCGGCGGGTTTATTGGCTCGTTACACGACATTCAACGACATAAAGATTACCAATACTTACTCACCCAGCAACAAGAGTACGCTAAGCGACTTTCGTTAGTGGCAAGCCACACCAATAATTTAGTTATAATTACCGACCGATTTGGCAAAATAGAATGGGTTAATAAAAGCTTTGAAACGCTTACTAGTTATAAATGTGAAGAAGTCATCGGGCTTAGCCCCGGTAAACTGTTGCAAGGGCCTAAAACCAGCCTAGAGTCGCGCCAGTTAATGGCTAAAGCGATTAAAAATGCCGAGCCTTTTCAAATAGAAACCGTTAATTATGATAAAAATAAAAACGAATACTGGGTTGCTATTGATGCTACCCCTGTAAAGGATGATGACGGTAATGTTAAGCATTTTATAGCCATAGAAACCAACATTACCCAGCGTGTAAAAGCTGAACAAGCCATAGCAGAAATAGAATATAACTACCACTCTGTGGTCGATAACATCCCTGATATTGTATTGAGGTTAGATGCGCAGGGCGGGTTATTGTTTATGAACAAAGCATGGCAAGATTTTTTCCAAACAGACATAAATAAACACCTTGGCTTACCCATTGCTAATTTTGTAATGGGCGAGGATGTGGAAAAGCTAAATACTGCACTTACAGGCTACAGTAGTGGCAACCGAGAAGTTAAACGTTTAGATATTAGGTTAACCAATGCGCTTAATGAGCCAAATTGGGTTGAAATGACCCTCACACCCATTACTTCATTTAATGGCACACACTTAACGTCTATAGCGGCGACCGTGGTTGATATTCAAGAACGTGTGATAGCTGAACAAATACTCTTAGATGCTAAGCACCAGGCTGAATCGTTGGCTGAGTCTAAAAGTCGCTTTATGGCCAATATAAGCCATGAAATACGCACACCTTTAAATGCAGTGATTGGCTGTGCAGATATCTTACACGACACGGGGCTTACAACAGATCAAAAACGTTACACCCAAATGATTAAAACAAGTTCAGATGCATTATTGAGTATTTTAGATGACGTGCTGACCTACTCACGCTTTGAAGCGCAAGCAATCTCAATAGATAATCAGCCATTTAGCCTCGATATTTGCTTAGAAGAAGCTATTGATATTGTAAGTGAAAGCGCCGTGCAAAAAGGCCTCGAACTTATTTTTGATCTGCACCCTGATGTTCCTGCGCAGGTGGTGGGCGATCATGGTCGTATTAGGCAAATTGCAATAAATTTACTCTCCAATGCCATTAAGTTTACTCAAAAGGGTTCACTTATAGTGACAGCACAGTGTGTTGAGTTTGAAAATAATAAATTTACGTTGCAGCTTAGCTTTAAAGATACAGGAATAGGCATTGCGCAAAACAAGCTCGAGAGTATGTTTAAGCCGTTTATACAATCGGATAACTCTATCACTCGGGAATATGGCGGCAGTGGCTTAGGTTTAGCCATATGTAAGCAAATATGTGATGCTGCAGGGGGCAGCATTACTGTTAACTCGCAGTTTGGTAAAGGGAGTGAATTTATTGTGAATTACCCTTTATTAATAGATACAAGCGAGCAGGTGCAAAGAGAAGGCTTTTCTGCCAGAACTAAAAAGCCCTATGTGTGTGTGATAAGTAAAAACTTGCCATTAAACAAGGCGGTAGAGCATATGCTTACTCGCCATTCGATAGATTTTTCACGCCTTGAAAACATCGAAAAGCTAGACAGTATCGATACGCCCGACGCTATTGTTACCACTAATAAAGCCGATTTAGACGCAGCGCAACAATTTTTAAAAAGTTACAAGAGCCTAAATAAACCGTGTTTATTACTCATAGACCTACTGGGTAAAAACCAAAAAACAGAGGCGCCGAGCTCTGGTATGTTGATGTTTAATGGGCCTTTTAAGCCTTCGCATTTACCCAGAGCGATTGCTGCGCTTGAGGAAGAGCTTTTTCATCTTGATATTATTTTTACTAATAAAAAAGAAACCACACTAAACACAGCCACTATTAATGCTCAGCCATTTAAAGGTACGCACGTACTCGTGGTTGAAGACAATAAAAATAACCAAATTGTGATTCAGCAATTTTTAGAGCAGCAAGGGTGCTTAGTTAAAATAGCCAGTAATGGGCAAGAGGCGATTGAAAAAGTTAAAACGCAAACAATAGATTTAATATTTATGGATATTCAAATGCCAATTTTAGACGGTATTTCTGCCACTAAAAAAATCAGAGAGTTAGCTATTGTCACCCCTATTATAGCGTTAACAGCGAATGCGATTCATGGTGATAAAGAGCGTTTTATTAAAGCAGGAATGAATGACTATTTAGCTAAACCAATTATTAGCGAAAAACTCAATTTGCTCTTAAATCAATACTTACCAAAACTTAATGACGCTAAACACTCTAAGTTAGAGCGCATTAACGAAATTTGGTCATTATTAAAGTAACAAGCAATGCAACCGTGCTTTTAGGTAAATAGTTATAGATGGCCTTAAGGTATTTGTGATTAAAGTTTTTAGTTGTTAAGTAAATAAACATAAATAGTGGGTTTAGCAAAAATTTAACCTCAAAAGGTTAAAATTGACTGTTTTCTCAAAAAAGCGGTGGCGATTGAGTATTGCGTAGTCAATTACTTTTACTGCCTAAAAAGCCTTAATGTATTAAAAAATTATTAAATAGCACTAAAATACTAGTTCTTTTTGATTTTAAATTTTTTTCGGGTTGGTTCTTAATGATTATTTTTAAATTGGTTTGCATTTTGCAAATCAAAATGAAATTGAATCTCATAATGCAAATATCCGCTCAGCTATTTTTTATTCTCCCTATCAAAGTAATTCATTTACCCATTGATTTATAAAGACTTAAATTTTTTATCATCATTAAATTTATTATGGCATGGCTTTCGCAATATAAACACCAAGTAGAGCGAAGTTATCATTGATATAAATTTGCTAAGTAGTTAAATAAATTTTAAGGGTGTCCATTATGCAAACTAATACTAAAGTTAAACAGCAACCAAAAAAAATGTCTTTTGTTCTTACTCCAGAGTTAATGGTGCTGTCTATTATTATTGTTGCAGCTGTTATTGTTGGTGCAACAGCGCTGCGAGGCACCGTTACTATTGAACCTGTTAATAAAGGTAATACAGAGATGTTCACCAATAAATTTAGTAATAGTGATTTAGATAATGCCACTATTGAAAGCAACACATTAAACTACGCTCAAAACATAGATGAGCAATCTGCCCAATCAGGCACACAAGGTTTAAACAACTAAACAATACTTCTCCTTTAGTATTTATTTCGGCTGACTCTAAGCAATTAGGTCAGCCTTTTTATTTTTAAAGCCACTTTATACCCAAACCATCGCTTACTCCTGCTCCCACTTTAAATCAGCTTGCGTGTCAGTGTGATTTGCAAAATGCAAATATACCTATCAATAATTTTAGACTAACAGCCCGCTTTTAACTAATTGAATTTTATGTGTTTATTTTTTATTTTGACGGGGCGTTTTGGTCTGCAATTTGCAATTTATGTAACAAGCTTACGGTGAGCCCTTATTTGTGGAGAAATTTATGAATGCTTTTAAAAGTTTAGAGCCTATCAATACGGTCAACATTGCACGCTGGCATGAACTTGAGCAAATTATGGCTCATGCAATGAAAAACCATTGTTTTAATATGGTGTACCAGCCGCTTGTATCTTTAACAAGTGGGCAATTAGTTGGCTTTGAATCATTAGTGCGCTGCGAATCTTCACGCTATGGTGTTGTTGGCCCAGATGAATTTATTCCGCATGTAGAACAGTCAGGTATGATTTTAGATTTAGGTGATTGGATTTTTAAGCAAACCCTAAGCGATTTAAGCCAAATGAGAAAAATAGGTATGAATGATATAACTATTTCATTGAATATTTCGCCGGTACAAATTATTGAAGGGGATGTGTTTTCTAAAGTAATGAGCTTACTTGATAAGTATAAAATAGACCCCGCAGCCATAAAAGTAGAATTAACAGAAACAGCATTAATAAAAAGTCCGCAGCGTATTGCTAAAACATTTGAGCATTTTCATAAAGAAGGGGTAAAAATTTGGCTAGACGATTTTGGAACGGGCTATGCCTCTTTAGGCCTTTTAAGGCAGTTTAATATTGATGGGCTAAAAATAGATCGCAGCTTTATAAGTGGCATTACAACGAACAATGAAGACTTTACCCTGTGTAGCGCAATTATTGCTATGGCGCAAAGACTCGGGTTAGAAACCATTGCTGAGGGGATTGAACAGCGCGAGCAATTACAAATATTAGAGCAGCTAGGGTGTGATGTAGCACAAGGTTACTTACTCGGAAGACCAAGCAGTTTAGCTAATAATACGGCGACATGGGTAAAAATGTACACTTAACTTAATGTTCAGATTTGCAAAATGCGAAAAACGACTTACTCTAAATGTATAAAGCTTCGTATCACAATAATAAATAAAGGCCTAATATGCCAATACCTGAAGAATATATTGATAACACCATCACTCAAGCTCATGTGCTAGCGCAATTAGAGCAAGATGTTGGCTCACTCACTTTAGTAAGGCTGGTAAACTTATTTATTAATGAATTAGAAGAAATGCGAGTTCGTCTTAAAAATGCAATTGATGAGCAAGATGAAGATAATATTAAAGATATAATGCACGTACTTAAAAATTCTGCGGCGCTATATGGCGCATTAACTTTGGCAGCCCTTGCCAGTCAATTACATGATTACCCCCCCGTTACCATTGAAGAAAATATTCACGCTGCTCAGATCGTTCAACATAATCTAGAAAAAACCCACGCTGCATACCAAGTTATTGCTAATAATATTACCTAAAAGGCTCTGCCATGAACGATTCTCAAAAAAAATCACTGGTTTACATAGTAGAAGACAGCATTGCAAGCGGGGCTCTTTATGCGAGTCAATTAGAGCAAGCAGGGCACGAATGTAAACACTTTACCGATGGCTACTCGGCCTTGGTAGGTATAAAAGAGATGATGCCTGATGTCATTGTCCAAGATGTTTGTTTACCCGATATTAGTGGCTTAGAAGTGCTGCAGTTTGTTAAAAAGCAAGAAAAGCCCGCTAACGTAGTCATGATCACCTCAAATAGCTCTATTGATGTTGCAGTAGAGGCAATGCGTTTAGGTGGTTTTGATTTTTTAGAAAAACCGTTTTCAGGCCAGCGCTTAGTGAGCGCCGTAGATAGCGCGCTTTCGCAAAAAGCACCTCCTGCAGTTAAAATTCAAGAACAAAAAGCGCAAAACACTTCCGGGTTTATTGGTGAATCGTTAGCAATGCAAACGGTGTTTAGGCTTTTAGATAGTGCAGCACGAAGCAAAGCATGTGTTTTTATTACCGGTGAGAGTGGCACAGGTAAAGAGGTGTGCGCGCAAACTTTGCACGACACTAGCCCACGAAGTGAAGGGCCATTTATTGCAATTAACTGTGCTGCTATTCCAGGAGAGTTATTTGAGTCAGAGTTTTTTGGCCATGTAAAAGGGGCCTTTAGCGGAGCGCTAAGTGACAGGAAAGGGGCTGTAGAAGTTGCAAACGGTGGTACTTTATTTTTAGATGAGCTGTGTGAAATGGAGCTCAACCTACAAGCTAAGTTATTGCGTTTTTTACAAACGGGTGCGTTTAATCGGGTAGGTAGTAGCGAGGTTTTACACAGTAATGTAAGGCTAGTGTGTGCAACAAATAGAAGCCCTGTAGTTGAAGTTGCCGAAGGGCGTTTTAGAGAAGATTTATACTATAGGCTTAATGTTATTCCTGTAAAGTTACCTCCGCTACGCGAGCGAGCTGGCGATATAATGTTGCTTGCAAAGCATATTTTAAAGCAAAAAAGTGAAAGTAACGCTAAGTTATTCCATCGCTTTTCAAAAGAAGTTGAAAACCTTTTTTGCAACTACGATTGGCCAGGTAATATCCGTGAGCTGCAAAATGTTATCGAAAATATCGTTGTTATCAACGAGGGTGAGGTAGTTGAGTTAGATATGTTGCCAAGCTCATTTGGTGTTAATTCTGCTATTCCAATCAAAAATACCAGCTCGTCTCAATCTGCAGAGCAAATACAAACTAACTCGCTTATGGGCGTACACGACATAGAGCCCCTTTGGCAGGTTGAAAAAAGGGCAATAGAGTCGGCAATAGCCGTATGCGATGATAACATTCCACTTGCTGCGGCCTATTTAGGCGTAAGCGCCTCGACTATTTACAGAAAAATAAAAGGTTGGAGTTAGCTTTACGTTTC
The DNA here is from genome assembly GCF_028599385.1 of Pseudoalteromonas sp. CST2. Taxonomy (NCBI): domain Bacteria; kingdom Pseudomonadati; phylum Pseudomonadota; class Gammaproteobacteria; order Alteromonadales; family Pseudoalteromonadaceae; genus Pseudoalteromonas; species Pseudoalteromonas sp. CST2. The sequence goes on from NZ_JAQREO010000004.1 coordinate 163,329, forward strand.
TTACTTACACCTGCCTGGTGTTTATACTGTGCTAATGCTACTTAAAAAGAGCAAGGTGCCTGTTTTATCTAACATTTTATTATTCTGCTTACAGCTTATAATTCTCCTAATCACATTAAACAAGGCTACTTAATAAAAGCTAGCCGCCTGCCATTTCGTTCTCAGTTACATTTTCATGGTTGAAATAAACAAAGATACCCTAAGCTCTATTACTACACCCTAAGTTTAATAGTAAAAGGAGATCATAATGAGTAACGTTAATTTACAGCCAGCGAGTGTAATGCAGCCTTTAGTGGTAAGCGATTTAGATAACAATGACGTGAATTTAGTTGACCGCGTAAGCGACAAGCCTTGGAAAATGATAGTGGTGTACAGAGGCCAGCATTGCCCTAAATGTACCGAGCAACTCAATGAGCTTGCAACAATGCATGACGATTTTGCCAGCGCAGGTGTAGAAGTTGTAGCAGTAAGTGGCGATAGCGAAGAGCAGCTTAAAAAGCATCTTGAAAAAATAGACGTAAATTTCCCTCTTTATTACAATTTAACCATTGAGCAAATGACTGATTTAGGCTTATACATTAGTGAACCGCGCAGTGATGCTGAAACAGATCACCCATTTGCTGAGCCTTGTATTATTGTCTTAAACGAAGATAACCAAGTACAGATGCTTGATAAATCAAATAGTCCATTTGTTCGCCCAAGCCTTAAGCAGGTGCTAGGCGGTATTAAATTTTCACGCGAAAACGACTACCCAATTCGCGGTACTTTTATTAAGTAACGTGTATTGAGTAATTTGATGAATATACGAAGAGGGCACTTTTTTGTGCCCTTTTTTATTTTTTTTCACTTTTTTTAATTTAATTACTTGAAAACTATTTTACTGCCCATAAATAGTTTAGTGAGGACGCCTGATGGGTCCCAAAAAATACAGAAGTTATTGAAATTTATATTATTAATTTAATTATGTTGTACTTGTTCAAACGAAAAGTAACAACATTATATCGCTTAAATATGAGGATATTATTATGCGTACAGTAGACTTATCACCACTTTATCGTTCATTCATCGGCTTTGATCATTTAGCATCTTTAATGGATGCGGCAGCTCGTACAGACAAGCAGCCTAGCTTTCCTCCTTATAATATCGAAGCACTAGATAAAGACAAATACAGAATCACTATGGCCGTTGCTGGTTTTAGTGAAAATGAACTGACCATTGAGTCAGAGAACAACACTTTAAAAGTTGCAGGCACTAAACCAAACAAAGATGAAAATGAAGAGCGCAAGTTTATTCATCAAGGTATTGCGGAACGTAACTTTGAGCGTAAGTTTCAACTTGGGGATCATGTAAAAGTACTCGGTGCCGATTTAGCCAACGGTCTGCTTAGCATTGATCTAGAGCGCGAAATCCCAGAAGCACTTAAACCTCGTAAAATTGAAATTGGCGGTGGAAACCTAATCGAAGGTAAATAATCGCTAATAAACATTTCCCTGATTGTAGCCGCCTCAACTGAGGCGGCTTTTTCGTTTTTATAACTCGTTTATATGCGTTAAATAATAATTTGCTTGGGCTAAGGTCTGCTGTTGAAGTTGGGGTGTTTGTTTATCCCAGTTTCTATAAACCATGCCAATGCGTGAGTTTTTTTCAAGTAATGCGCGGTGTTTATCCATAAATTGCCAATATAAGCTGTTGTAAGGACACGCCTTCTCACCTACTTTTTGCTTAACATCATAATGACAGTTTTTGCAGTAATCGCTCATTTTATTGATGTAGTTACCACTAGCTGCATAGGGTTTAGTGGCGATAATAGCATCATCTGCAAATTGGCTCATGCCACGGGTGTTAGGCATTTCAACCCATTCAATGGCATCAATATAAACCCCTAAATACCACTGGTCGACTTCATTAGGGTCGATGCCTGTTAATAAACAAAAATTACCAATGATCATTAATCTTTGAATATGATGAGCGTATGCGGTGTCTAAGCTCTGCGTTAATGCATGGCTTAAACAGTTCATTTTTACATTACCCTGCCAAAAGTACCCTGGTAACGACTGGTTGGCCTGTAATTGGTTTTTTTGTGCATAGTCGGGCATGTTTGCCCAATATATACAGCGAACATATTCACGCCAACCTAGGATTTGCCTAACAAAGCCCTCTACTTGAGAAATCGAAATTGTGTCGGGATGAGCATTAAATTCGTCAATTACACGCCTAATAACGTACAGCGGGTGGATTAACTTGGCGTTTAAAGCAAATGATAAACGGCTATGGTACAAGCTGGGGTTATTTGTAACTTGGTCGGTCATTGCATCTTGAAACTGGCCGAAATTTTTTAGTAGGTGGATACAAAAATACTCTAAACACGTTTTGGCTTGTTTGCGAGTGAGCGGCCATGGCAGCTGCTGAGGATTTATTTCACCAAAGTAATTTACGTTATGTTTTTTAAGTCTGCTAATGATAGAGCTTACATCGTTATTAAATAATTTTGGCGGGGGGATAGCGTTTAAATCTGCTTTTTTAAATTTGTTTCTGTTATTACTATCAAAGTTCCATTGACCTCCTTGCGGGCTACTCCCATCCATAAGAATAGTGTATTGCTTGCGCATAGCGCGATAAAAGTGCTCCATAGTCACATGTTTGTTTTTTTCAAACCGCTCGTTAATACGTTCAAATGGCAGCATAAAATGCTCGGTGTCATAGGCTTTAACAAGAAGATCAGACTCTTTTTTAAATTTACTTAGCTGTGCTTTGAGACGAAATTCATCAGGGTATTGATAATGTATTTCACTGCAACGATACTGTTTAGCTATGCGCGTGAGTAAATCAGGTAAGGTTTTGTCTTGGTGGGTATCATCTAGGGTAAGGTGAAGTGTGCTGTAATCCGCGCTTTGTAAAGCTGTAGCAAAACGCTCCATCGCATAAAAAAAAGCACATAACTTTTGCACATGGTGCTTAACGTAATTGGTTTCTTGTTTTAACTCGGCAATTAAATAAAGCGTATCAGGCTCTTTTTCTTTAAACCACGAATGCGAAGCATTAAGTTGATCACCTAAAATTAGGCGCAACACTTTATAATGAGCCATAAACCACCTAAATTTAGTTGTACGTAAAAAGCGACAACGTGGATCTAGGTAGTTTGCTCATACGTGTATAAAAGCTAAAGCTTGTATTACTTAAAGCTTACTTGTGCGAAGTTGAGTGATTTTTTGCTCAAGCGAAATAACATTTGTTTTGTTAAACAAAGTTGTATTAGTAAAACTTTCAAAATAACGAAGCGCTTTTTGCCAAGCAAACTGTGTTTGTGCGGTGAATAAACGCCCTAAGTGCTCGTTTAAGGTATCGTAAAAGGCATCGCACAGTAGCGATATTTCTTTTGGTGTAACGCCCATCTTTTTTAAGTATTGCAAGTGAAAGGTTAAAAATGGGGCAACAGAAGATGGGTTATCTAAATGCCTAACTATACGTTCTAAAACACAATATAAAATATAACTTTTTTCGTTAAAATAAGCGGCACTTGGGTACTGCATTGTTATATTTGACTCTTCAAGCTTTGCATGAAAGCGCGCGGTAAACGCATGAAAGTTTGGCTTAACTATATGCAAACTTTTAATTAACTGTGGCTGATAAGTATTCATTAGCAATCTCATTAAATTTTGTAATTTTTATTTTTATCCACATCGGTGAGCTTTTAGTATAGTGCGTTGCTCAAATATCGCACGTAATCTAAACGTAAAAAGCACAAAATTGTATCAGTTTTATGAATTTTAGATATTTTATTTATGAATATATGGCTTTTTACGTACATATTAGTGACGTTACGATTACCATTTTTAACGTCTGCATAATCATAGTACATACTGGTGAAGCTTAAAATGGGGGGTCACTGATTTTATCAAACTTATTAGTTATTATGGTTGCTAATTACCCCGTATATCCTTATAATAGCCGCCATTGTTTAGCGGTTGATTAACCACTAACAGCGATATTGAATTTTAGGTTTAATATCTATTGGCGCGGGATGGAGCAGCCTGGTAGCTCGTCGGGCTCATAACCCGAAGGTCGTCGGTTCAAATCCGGCTCCCGCAACCAATTTTTATAGTAGGTATATCCTTACTAATTCTATATCGCGCATTCTAAGTAATGCGCGTTTTGCGTTTAAGCTAATGTAGTTTAATTTGGTCAGTGTAATGACCCGCAGCCAAGCTTGGCCTGAGGCCACACAGTTTTATGCTTTATTGGTGTGACGCCCCGCTTGGTTCGGGGCGTTGTTGTATCTGCACCATTGATTTATGGCTTTGTCATTAAATCAAAACTTAAACTCAGTATTTTAGGGCTATAAGCCCTTTTTTTGTTTGTATGGAGGATTTTCGTGACAAAACTTGAGCAAGATTTATTAACCATGCTTACGCCTGCAGTAGAAATGTTAGGCTTTGAATTACATGGTCTTGAGTTTGTACAAGCAGGCCGCCATTCTACCTTAAGGGTTTATATTGACCATGAGGATGGAATATCTGTTGATAATTGTGCGGATGCGAGTCGCCAAATTAGTGCGATTTTAGACGTCGAAGACCCAATTACAAATGAATATGATTTGGAAGTATCGTCTCCTGGTGTTGATCGTCCATTATTCAAACAAGATCATTACGAGAAGGCGCAAGGAGAGGAAGTACGTGTGCGTACTAAGCTTCCACAAGACGGTCGCCGTAATTTTAAAGGCGACTTAGTAGCAGTTAGCAGTGATATGATCACACTTAAAAGCGATGGCGAAGAGCACTTAATCATGCTTAGCAATATCGAACGTGCGAACATCATCGCAAAGTTTTAATTCGAGTGCGAAGGAATAGGGCAAGCGAGGCATTACCCATGGCAAAAGAGATATTATTGGTTGCTGAAGCCGTTTCCAATGAGAAAGCGGTTCCAAAAGAAAAGATTTTTGAAGCGTTAGAGTTCGCTCTAGCAACAGCGACAAAGAAAAAACACGATGGCGAAATTGAAGTACGTGTATCAATCGACCGTAAAACCGGTGATTACGACACGTTCCGTCGTTGGCAGATTGCAGAAGTTCAAGAAGATGGTTCTTTAGAAAACCCTTACAGCGAAATCACATTAGAAGCAGCTCAAGTTGAAGAACCTGACTTGCAACTGGGTGATTATGTTGAAGAACAGATTGAATCTATCAAATTCGACCGCATAACTACACAAATGGCAAAGCAAGTTATCGTACAAAAAGTACGTGAAGCTGAGCGCGCTTTAGTTGTAGAAGCTTATAAAGATCAAGAAGGCGAGCTAGTAACAGGTGTCGTTAAAAAAGCAACACGTGATGCAATCGTACTTGATTTAGGTAACAACGCAGAAGCGGTTATTTACCGTGACGATATGCTGCCACGTGAAAATTTCCGCCCGGGTGACCGTATCCGTGGTCTTCTTTACGAAGTTAAACCTGAAGCTCGCGGCGCACAGTTATTTGTAACGCGTTCAAAACCAGAAATGCTGATGGAATTATTCCGCATTGAGGTGCCAGAGATTGGCGAAGAAATGATTGAGCTTCGTGCTGCAGCACGCGATCCGGGTTCACGCGCTAAAATCGCCGTTAAATCTAACGACAAGCGTATTGACCCAGTAGGTGCGTGTGTTGGTATGCGTGGTGCACGTGTTCAAGCTGTATCATCAGAACTTGGTGGCGAGCGTGTTGATATCGTACTTTACGATGACAACCCAGCGCAGTTTGTTATTAACGCAATGGCACCGGCTGAAGTAGCTTCAATCGTAATGGATGAAGACACTCATTCAATGGATATCGCTGTAGAAGCTGATAACCTAGCACAAGCAATTGGTCGCAATGGTCAAAATGTTCGTTTAGCAAGCCAATTAACTGGCTGGGAACTAAACGTAATGACTGTTGAAGACATGCGCGCTAAAAACGAAGCAGAGTCAGATAAGTTAATTAACTTATTTACTGAAAACTTAGATATTGATGATGAATTTGCATCATTACTTATCAACGAAGGTTTCTCAACACTTGAAGAAGTAGCATATGTGCCGGCTTCTGAGTTTTTAGAAATCGACGGCCTAGATGAAGAAACGGTTGATTTACTGCGCTCACGTGCAAAAGATGCATTAACCACTAAAGCGCTTAAAACGGAAGAAAGCTTAGAAGGTGTAGAGCCTGCTGAAGACTTACTTGCGCTTGAAGGCTTAGAGCGTCATCTAGCATTTGTTATGGCAAGCAAGGGTGTAATTACACTTGAAGACTTAGCTGAGCAAGGTATTGATGAATTGGTAGATATTACAGAGCTAACACCTGAAAAAGCAGGTGAGCTAATTATGGCTGCACGTAATATTTGTTGGTTCGCAGACGAGTAATTTATTAACGGAGGTATTACACACTATGGCAGAAGTAAATGTTGAAAAACTAGCCGGCGATATAGGTACAACTGTTGATAAATTGCTTCAGCAATTTTCACAAGCGGGTATCACTAAAAAAGCAGGTGATAATGTAACCGAAGCTGAAAAAGCACAGTTACTTGATCACTTAAGCAAATCGCACGGTGGTACTGGTTCAGATGGCCCAGCACGTATGACTTTACAACGTAAGAGCAAAAGCACATTAAGTGTAACGGGCTCTACGGGTAAGGCAAAAGCTGTTCAAGTTGAAGTTCGCAAAACACGTACTTACGTGAAAAAGAGCGCAATGGAGCAAGAGCAAGAACAGCAACGTCTAGCCGCTGAAGAAAAAGCGCGTATCGAAGAGCAGCAAAAAGCTGCACAAGAAGCCGCTGAATTAAAAGCGAAACAAGAGGCAGAACGTAAAGCAAAAGAAGACGCTGATCGTAAAGCCAAAGAAGAAGCTAAACGCAAAGCAGATGCAGAGCGTAAAGCTAAACAACAGCAGATGACCCCAGAGCAAAGTGCTAAGTCTGAGAAAGATCGCATCGAAGCTGAGCGTCTGCAGAAAGAAGCAGAAGAGGCCGCATTGAAGAAAGCTGAAGAAGAAGCGAAACGTCAAGCAGAAGAGGCAAGAAAGCTAGCTGAAGAAAATGAAGCTCGCTGGAAAAAAGAAGAAGAAGAACGTAAGAAACGCGAAGAAACCGCGGATCACCATCTTACGACTTCTACTTATGCACGTGAGGCAGAAGATGTTGCCGATGCACGTGATGAGCAAGGTTCACGCCGCGCGAAGAAAAAGAAAAAAGCCCCAGCAAAAGATAAATTTGCAGGCGCTAAAGGCCGTAAAGGCAAGCTAAAAGCACCTACATCATTGCAACATGGTTTCCAAAAACCTACTGCCGATGTTAAAAATGAAGTGCGTATTAGCGAAACAATTACAGTAGCTGAGCTTGCATCGCGCATGGCTGTTAAAGGCGCTGAAGTTGTTAAAACAATGATGAAAATGGGTGACATGGTTACCATTAACCAAGTGATTGACCAAGAAACAGCACAACTTGTTGCTGAAGAAATGGGTCACAAAGTTATCATCGTTAAAGAAAACGAATTAGAGCAAACAGTACTAAATGACCGTCATGAAGATGGTAAGTCTGAGCCGCGTGCGCCAGTAGTAACTGTAATGGGTCACGTTGACCATGGTAAAACATCAACGCTTGATTACATTCGTTCAGCTAAAGTTGCATCAGGCGAAGCCGGTGGTATTACACAGCACATTGGTGCATACCACGTTGAAACTAACGGCAACATGATCACTTTCTTAGATACACCAGGTCACGCCGCGTTTACATCAATGCGTGCACGTGGTGCTAAAGCGACAGATATCGTAATCCTAGTGGTTGCAGCTGACGATGGTGTAATGCCACAAACTAAAGAAGCGGTACAGCATGCTCGCGCAGCTGGCGTTCCTTTAATCATTGCTGTAAACAAAATGGATAAAGAAGGCGCAGATCCAGATCGCGTTAAAAACGAGCTAGCTCAGCTAGACGTTATTCCTGAAGATTGGGGCGGTGATACGCAGTACGTTCATATCTCAGCTAAAACAGGCTTAGGTATTGATGACTTACTTGAAGCTGTTCTTATGCAATCTGAGCTTTTAGAGCTTCGTGCTCCATCAGAAGGCATGGCAGCAGGTGTTGTAATTGAATCTCGTCTTGATAAAGGACGTGGTCCGGTTGCTTCTATCTTAGTTCAATCAGGTACCCTTAACCAAGGTGATATCGTACTGTGTGGTCTTGAATACGGCCGTGTTCGTGCAATGAAAGACGAAAACGGTAAAGACATTAAATCAGCAGGTCCTTCTATTCCAGTTGAAATTTTAGGTCTATCTGGTATTCCGGCTGCAGGTGATGAAGCGACTGTTGTTAAAGATGAGCGTAAAGCGCGTGAAGTTGCTTTATACCGTCAAGGTAAATTCCGCGACGTTAAATTGGCTCGTCAGCAAAAAGCGAAGCTTGAAAACATGTTTACTAACATGGCTGAAGGCGATGTATCAGAAGTTAACGTGGTACTTAAAGCAGACGTTCAAGGTTCAATCGAAGCAATTTCAGACTCACTAACTAAGCTTTCTACTGATGAAGTAAAAGTGAAGATTGTTGGTTCTGGCGTAGGTGGTATCACCGAAACTGATGCAACACTTGCTGCTGCATCTAACGCAATCGTAGTTGGCTTCAACGTTCGTGCCGATGCATCTGCACGTAAAGTGATTGATACTGAAAACTTAGACCTTCGCTACTACAGCGTAATCTATGCGCTAATCGAAGAAGTTAAGCAAGCCATGTCTGGTATGCTTGCTCCTGAGTTTAAGCAAGAGATTATTGGTCTTGCTGAAGTACGTGACGTGTTTAAATCTCCAAAAATTGGCGCAATTGCTGGTTGTATGGTTACTGAAGGTACTATTAAACGCAGCGCACCAATTCGTGTACTACGTGATAACGTGGTTATTTACGAAGGTGAGCTTGAGTCACTACGTCGCTTTAAAGATGACGTTCAAGATGTTCGTAACGGCATGGAATGTGGTATCGGCGTTAAGAACTACAACGATGTTCGCGTTGGTGACCAAATCGAAGTATTCGAAACAGTTGAAGTACAACGTACACTTTAATTGCTCGTAAACTAAGATTGTAAATGGGGGCTTTGCCCCCATTTCTGTATCCATTATTTAATTAACTTATTATTTTAATTCAGTAAGTTATGATTTTAGGAAAACAATCATGAGAGAATTTTCTCGCACTGATCGTGTTGCTCAGCAAATTCAAAAAGAAATTGCTGTAATTTTACAACGCGAAATTAAAGATCCGCGCTTAGGCATGGTGACAGTGTCTGCGGTAGAAGTATCGCGCGATTTATCTTACGCAAAAGTTTTTATTACGGTGTTTAATACCGAAGATGAAAACAAAGCAAAAGAAAGCGCAAAAATACTTAACGAAGCAACGGGCTATATCCGCTCGTTACTGGGTAAGCGTATTCGTGCTCGTATAATGCCTGAGCTTAAATTTGTAGTAGATAACTCACTAATGGAAGGGATGCGTATCTCTAACTTAGTGGACTCGGTTATTCGCGAAGATAACGCTAAACATGTTGATGATGAAACTGATAGCGAAGAAGGCACTAAAGACTAATGGCAAGACGCAGTAAAGGCCGTCCGATTGATGGTATTTTGTTGTTAAACAAATCTCAAGGCATTTCATCGAACAAAGCCCTACAGCAAGCTAAAGGTATTTATTTTGCCCAAAAAGCTGGCCATACCGGTGCGCTAGACCCACTGGCCACTGGCATGCTACCTATTTGCTTTGGTGAAGCGACCAAGTTTACCCAATTTTTGCTCGATACAGATAAAACCTATGTGGTAAGAGCAAAGCTAGGTGAGCGTACAACTACCTCTGATTCAGATGGCGAAGTGGTTGAAACCCGTGATGTAAACGTTACCACTGAACAGTTAGCTGCAGAAATTGAAAAGTTTTTAGGCGAGTCAGATCAGTATCCATCAATGTACTCAGCGCTTAAATATGAAGGTAAGCCTTTATATAAATACGCGCGTGAAGGCATTGAAGTACCGCGTAAATGCCGAAAAATAAACGTGTTTAGCTTAACGCTTGATGAGTTTGATGAAGCAAACAACGAAGTACAAATGACCGCCCATGTATCTAAAGGGACGTACATTCGTACCATTGTTGATGATTTAGGCGAAAACCTAGGCTGTGGCGCACATGTTATTATGCTGCATCGCTCAGCGGTTGGCCATTACCCTAAAGATAAAATGGTATCGCTTGAGCACCTTGAAACCTTATTAGCCAAGGCTAAAGAAGAAGAGATTGCCCCTTCTACATACCTTGATGAATTACTATTGCCAATGGATAGTGCATTGGTTGATTTACCCGTTGTAGAAATTAGCAAAGAGCAGGGCGTTTCGTTTAGCCATGGCCAAGCAGTAGTACTAGGCACTGATTTACCCGAAGGGGCAATTAAAGTTCTTGCTGATGGTGTGTTTATTGGCACCGGTGAGCGCAACCCTGACGGGCATTTAAAATCAAAGCGTGGCTTGTCTAATCAGCAACCCGAGTAAACTTTAACTTGTAGTTATTCTCATAGTTGGTAGAATACGCCCGCTTAATCGTTTTGGCTGAATTAGTGATCGGCTAAAGCACCTATTAAATTTAACTTTTGGAGTTATTATGTCACTAAGCAATCAAGAAAAAATCGATATCATTGCTAAATTTGCACGTGCTGAAGGCGACACTGGTTCACCTGAAGTACAAGTAGCTTTACTTACTTTTGATATCAACAAGCTTCAAGGTCACTTTGCTGACCACAAGCATGACTTCCACTCACGTCGTGGTCTGCTTCGTAAAGTAAGTACTCGCCGTAAATTGCTTGATTACCTTAAAGGTAAAGATATCTCGCGTTATACTGCGTTAATCCAAGAGCTTGGCCTACGTCGCTAAGAACTTGATTACGAGAAAAGGAGCTTTATAGCTCCTTTTTTTGTGCCTAAATTTAACGCCTCACACCCCATCATTAACTTAACCTCCCTTTAATATAAATAACACCAACCTTGTGCTAGCACTTAACAATTAAGGCTTGGCAACGCTTGCAACAACTGCGTTAAAATTATCTTTAAGAACAATTTAATAGCGAATTATTCACCTAACTATCTAAAGGTTTTTCATAGCTAAAAATTACACGCTTAATTAAACGCTTTGCGATAAAACAATTAAAAAATAATGTGGCAAAAGCGATTACGTTTTATCTTTGGGTAGGCTCGCAATTTTACGTCGCTTTGGTATATACTATGCGCGTAGATAAATAGGTTATCTGCAGTCATTAAAAATTTTGCCAATTGTAGTACTTAATTGATTTCCAACTGAATACAATTATGTACTGTAATTGGCCCTTTTAATGACACTTATTAATGAAATATAAAAACATTTAAGGAATATTTTAAGTGCAAGCAATTATTAAAGAATTTCAACTAGGTCAACACACAGTTACCCTAGAAACAGGTGCAATCGCACGTCAAGCAGACGGCGCAGTATTAGCAAGCATCGGCGACACGTCAGTATTAGTTACTGTCGTTGGTAAGCGTGAAGCTCAACCTGGTCAAGACTTTTTCCCACTAACAGTTAACTACCAAGAGCGTATGTACGCTGCTGGTCGTATCCCGGGTGGTTTCTTAAAGCGTGAAGGTCGTCCTAACGATGGCGAAACACTTATTGCACGTCTTATTGACCGTCCAATTCGTCCACTTTTCCCAAATGGTTTCGTAAACGAAGTACAAGTTATTGCAACTGTTGTTTCTGTAAACCCTGAAATCCAACCAGATATGGTTGCGATGATTGGTACATCAGCAGCACTTGCTATCTCTGGCATCCCATTTAGCGGCCCAATTGGTGCTTCTCGCGTTGGTTACATTAACGGTGAGTACGTACTTAACCCAACACTAAAAGAGCTTGAAGAAAGCCAACTTGATTTAGTAGTTGCAGGTACTGATAACGCAGTACTAATGGTTGAATCAGAAGCTGACGTACTAGCTGAAGACGTAATGCTAGGCGCGGTTGTATACGGCCATGAGCAATCTCAAGCTATTATCAACGCAATCAACGAATTTAAAGCAGAAGCGGGCAAGCCTACATGGGATTGGTCTGCACCTGAGAAAAACGTATCGCTTGAAGAAAAAGTAGCTGAACTTGCTGCTGATAAAGTAGGTGAAGCTTACCGTATTACCGATAAAGTAGCGCGTAAAGAAGCATTAACTGCAGCAAAAGACGCTGTAATTGAAGCGCTTACAAGCGAGCTTGCTGAAGATGAAACACTTGATAAGCAAGAAGTAGGTAAAGTATTTGGTTCTTTAGAGAAGAAAATTGTACGTGGCCGCATCACTGCTGGTGAAAAACGTATCGATGGTCGCGAACCAGACATGATTCGTGCGCTAGACGTAATGACTGGCGTATTACCACGTACTCACGGTTCTGCAATCTTTACTCGTGGTGAAACTCAAGCATTAGTTACCGCTACACTTGGTACAGAACGTGATTCACAGTTAATCGATGATTTAACGGGCACACACAAAAACCACTTTATGCTTAACTACAACTTCCCTCCATTCTGTGTAGGTGAAACTGGTTTTGTAGGTTCTCCTAAGCGTCGTGAAATTGGTCACGGTAACCTAGCTAAGCGTGGTATTTCTGCTGTAATGCCTACACTTACTGAGTTCCCTTACTCAATTCGTGTTGTATCTGAAATCACTGAATCTAACGGTTCGTCTTCAATGGCATCTGTTTGTGGTACGTCACTAGCTCTGATGAACGCGGGTGTACCAATTAAAGCGTCTGTTGCGGGTATCGCGATGGGTCTTGTGAAAGAAGGTGAGAAGTTTGTTGTTCTTTCAGATATCTTAGGTGATGAAGATCACTTAGGTGACATGGACTTTAAAGTAGCAGGTACTACTAACGGTATCACTGCACTACAAATGGATATCAAGATTGAAGGTATCACACAAGAAATCATGCAAATTGCGCTTAAACAAGCAAAAGCTGCACGTTTACACATTTTAGGTGTGATGGATGAAGCGATTTCTGCTCCTTCTGAAGAATTATCAATGTTTGCTCCTCGCATCTACACTATGCAAATTCCTGCTAAGAAGATTGCTGAAGTAATTGGTAAAGGTGGCGCTACAATCCGTCAACTTACTGAAGAGACAGGCACAACAATTGAAATTGAAGACGACGGTACAATTAAGATTGCTGCAACAGACGGTGAAAGCGCGCAAAACGCAATTACACGTATTGAGCAATTAACAGCAGAACTAGAAGTAGGTACTATCTACACTGGTAAAGTTGTACGTATTGTTGACTTTGGTGCGTTTGTAAACATTCTTCCTGGTAAAGATGGCCTAGTGCATATTTCTCAAATCAGCACAGAGCGTGTTAACAACGTAACTGACCACTTAAGTGAAGGTCAAGAAGTTAAAGTTAAAGTACTAGAAGTAGACCGCCAAGGCCGTGTACGTCTAAGCATTAAAGAAGCAATGGAATCAGCAGCACCTGCAGCTGATGAGTCAAAAGACGCATAATTGCTAAACTTTAACCCGTTAATATACGCGGGATAATAAAAAAGGGGCTGTTTAGCCCCTTTTTTTATGCTTTAATGAAACCTTATTAGACAAGGTCTGTCTTATTTTTATTGCGATATATCTTGGTATTAAGGATTTTAATGATACTCAAACATTTAGCTTTGGCATCTTTTGCTATTTTGTCTTTAAGCGCTTGCCAAACCACGACTGAATCAAAACCTACGCCGATTGTTAATGTGCCTTTTACTGCACCCCTTGCATCTGACTTTAGAAGTGAAATTGCGATTGCACGTTACTCTGAGCTATTAAATCGAGCCGATTTAAGTACCGAGCAACAAGCTAAGCTTTATTATGACCGTGGGGTATTATTTGATAGCTTAGGAATGACCACGTTATCGCGCATTGATTTTAACCGCGCTATAAAACTAAAGCCTGATTTAGCTGAGGTGTATAACTTTTTAGGTATTCAGCACACGTTAATGCAGCAATACGAAAAAGCGTATGAGTTTTTTGACTCAGCCCTTGAGCTTAATGAAGAGCATGAATACGCTTATTTAAACCGTGGCATTGCACTGTATTATGGTGAAAGAGCAAATCTAGCGCAAAGTGACTTTGATGAGTTTTTAGCGCGTTCACCAAACGATCCTTACCGTGTGTTATGGCTTTACCTTGCACAGTCACAAGAGGATAAACAACAAGCATTAGCGGCTCTTAAAACAAATGCTGCAGCCCTTGATGAATCGCAATGGGCGTATCAGTTAATTTCGCTTTATACCGGCGATATGAGTGAGCATACGTTTTTATCGGGTATTAGCGAGGGCGTTAAGTCAGAGCAAGAATACGCACAGCGCTTGTGCGAGGCGTACTTTTATTTAGCCAAAATGCACCAAGCAGCCGGAGAGCAGTTTTTAGCTGCTGATTACTTTAGGTTGGCATTATCCACTAATGTGCATGAGTTTATTGAATACAAATATGCACGTTTAGAGCTTGAGCTTATGGCTGGTGCAGACGCTAGTTAAATACCCGTGTTATCTGATTGGTTTGCTATTTAGCCTGCTTATTGCAGGCTCTAGCAACCAGTTAAGCAGCATTAGCTTTTGGCATGTACTTCACGCTCAGGCTAATCCGCTGCAAAGTTATTGGCAATTTCCCCGTTACTTTTCAAATAATATTGCGCATCTTCCCGAGCTGACATTAGGCTTTTTAGCGCGTAAAAATATCCCATCAGCTCAACACAATTATTCTTTAACGCTTATCAATGCAAGCAAAAACGAGCAAGCAAAGTTATTTTGGCTACAAAGTATTGAGCATGTTGGGCATAACAAGCGCCAACAACTCGCGCATGCTCTTTTAAAGCAAGGTCGCTGGAATGACCTTCAACTATTGTTAACCCAAAACTTACTGCCTAAAGGCGCGGCATTTAACCATTTAGCACTGCACAAAGGGAGTGACTATGAGCAAGTTTTGCCTTCCTTTTTACATCAACTTGGTTTTGCAGCGTTAAATACACGCCCGCCGATTAACAATAGCTGTAGTTACAATGTGCTGCTATTAGGTGTAAATAGAGAAGCCTTGTTTAAGTTATCGAGTTTTGCCGCGCAGTATAATAAAAAACCTGAGCCGCAAAGCAGGGCGTATTGTTTAAGTAAACCGGTTTACGCTGGGGGCGCAATTGACTGTGCTAACACCTCGGGCATGGCTAATTGCCTATGGCAAAACGCGCACTTAAAAGCGCAGTTTACTAACGGCTATGACTACACTGTAATTATGGGTACGAGCGGCAGCGCCAATGTAACAGGTAAAAAAATGCAGCTAAGTACCCAAGCAAACTATAATGTATTTTTGCATGAGCTAATGCACTTTAGTGGTTTTGAAGATGAATATACGCTGCCTATTTCTAAACAGCGCTGGTTGTGTAAACGCCAAGGATACGTGGCCCCAAATTTATATATTTCGCAAGGTGAGGCTGCGCCAAATGGATGGCACAAAAGCTTAAGTTGCCAGCAAGGCGGCGTGGCATATAAGCCAACTAAGCAATGGTCAATTATGCAGTATCAACAACTAGGTTTATCAAAGCGGTACAGGGCTTTGTGGGTTGATCAAATCAATGCTGCTAAAACCGCTCAGCTTGATTAAATTTAAATCGATTAGGCTTGCTATCTATAGACAAAATGGCCGTTTATAAGTATAACTGTACGTATTAATGTCGTTTAAAAACAGACAGTAAAAGCATCTTTTCGTGATGTATAAAACGTAAGGATAAACTTATGATTATAAAAGGCCCTACATTATGACTTTGCTCTGGATACCTTTGTTATCCTTAATTGGCAGTGTTATTTCTTCATGCACCGGCAAACTATCCCGTACGCAAGCTGCAGCTGTCACTGTACTTGCCCCTTTAGCAGCATTAGGTATTACGCTATACCACACCCCCGCTATTTTAGCAGGTGAAACGATTCGTTATGCTGTAACGTGGATCCCCGCTGTTGGACTGGACTTATCATTTCGTCTTGATGGCTTGAGCTTACTGTTTATGTTTATGATTTTAGGCATAGGCATACTGGTAATTACCTACGCACGTTATTATCTGAGTAAAAACGACTCCTTAGCTAAGCTGTATAGTTACTTATTGCTGTTTATGACCGCAATGCTGGGCATTGTTATGTCTAACAATGTTATTCAGCTTTGGCTGTTTTGGGAATTGACCAGCATTAGCTCGTTTTTATTAATTAGCTATTGGTGGCATAAAACAGAAGCACGAAAGGGCGCTCGCATGGCGCTAGCTGTTACCGGTGCCGGTGGCTTAGCATTGCTGGCAGGTTTAATGTTAGTGGCAGATATAGTTGGCAGTTACGACCTAGATGTAATTTTAGCTAGCAAGGCAATTGTTCAATCACATGATTTATACGAAACAGCACTGGTATTAGTTTTGCTAGGTGCATTTACTAAATCGGCACAGTTTCCATTTCATTTTTGGCTACCTCACGCTATGGCAGCCCCAACACCTGTTAGTGCGTATTTACACTCTGCGACTATGGTAAAAGCAGGTATATTTTTATTAGCGCGTTTTCACCCAGTGCTTTCTGGTACAGATACTTGGTTTTTACTGGTTGGTTTAACCGGTTTAACAACGCTTTTGTTTGGCGCTTATATCGCCTTATTTAAACACGATTTAAAAGGCCTGTTAGCGTACTCAACCATTAGCCATTTAGGGTTAATTACCCTGTTATTGGGCTTAGATACTGAGCTCTCTACTGTGGCGGCAATATTCCATATTATTAATCATGCCACGTTTAAAGCCTCGCTATTTATGGCTGCAGGTATAATTGACCATGAAACCGGCACTCGTGATATGCGTAAGCTTAATGGTATGTGGCGGTATTTACCTTATACGGCCACACTTGCCATGGTTGCGGCTGCTTCAATGGCGGGTGTACCATTGCTTAATGGCTTTTTATCTAAAGAAATGTTTTTTGCCGAAACCTTACATCAGCAAGTGCTTGGCTCTATGTCGTGGTTAATCCCGGTGTTAGCCACTATTGCAGGGGCGTTATCGGTGGCTTATTCGTCGCGTTTTATTCACGATGTATTTTTTAATGGCGAGCCAATTGATTTACCACGCCAGCCGCATGAGGCTCCGCGTTATATGCGACTCCCTATTGAAGTATTGGTTGTGCTGTGTGTGCTGGTTGGTTTGTTCCCGCATTTTTCAGTCGATGGCATTTTATCTGCTGCGTCTTTGGCTGTACTTGGTCAAAAGGTACCAGAGTACGAACTGGCTATATGGCATGGTTTTAACTTACCGCTATTAATGAGCGCCATGGCGGTAGTGGGTGGTTTGTTTATTTATATAAATCGTAAATACCTATTTCAATTTCAAGCATCATTACCGCCACTTAATGCTAAAAAAACCTTTGAGCTAATTGTGCTTAAGGTTATTAATTGGTGCCAAAGCAGGGTAAACACTATCGAAAACGGCTCATTACAACGCTACATTTTTGTAATGCTGGCGGTGGTATTGTTATGTGCCGGTTGGCCATTATTTGAAATGCAACAATTAGCGGGCAGTATGCCGCGTATTCCGGTTGATGTGCATAACGCAATAGGTGCAGGCCTACTGATTATAGGTGCTTTTGCTACCGTTATTTGGCATCGCTCACGCGTAGTTGCGTTACTAATGATTTCTATTGTAGGACTCATGGTGTCGGTGGCGTTTACGCGTTTTTCTGCGCCCGACTTAGCGCTTACGCAATTAACGGTAGAAGTAGCAACCGTTATTTTATTAATGTTGGCGTTGTTTTTCTTACCACAACATACGCCTAAAGAGTCTAGCTCATTACGAGTACTCAGAGATTTAGGGATAGCCTCAACTTTAGGTGTTGTGGTGGCAAGTATATGTTATGCATTACTTACACGGCCACTCGAATCGATATCAGATTTTTTCATAGCCAATGCCAAAACAGGAGGTGGCGGTACCAATGTAGTGAACGTTATTTTGGTTGATTTTAGGGGGTTTGACACCCTAGGCGAAATAACCGTATTAGGTATTGCAGCGTTGGGTATATTTAAAGTGCTTTCTCGCATTCCATTGTTCATGCCAGCAAGTGATGGTGAAGGGCGCCCATGGGCACGCGAGCGACACCCTATACTACTTGCCAGTATTTCGCATAGCTTATTACCGCTTGCATTATTAGTATCGGCTTATATTTTCTTACGTGGTCATAACTTACCTGGCGGTGGCTTTATTGCAGGGTTAGTAACATCAATTGCCTTTATATTGCAGTACATGGCTCATGGCTCAGCTTGGATTAGCGAGCGCTTTGCAGTCAACTACCGGAAAATTATTGCATCAGGTATCGGTATTGCCTTGTTTACTGGAGTCGGTAGCTGGTTCTTTGAACGGCCGTTTTTAACTACGTGGTTTGATTATTTCGATATCCCATTTATTGGCAAAACAGAACTTGCAAGCGCAATTGTGTTTGATTTAGGCGTTTATTTAACAGTGGTTGGAGCCACGTTAATGATATTAGCAAGCCTTGGCAACATGACAGCAGATACCCAGAAAAAAGAGGTAAATATTTAATGGAGCTATTGTACGCATCTTGCGTTGGTGTATTAGTTAGTTGCGGGATCTTTTTATTATTAAGAGCGCGCACATTCCCTGTAGTACTTGGGCTTACTATGATTTCATATGCCGTTAATTTATTTTTATTTTCTGCAGGTCGTTTAACGATTAATAAAGCAGTAGTACTGGGTACCGGTGCCGATTATGCTGATCCGCTGCCTCAAGCGTTAGTACTTACGGCCATAGTAATTGGCTTTGCAATGACTGCATTTGTGGTTATTTTAGCTATTCGTGGTCGTGCAGATTTAGGAAGTGATCACGTAGATGGTCACATAGTTAAAAGCCCGGCAGATACTAAGGAGCAAAAATGATTCAACATTTAGCTTCTTTACCTATTTTATTACCTATGCTGGCAGCGGTTATATTACTTTTGCCTCCATGTGGTAAAAGCTTACCAATTCGTCGCATAGCCTCGTCTATTATGGCTATTATTACATTTGCTGTTAGTGTACTGCTTTTACTGCATGTACATAATACAGGGATAAACGTATACGCTATCGGTAACTGGTCTGCACCATTTGGTATTGTACTTGTAGCCGACATGCTTTCTACATTGTTGGTAGCACTTACATCGCTACTAGGCTTAGGCGTTATTTTATATAGTTGTGCTGGCGATGATGCTAAAGGTAACTTTTTTCATCCATTAGTTCATTTTTTAATATTAGGTGTTAATGGGGCATTTTTAACGGGTGACTTATTTAATGTATTTGTATTTTTTGAGGTGTTGTTGATTGCCTCATACTCACTACTTATGCATGCCGGAGATAAACAAAATACCCGTGCAGCGCTCCAATATGTAATATTAAATTTGGTTGGCTCGAGCGTATTTTTAATTGGTCTAGGTATTTTATACGGCGTACTGGGTACATTAAACATCGCTGATATGACGCAAAAAGTAGCCCTGTTGACTGGCGATGATGTCTATTTGGCGAAGGCCGGCGGCTTACTGCTGTTAGTTGTATTTGCTTTAAAAGCCGCATTGCTCCCTTTGCACTTGTGGCTACCAAATACTTATGCCAGTGCAAAGCCTGTGGTTGCCGCTTTATTTGCTATTATGACCAAGGTGGGTGTATACGCCATGCTGCGCATTTATACCGTTATTTTTGGTGAGCAAGCCGGTGAGCTTGAACATATGGCGCAATCGTGGTTATGGGGCTTAGCCATTGCGACTATAGTGGTTGGTGCAATTGGCGTAATGGCTGCGCAAGATTTACGTAAGTTAACGGCAAATTTAGTTGTTGTATCAGTGGGCACGTTAGTCGCTCTAATTGCACTGCAAAACGTAACTGCAACAGCTGCACTGCTTTATTATTTAGTACACTCCACATTAGTCAGCGCTGCACTATTTTTATTAGCTGATTTAATTGCCACACAAAGGGGCAAAGTAGGGGATAGACTGGTTGCCGGACGAGCCGTAAACCAACCTTACTTATTAGGAGCATGCTTTGTAATTGCTGCATTAACCGTAGTAGGTATGCCGCCGCTATCGGGGTTTGTTGGAAAAGTTTGGATCCTCAAAACAACCTTAAATAGCGAGCAAGCCTTACTATTTTGGCCTGTCTATTTAATTGCTAGTTTTGTTTTATTAGTTGCACTTTCTCGTGCTGGTACAAGTCTGTTTTGGGAAAGAAAAGGCAATAAAACAGAAAGCGCCGAGGGCGAAAATGCTCACCCATTACAAGTGATGATAATTGTAGGGCTACTTGCGTGCTCACCTTTGTTAGTTGTTTTTGGCGGACCAATAAGTGAATACATGGTTAGTGCTGCTACGCAATTGCATGACATAAGTGGTGGCATTAATGCAGTTATGAAGGGAGGTGAGTAATGAGGTTACAAGCCCGTTATCGTTGGTTGCCAACGCCGTTTCGTAGTTTGTTTTTATTTTTAATTTGGTTGTTGCTTAATAATAGTGTATCCGCAGGGCATATAGTATTAGCTACGTTTTTTGCGATATTTATACCGCTATTAAGTGTTTCATTACGTGACCCGCAACCCTTAATACTAAAACCAGGTTTGGCACTAAAACAATTACTCATTGTACTTTACGATATAGTGGTTGCTAATTTACAGGTAGCCTTATTAATCGTTGGCCCAGCTAAAAAGTTACGTCCTGCTTTTGTTAAGGTGCCTATAGATTTAATACACGATATGCCCATTACAATTCTTGCCAGTTGTGTATCTCTTACTCCTGGTACAGTAAGTGCCGAGGTATATCCTATTCCTGAGTCACTAGAGGAAGGCGAAAAGCCTAAACAGCGCTATTTACTTATACATGTGCTTGATTTAAAAGATGAAGAGGCACTTATTAAACAAATTAAACAGCGCTACGAAGCTCCCCTAAAGGAGATATTTCAATGTTAGATACTGTGTTACTTATTGTATTTGCCATGATTGGTTTATCGTTACTGTTAAACCTATGGCGATTAATTATTGGCCCCTCAGTGCCTGATAGAGTTTTAGCCCTAGATACTATGTACATTAATGTTATCGCGTTAATTATTTTATACAGTATTAGTATGGGCACTGGTTTGTACTTTGAAGCAGCGTTATTAATCGCGATGCTTGGC
Organism: Pseudoalteromonas sp. CST2; assembly: GCF_028599385.1. Classification (NCBI taxonomy): domain Bacteria; kingdom Pseudomonadati; phylum Pseudomonadota; class Gammaproteobacteria; order Alteromonadales; family Pseudoalteromonadaceae; genus Pseudoalteromonas; species Pseudoalteromonas sp. CST2. Next base: position 184,537 of record NZ_JAQREO010000004.1, read on the forward strand.
TTTATAAGTACTGTTGCAGTATGTAAGTATTTACTACGCGGCGACTTAATTGAATAGGATATTAAAATGATAAGCGAGTGGGTTGTATCAATATTACTACTTTTTGGTGGGCTATTTATTTTAATAGGATCGCTGGGCTTAATTAAATTACCTGATTTTTACATGCGCTTACACGGCCCAACTAAAGCAACAACACTGGGTATGGCTAGCATATTAATTGCTGCAATGGTGTTTTTTGCAACGTCGGTGCACACCATAAGCGTAAAAGAGATTTTAATTACCGTGTTTTTATTAATCACTGCCCCTATTAGTGGGTATATGTTAATAAAATCAGCGATTCATCATAAGCTTAAAGCAAAAGAAGGCACAAAAGGGCTCGATAACGTAGAAGACGATTAGCCCCTGTGCACTGATAAAAAGGCCAAATAAACATGTTTTATTTGGCCTTTTTAGTATGGGTTTACACATTTACCAACTATTTTATACCCGTTCCCATAATTAAGTAATTTATTCTGAAGCTGGTAAAACGTGTTGATAATTTAGTAAAAAAATTAGCTATTTAGTTGTTCTGAATGAGCATTTTTTAACGTAAGTAACGGACCGTTTAGCCCCGCAAAATGAGTAAGTATTATTGCGGATTGATATTAATCATGTGAGTATGGTCTTACTTTTTATATTTAAGGATATGACAATGGCTAAGGCACTATTACTTTCGTTACTTATATTTTCTGGCAGCGTATTGGCTGACGAGGCAACTAAGCAGCAAAAAATAGATGAGCTGATAAACGTGATGAACATGGATGCTATGGTTGACTCTATGTACGGGCAAGTTGAAGGCATGATGAAAAACATGTCTGCACAAATGGGTGTTAAGCCCTCTGAGCAAGCTATTTTTGATAAATACTATGCAGATATGACCAACGTACTTAAAACCGAAATGAGCTGGAAAAAAATGCAGCCGATGATGGTTAACGTTTACGACAAACGTTTTAACGAGCAAGAAATTGCCGACATGCTGGCGTTTTATAAAACTGAAACAGGGCAAAAAATTCTCCAAAAAATGCCAGTAGTAATGCAAGAGTCTATGCAAATGTCGCAAAGCCTAGTGCAAGATGCAATGCCAAAAATTCAGCAAATAGCCGGTGAGCTAAGTGAAGAGCTAAAAGCCTCTCGCCAACAAGAAAATTAATCTCTCTGCCTCTTTTTAAGCGCGCTCATTAGCGCGCTTTTATTTTATCAGCTCCAGTAAATTTAAATTATGCTTTAATACTCCCCTCTATTGACCTGTGTGTCACACATAGGTTTACAATTGAGCTCTAAATCAAAGGGGGCTAAATTATGTATGTTAAGCAATTAGCGAAGTTAATGGGCGTAACGCCTGATACAGTTCGTCATTACACACGAATAGGCCTTTTGACGCCCATACGTAGCCAAAGTAATGGCTATCAACAATATACAAAAGCAGACCGCCAACGTTTACAGTTTATTATAAGCGCCCGAAAGCTTGGGTTTTCCCTAAAAGATATACAGCATATCATTGGCGAGTCAGAACAGGGGCATTGCCCATGCCCACTTACACGGCAAATTATTGCAAAACGTTTAGAAGAAACCGAAGCCTTGTTTCAAGAAACCCTTAAATTACGAGTGCGTATGCAAGCGGCGTTAAAACAGTGGGAAACATCGGCAGACGGCGCTGTTGCAAGTGATGTGTGTAGCTTAATAGAGACGTTTGTTGACCCACTTGTTGAGCCAAACAAAAGCGGAGATGTGCAATGAGTAGCAGTAAAACAACAGAGCAAAACTTTATTATTGAAGGTGCTAATTGTGGCAGTTGTGTAGCCAAAATAGAAAAAGCCCTCAATAGTGTGCAAGGCGCAAACAATGTCGAAATGAATTTTGCAGATCGCACGGTACGCGTAGAGGGCAGCGCGCAGCAAAGCACATTAATTAGCGCCGTTGAAAATATAGGTTATGGCGCAAAACCTATGGATAACACATCAGAGCAAGATGCGCTTGATGAAAAAGCCAAGTCAGACGAGGCACATTACAAAAAGCTAATGCGCAACATGATGCTGGCTTTAGGTGTGGGCGTACCGCTTATGATGTATGGGCTTATTTTTGATATGAGCGTGACAACCACTAACCAGCGAATTGCATGGGGTTTGGTCGGTATTATCACGTTTGTCGTTATGGCTGTAGCAGGTAAGCAATTTTATAAAGGTGCTTGGCAGTCATTTAAAAATCATGGTGCTAACATGGATACGCTTATTGCTTTGGGAACGGGCACTGCGTGGTTATATTCAATGTTTGTTGTACTTGCGCCTAGCTTACTACCTGAGGTTGCAAGGCACGTTTATTTTGAAGCTTCTTCAATGATAATCGGGTTAATTAGTTTAGGCTTGGCTTTTGAAGTGAAAGCGCGTGGGCGTACTTCGCAGGCTATTAAGCGTTTAATTGGCTTACAAGCAAAAACAGCCCGTGTAATACGTGATGGCGCAGAGCAAGATATAGACATTAGTGATGTGCAAAAGGGCGACCATGTAAGGGTACGCCCAGGCGAAAAAATCCCGGTAGATGGTGATGTGCTCGAAGGTAGCAGCAGACTAGATGAATCTATGCTCACGGGTGAGCCTATGCCAGTGAGTAAACAAGCTGGCGATAAAGTGGTTGCTGGCAGCATTAATAAAAGTGGTACATTATTATTTGAAGCCACACATATAGGCCAAGAAACAACCCTTGCCAATATTATTAATATGGTAAAACGCGCGCAAAACTCTAAACCTTCAATAGGGCGATTAGCCGATGTTATATCGGGCATTTTTGTGCCTACAGTAATGATAATTGCGATACTAGCAGCCCTTGCATGGTTGAATTTTGGCCCAGCCCCTTCAATTGCTTATGCAGTGGTAGCGTTAACCACAGTGCTGATTATTGCATGCCCGTGTGCGTTGGGTTTAGCAACGCCTATGTCGGTAATGGTGGGAATAGGTAAAGCAGCCGAATTTGGCATATTAATTCGCAATGGCGAGTCACTGCAAACGACCTCTAAAATTACTACCATGATTTTAGATAAAACCGGCACTATCACCCAAGGTGCACCACAGGTAACAGATGTTGTAACGTTTAATAACGCAGATGAAAATAACGTAATGCAATTAGTTGCAAGCCTCGAAAATAGCTCTGAGCACCCACTTGCGGAGGCGATTACACAGTACGCTCAAAAACAAAATGTAACCTTGAGTAAAGTTACCGACTTTGATGCCATTACCGGTAAAGGTGTAAGTGGAACGGTGAATGAGCAAACACTGTTATTTGGCAATAAAGCGCTTATGGATAAATACGAGATTGCAGTTGATGACGCCACAGAGCAAGCACACACCTTTGCAAATGATGCAAAAACCCCGATGTACTTTGCCTGTAATAACCAACTTATGGCCTTAATTGCGGTGGCGGACCCGCTAAAAGAAGACTCAGTACAGGCAATCAAGCGCCTGCAAAATGAAGGTATTCATCTAGTAATGCTCACTGGCGATAATAAAGCGACCGCACACGCTGTGGCTAAAAAAGTCGGTATTGATGATTTTATCGCAGAAGTGTTGCCAGAGGATAAAGTAAACGAAGTCACTAAACGCCAGCAGCAAGGCGAGATTGTAGGCATGACGGGTGATGGGATCAATGATGCCCCCGCGCTTGCTAAAGCAGATGTCGGTTTTGCAATTGGCACAGGTACAGATGTAGCCATAGAAAGCGCCGATATTACTTTAATGCGTGGCTCACTTCATGGCCTTGCCGATGCTATTGCCATTAGCAGCGCAACAATTAAAAACATTAAACAAAACTTGTTTGGTGCCTTTATTTATAATGTTGCGGGCATCCCTATTGCAGCCGGTGTGTTGTATCCGTTTATTGGTGTACTACTAAACCCAGTAGTGGCGGGCGCAGCTATGGCGCTTTCATCACTGACAGTAGTCACCAATGCTAATCGCTTACGTTTTTATAAACCCAATAAGCGCTAAGGAGTCGATAATGTTTATGATAAATTTACTTGGTGCAGTATTAATAGTGGCCATTATTTATTGGTTTTGGCTTTATAAGCCAAAGCAAATACACAGTAATGATAATACGCAAACCATAGTGGTAGATAACGGCGTTTATCAACCAAGTCATATAAAGGTGGCGGCCAATAAAAAAGTAACACTTACATTTGATAGAAAAGACAGTGCACCGTGCGCCGAAACTATGGTGTTCCCGCAGCTTGATGTAAGTGAAAGCCTTGCAATGGGAGATAATAAAATCACTTTGCCTGCACTAAAAGCAGGTGAGTACGACTTTCATTGCCAAATGAAAATGTATAAAGGTAAGTTAATCGCTGAGTAACCAGTAAGTTGATTAAGTAACATTAATACGGCCTAACTTTATGTTGAGCTAAACAACGGGTTATGTCGTATTAGTGTTAATTAAGCACACTAGATTATTTAATGAATAACTTAAACCCTAAAAAATTACTAAACAGTAAGTGGACTGCCACTCCAGCTATCAACAAAGAAAAACACTTTATCATTGTAGAAGTAGAATACGATGAAGAGGGTAATGTAATTGAATGCATTACCGAGTCGGTATTTTCTAAAAATCAGTACCCAATACGCTGGCGAGATTTAAAAGACACACAAAAATGGCGTCAAGGCTGGAAGTAGTTAAATTGTTTTTATACTTTAAAAACGCCAATTTGTTATGCCCAACTAAATGCAATGCCCAACTAAATGCAATGCGCACCCTTTTTAACCCCTGCCTTTTACTAAATTCGCCATTTGGCAACAAATGCCTGTTTTTTACAGGCTTGCCATGCTTATAAAAAATAAACGCTAAAAACTTTATAAATATCAATACATTTCAATTGGTTATGTTTTAGGTTTTATAACGTTTAATTGTTTTAATTAAGCTGTTCAGCTTTAGTTTATTCTTAAACTTCCCCACATTATGTTTTTAGTTAGCTTTTAGCTCATGTGTGGCTTTTTTATAAATCATAAGTTGTTGATTCTATTGTTTTATTTTAAGTGGCTCATCTAACTGTTGCTAAAAAGCAACAAAAATACCCCTCGAAACTTAATTTTTTCATATACTTATCGTATAACTAATTGTTTATTAAGTAAAAATAAAACATGGCACTGAAGTTGTAATAGCTAAGCTGTATTAAGCAAAACGTGGGTAACGCCAATTGGCTACTCCCCTAACCCTATGAAGGATTTCATTATGAAAAAGGCACAATCAACATTGGTATTAATGGCTTTAGCCTCTTCATCAGCGGCTTTTGCAGTAACAGATTTTGACACACTCGATAAAGATGGCAGTGGCACATTAAGCCCGTTAGAAGCATCTGCTGATGCTGAATTAATGAGTCAGTTTACAAAACTTGATACTGACAAAAACAACGAGCTATCTAAGAGTGAGTTCGACAAAGCATAAGTGAGTGCTTTGAGTAGTTAACGCCCAGTGGCACGTTAATTCTGTGTTGCCAAAGACAACCTAAGTAGGCAAGGGAGCTTACCATAAAGAATAACAAGGACAGTGTAATACACAGGGCATTTTATTATAAACACATAGCGAAGGAATCGTTATGTAAAAGCGATACCCAACTTTGCTTGCAATAGCGCTGGTATTTTCTGGCACATTTGCAAAGTTTGATACCAACACAAACGGTAAACTTTTTAAAGCAGAGGTTTTACAAGCGTAGACGATTAATGCGCTGTGGTGTAAGCATAATTCTGAGTTGCCAAAGACAACCTAAATAGGCAAGGGAGCCTATTAAAAAGAATAACAAGGAAGTGAATTGTAACCACCTCAGTGCAAATTTATACAGGTAATGCATATTATTGAAGGATTACATTATGACTAAGCTGAAAACAACACTTGTACTTATCACCTTGGTGTCATCATCGGTGGTATTGGCAAATACAGAGTTTAAAACACCTATGCAAGGCGAAGGTGGTTTAACAAACCAAAGTGATCAATCAGCAGAGCAAATAATGCAGCAATTAAATATGCAAAGCCGAAATAGCCTAACCGAAAACGATTTTTTTGAATACAAATAACCGATTCTCCCTTTATGGATCTCAGAAAAGGATTTCTTCCCCTTTGCCAAGCACTTAGCCTAAGGAAATGATTATGAAAAAATTTATCGCACTTCTAGCCCTTGCCTCTTCATCAGCGGCGTTTGCCGCGGTCGACTTCAACAGTTTTGATGCCAATGGTGATGGCGTAATTAGCAAAACAGAAGCACAAGCCAACGCACAGTTAGCACGGTTGTTTGATAAGCTCGATACAGATAAAAATGGTGAGCTTTCACAGCAAGAGTTTTCTAAAGTACAATAATTTTATGGCGTAGTTTTACGCGCTTAAAATTTATCAGGTCATACTCACAAAGCAGTTAAGTAACATTTACTTAGCTGCTTTTTTTGTGCATGGCGCAGGCATAACGGCTTTTTCACCAAATAGGTGCAAATGAGCGTATGTTAAAACCTTAACCTTATGAATAAAAACACTTTTTATACTTGGTTTTAAACTTGCTTAGTTAACGCTATAGCAATTGAGTGAGTACACAATTATGGCGCGAATGAGTTATATAAGTAGTGTTGAGCGCTACCATGAGTATGAGCAAGTAATACACAGCTTGCTTGACTCTATTTTAATGAGTATTGAAGATGGGCTTAACAAAAATCGAGATACACGTTTTTTAGTAAAGCAATATCCCTTTTTAGAGCTGCAATATTGTTTAAACGAATCTGGGCTTCAGCAAGGCAATAACGTTTGCTTTAAGCGTGCCTATAAAAAATTAGCCGAGCAAGGTAATCAGCAAGATTTAAGTGAGCGCCCTTACTTTTTACAATCTAAACAAACCGATTCGGTGTGCTTTACCGATCCGTATATTTCTATCGCAACTAATCATTTATGTATTTCGGCTATTAAAGAGCTAAAAAAGCCAATCAACCAGCAGCATTATTTAGTGTTAGACGTATGCTTAACCCAGTTAATTGAGTTTGTAATGGGAGACAGCGCGCGTGCCGGTATTTCGCCTTATTTTAAAGCGGGTTATGGGGTGATTGTGGCGTGTTTATTTACTTTGGTACTCTTTTTACTGAGCATAGTATTTAACGATATATATGCATTATTAACCCACTTTGACTCAGCGTCTGATCCCCTCGAGCCCTTTAGCATTATTATATATATTACTTTAGCGTTGGCTGTGTTTGATTTAGGAAAGACCATTCTCGAAGAAGAGATTTTAATGCATAAGGATATATTTAGGCACTCTTCTACACGGCGCACAATTACCCGGTTTATATCTACCGTGCTAATTGCAATATCTATTGAGGCGCTATTAACCATGTTTAAGGCAGCGTTGGGGCAGGCTGAATACTTATTACCGGCCATTGCGATGATGCTTGCGGTGGTAGGGCTTTTAATAGCCTTGGCTATTTATGTGTATTTAGGGGCCAAAGCCGAAACCTTACTAATGCGGGCGCGCTCAAAGTTAAAATCCTCCGAGTAGGAGGATTTTAATGCGATTGGTATGATTATTATTTAGCTTTAAACTTTACCTGCTAATGCGGCTTATCTTGCTCGCGCTTTGCTTTAAAGTCTGAGTCACTCGTCCATGTAGGCCAATCGCCATTGTTAGCAAGCTGCGTGGCTATATCAACAATAAGCTCTATGTCTTGCTTTACGCCACCTAATGACCACTGCGGCGAGAAATCGTCGGCTTCTTTATGGTATTTATGCGCAATGTAATCAGGGTCGGTATCGCCAAGGCTCATAAATAATAAACTCGGCACACCTTGCTTAGCTAAAGAAAAATGATCTGATCTAAAAAACAAACCGTTTTGCGGGCGAGGGTCCATTTTAACAACGCGACCTTGCGCTTTTGCCGCGTTTGCTAGGTAGTTTTCTAGGGTGGATAAATCGTTACCGTATTGCAAAATGTAATCAGTGCCATCTAGCACATTCATTCCGTCAATATTTAATAGCCCGACCATTTGTTTAGTGGGCACAACGCCACCGGTTGCAAACTCTTGCGAGCCAATGAGGCCAGTTTCTTCTGCGGTAAAATTAGCAAATAAAATAGAGCGTTTAAACGGTGTTTGCTGGTGGATTTGATTCATAATGCGGGCAATTTCGAGTGTGGCCGCTGTGCCAGAGGCATTATCCACTGCGCCGTTATAAATTTTAGGGCCGCTGTCGGTTTGCTTGGTACCAAAATGATCCCAATGAGCACCTATTACCACGTACTCATTAGGGGCGTCGCTTCCTGTAATTTGCGCAACTACGTTATGTGACTTGGCATGCGATACTTCGTTTTTAAATGAAAGGTTGGCTGTTAAATTAAGCGCTGTGGCTTTAAAGTCATCACTTAAAGCCTTTTGTTTTAAATTTTGATAGTTAAGCTGCGCGGCATTAAAAATTTGCTCAGTAGTATTAAGTGTTAGCCAGCCCATAACTGGGAGCTTAGAAACGTTTAGGTTATTGTCCATCAGGGTGTATTTAGTTCCTGTGTTTGAGCTTTCAACCACGCCCCAAGGGTAAGCCGCAGGGGCAGTTTCGTGCACAATAAATACCGCTTTGGCACCTTGGCGTGCGGCTTCTTCGTATTTGTAAGTCCAGCGGCCGTAGTAGGTCATAGCATTACCTGTAAATAACGCATCGTTTTGTGTAGCAAAGCCAGGGTCGTTTACCAATACAATAACGGTTTTACCTTCAACATTAATGTTTTCGTAATCGTTCCAGTTGTATTCGGGGGCATTAATACCGTAGCCCACAAATACAATGTCAGAGTTTCGTACATCTATTACTGGCTGTAATTGCTCTGTACGGGCGGTAAAATCGTTACCTGCTTTAAACTTTAAGTCGCCCACCTGCAATTGCATATTTTGGTTGGCCGTGACCATTGCCATTTTTACCGGCTGTAAAAACTTACCATTATACGCGCCAGTTAAACCCATAGCTTCGTATTGCTCGCTCAAGTAACCCACTGTTTTTACTTCACCATGAGTAAGTGGGCCGCGACCTTGAAAGTCATCAGAGGCTAGCGTTTTTATATGCTGTTTAACGTTATTTAGGCTTACGCCGGGCGTATTTTCTAAAGAAGAATGCTCGCTTGCAGGTTCAGAGCAACCAAAGAGAGCGACTAGCAGGCTTAGGCTAGCGCTTTTAAAAAAAGTAGAGGCCATAGTTTTCTGAATAGTTTTAAAAATTGGCTTTTAATATAAAGGAAGCACTGATGTGAGTCGAATATTTATCATCTTGCCAGTTCTATTTTTCAAAAATTGAAAATTGCCGGTGTAGGGTGTATAAATAATCGACAACAATAAATGGAGCACACACAATGAGCCAATCTAAAAAAAGCGGATACCTGTTTATAGGCAGCGGCGTAGCATTTTTTGCAGCAGCTTTGCTCGCACAGCAAGCGATGTTTTTTGCTTTAGCTGCATCTTTTGTAGTGTTAGGTACAATTAGTATAAAAAAAGCGGCACCCTAGGCGCTTAATATTTTAAAGCGCCGCGCTAATATTAACCTGTTCTATAGCGTACCTTAAAACGTAAAAAACCAGCAAATAGCTGGTTTTAATCATATAGCAAGTAACTAATTACTCATCTGCGTATTTTACGCGAATTTTGCTTTTATCAACGCTTAATTGATTAAGTGCTTTAATAGCGCTTCTACTTTCTATGTCGTTTGGCATTTCTACAAAGGCAAAACCTTTTGATAAACCAGTATCTTTATCAAGCACTAAGTTACAGGTAGTTACTTTACCGTGTGCTGCAAACAACGTGCGAAGGTCTTGCTCTGTGGTAGCGCGAGACAAATTACGAACTAATAATTTCATATATAACCTAAATAAGGGGTTCGCTGAGGATTATCTCAAGTAACTTGGTTTTAACCTAATTTTATTTTTACCCTTTTATTTAAAGTTGTTTTTCACAAATAGCTCTGCTAACAATTATAAAACCATACTGGTAATAAAGATCTAGTTATTAAAACAAATAATTGGTAAGTTATATTTTACTTTATTTACTTACCATTAACCTGGGCTGGTTGTTTATGTCAAAGTTTGGCTTGCGTATTTTAACTATTACTTCTGTTTGTTCTTTGGGTATTTTAGCTGTAGGGTGCGGTAGCTCAGGGTCAAAAAGTGAGCCTGTAAATGCATCGGTTGTAGCGCAAAGCGCCGCGGTTATTAGCGGTCAAACATTTGTAAGTATTGAAAATACCCGCGATATAGCAATTTCAGGTGAACTATCTATAACTGATGCACAAGCCAATGAGGCAGTATTTAAAACGCAAAGCAATAACACCACAACTTATGGTTCATTTAGCTTAACTGAGGATGGTAATTGGTCATATACACTTAATGGCGAGCATGCCACTGTGAGTGCATTAAACGAGGGCGAAACCTTACTTGATGAAATAACCGTCACATCGGTAGATGGCACCGAAGCGACAGTGTCTATAACCATTATAGGCACTGCAGGCCGTGATGATTTTATAGTAACGCAAGAAACAACCCTCAATGCCGATGGCGAAAACACAGGGCTAAGTGCTTATACATTAATAGAAAATGCGTTTAGTGAAGGTGCAATTGAATCGCCTGATATGTATAGCGGTAATCATCAAAATGTTGTGCATATTATTGAAGATACTGACTCAACTGTAGGTAATCACTTTGTGTTTTTAGCACATCGTGATGAAGACCAAGATAAAGATAAGGGCGCAACCGACCGCCAGCGCAACGAAATAAAAGCCTTTGATAAATCGCCCGCCGCAACACTTGCTTTTAAAGACGAAACCGTACAATACAGTTGGAAGTTTAAAGTCTCTAGCGAGCTTGAGCTGAGTAGTAAATTCAGTCACTTTTTCCAAATAAAAGCCCGTAACGACAGCAACGACAATACCAATGGCAACGACGACCAACCTATTATTACGCTCTCTGGTGCACAAAAAAACAGTACAGGTAATCAGCTGCAAGTACGTTATAGCGCAGGCTTTGATGAAAACGGTAACAGCACAGGGCTTGATAAAAACCTTATCGAAACCGACTGGTCACTCATTACTGATGAATGGATAGCGGTATTTGTACAAGCTACTTTTAGTGAAGCGGGGCAATTTGAAATGACCCTAACCCGGTTAAGTGACAACGAAGAGCTATTTAGCATTAGCGAGCAAAACATAGATATGTGGCGTGGCTTTAGCGATGGTGACTTTGCCCGTCCTAAATGGGGTGTCTATCGTTCAATAGTCGAAACCGATAGCCTTCGCGCTGAAGAAGAGCAGGTACGATTTGCTGATTTTGTGATTAAAAAAGGCGTTTTAGCGCAGTAAATATTTGCCTAGTTTTTTATCGTGGCTACTTACACGTTGTTGAATAATAGCCACTATGTGACGGCGTATCCACTGCAAACCGGCATCGTTGTCTTGGCGCTTATGCCAAATAACAGAGACGGGTGTTGGTGGCGTATCAATAGGGCTTTTTAAAACCACGAGCTTATTGGTAAATATTTCCTGCTCAAGCGCTATTGAGGGGAGGACACAAATAAGATCGGTATTTTTAAGAATATTAGGTACATTTGCCGCGTTATTTACCGTCATCGCTACTCGGCGTTTTAATCCTAATACTCTTAGTGCTTGATCAGATGGCCCTAAAATATCGCCCGTAATTGATACTAATAAATGATCTGTATTAGCAAAGTCAGTAATACTTAAAGGGGCATTAGCAAGCGGGTGGTCAGGGCGCATAAGTACAACATATTTAGGCTTTAATAAGTGCTCGGCTCTAATAACGTTTTCAGACAGGGTGTAGCGATTAATTGCCAGTTCGGCTTCGGCGTCTTTAAGTACATTGGCAGCCTCTACCGCCCGATTAGGGATTGCATGGATATTAATGCCTGGGGCCTGCTGCTCAATAATTTTACGAAGAGGCCCCCATATCATTTCTACAAATATATCAGCGGCAGAAATACGAAAAGTGCGCTGCGCTGTCGCTGGGTTAAATTCACTTTGGTTTATAGCATGCTCTAATGATCCAAGTGGCCCCTGTATTTGCCCCCATAAATTGTTAGCAAATGCAGTAGGTTGAATATTTCGGCCATCTTTTATAAATAACTCTTCTCCCCACGCTGCGCGCATACGTGCAAGCGCGTTAGATACCGCAGGTTGTGTCAGCGATAATTGCTCTGCTGCACGAGTGATACTGCCTTCAGTCATGATGGCATCAAAAATCATTAGTAAATTAAGCTCTTGAGGACGCATATAGCACCGTTATAAATTTTAAATGTAAGATTATTTTACATCATTTTTAGTGATGTGTTTTATACAATAATATAATTATTTTTATGCTTTTGCCGCGTTCATAATATAAGCAGATTTTAACACAACTCGTACAGCAAGAGAGTTAACCATGTCAGCTATATATAAATTTACATACACGTTTATTATTGCGCTATTAGCGATAATACTGGGTGCATGCAGCGATAAACCAAGTTCTATTCAAAGTAATGATGATTCTACGCAAGGAGTGGCCGTAGAAGTGGCCGAAGTAATAAGTCAGCGAATAACCGAGTGGGACAGCTTTACAGGGCGGCTAGAGTCGCCGCAAATAGTGTCTTTGCGTCCTCGCGTATCTGGTTATATTGAAGCGGCAGCATTTGAAGAGGGTGAGCTGGTAAATAAAGGCGACACCTTATTTTTAATTGATAGCCGCGAATTTAATGCACAAGTAAACCGCCTTACAGCGCAACTTGATGAAGCAAAAAGCCGCTTAAAACTAGCAAAGCAAGATTTTAATCGAGCTAAAGAGCTATTTAAAAGTAAATCAATATCTAAAGAGTTATTAGAGACCCGAGGCGCAGAGGTTGACCAGGCAAATGCCTACGTAGCACAAAGTAATGCATCCCTTGAGCTTGCACAGCTAAACAAAACCTTTACACGCGTAGAAGCGCCTATTTCTGGGCGAGTGTCTCGTGCGTTAATTACCGAGGGCAACTATGTCAGTGCAGGGCAAACTGTAATGACCTCTATTGTCTCTACAGAGCAAGTATATGCCTATTTTGATATTGATGAAGCAACATGGCTTAACTATCAACAAGCGCACCTTGATAACAATCAATCTACCGCGTTACCTGTGGCGATGCGTTTAGCGAATGAGCAAAATTACCAACACTGGGGCAAGCTTGATTTTGTTGATAACCAAGTAAATACCCAAACCGGTACATTACGCGTGCGGGCTGTATTTAATAATCAAGACGGCGCGATTTTACCTGGGTTATTCGCCCATTTAAAATTAGCCGGGGGCAATACTGAGCAAGGTATTTTAATTGCTGAGAAAGCCATTGGTACCGATTTAAATAATAAATACGTTTTAACGGTTGATGAGCAAAATAAAGTGCAATACCGCGCCATTACTTTAGGCGACAAAGTGGGTGAGCTACGAGTTATTAAACAAGGTTTAAAAAGCGGCGAACGCATAGTAGTTAATGGCTTGCAGCGCGTGCGCTCTGGCGTACTCATTACGCCAGAATTAATTAATATGGCAAAGCAAAGTACTTTAAACGAGTTACAAGCTTGGCAGCAAAAGGTTGATAACCAAAACCGCTTAGCCAATGCCGAGCCAACACTTGAAATAGGCATGTAATAATGAATTTTTCTCAGTTTTTTATTCATCGACCTATTTTTGCAGCGGTTTTATCTATTCTTATTTTTATAGGGGGTGCCATAGCCATATGGCAATTACCTATTACAGAATACCCAGATGTAGTACCCCCCACGGTTGTTGTTACAGCTAACTACCCAGGTGCCAATCCTAAGGTAATAGCCGAAACCGTGGCCACAGTGCTTGAACAAGAGATAAACGGCGTAGAAAACATGCTGTACCAGTCATCGCTTGCAAACTCTGCCGGCACCATGACATTAACAGTCACCTTTGCGATAGGGAGCGATCCCGACGAAGCAACTACCTTGGTACAAAATAGGGTAAATAGAGCAATACCTCGCCTACCAGAGGAAGTACAAAGGCTAGGTGTAGTCACCGAAAAGTCATCACCCAACCTTACCCTCGCGGTACACATAACTTCGCCTACAGGGCGATACGACAGTTTGTACCTGTCTAATTATAGCGATCAATTTATAAAAGATGAGCTAAAGCGCATTAATGGTGTGGGCCAAGTACGTGTATTTGGCGCAGGCGATTACAGTATGCGTGTGTGGCTAGAGCCTAACAAATTAGCGGCGCTCAGTTTAAATCCAAGTGATGTAGTCAATGCTATTCGCTCGCAAAATCAGCAAGCTGCGGCAGGAAGCCTAGGCGCACAACCCATAGGCACCAGTGAGTTTCAATGGCTTATCAATGTAGAAGGGCGCTTAATAGAGCAAGATGAATTTGAAGAAATAATCGTAAAAACGGGCGATAACGGCGAAATTACACTGCTAAAAGATGTTGCTAGAGTAGAGCTAGGTGCAGATAGTTATACCCTTAGGCCACTTCTTAATAATGAATCAATTGCCGCTGTGCCTGTTTTTCAAGCACCAGGCTCTAATGCATTACAAATTTCTGACGATGTGCGCGCTAAAATGGCTGAACTGTCGGCGCTATTTCCAGAGGGTATGAGCTATGAAATAGTGTATGACCCTACCGTATTTGTAAGGGGCTCTATTGAAGCCGTAGTCGATACATTATTTGAAGCGGTTTTATTAGTTGTGTTGGTCATCGTGCTGTTTTTACAAACATGGCGAGCATCTATTATTCCGCTGGTGGCAGTGCCAATTTCATTAGTGGGCACCTTTGCTTTTATGCATTTAATGGGATTTTCACTTAATGCGTTGTCGTTATTTGGCTTGGTGTTAGCAATCGGTATTGTTGTTGATGATGCCATTGTTGTGGTCGAAAACGTTGAAAGAAACATCAGTGAGGGATTAAGCCCCATTGATGCAACCACTCAAGCAATGAAAGAAGTAACAGGGCCTATTATTGCCACTACTTTAGTGCTTGCTGCGGTGTTTATTCCTACTGCGTTTATGAGCGGTTTAACAGGGCAATTTTATCGTCAATTTGCTCTTACAATTACTATTTCAACAGTGCTTTCTGCCATTAACTCACTTACGCTAAGCCCAGCGCTGGCTGCGTTATTACTCAAACCTCATGGGCAAGACAACGATTGGTTAAGTCGTGCCATTAATAAATTATTTGGCCGCTGGTTATTTACGCCTTTTAACAAAATGTTCGATAAAGCCTCGGGTAAATACACAGGAGCCGTTGGCCGAATAGTGCATAAGGGCGGCATAATTGGTGTGCTATACGTTGGTTTGCTGGCCTTAACGTGGCAGCAGTTTGAAAATACGCCAACAGGATATGTTCCGCCGCAGGATAAAATGTATCTCGTCGCTTTTGCGCAATTACCTAATGCAGCATCGCTAGATCGCTCTGAAGCGGTGGTTCGCCAAATGTCAGAGATAATCAGGGCGCACCCAGGCGTTAGTGACGCCGTCGCCTTTGCAGGTTTAAGCATTAATGGTTTATCTATAAACCCAAGTTCGGGAATGATGTTTACACCGTTAGAGCCGTTTTCAAAGCGGCAGGGCCCGCGCATGTCGGCAGCTGAAATAGCGGAAGATTTAAATAAACAACTTAGTCAAATAAAAGGCGCTAATGTTGCTATATTTCCGCCTCCTCCAGTAAGGGGAATGGGCACTATTGGTGGCTTTAAGCTGCAGCTTGAAGATAGAGGCTCATTAGGGTTTGACACCTTGCAGCAAGTAACAAATGAAGTCATTGCTAAGGCTAAAGCCGATCCCGCTCTTGCTAATGCGTTTACCAGTTTTACAACCGACGTACCACAGCTAGATGTGAAGGTAGACCGTAAAAAGGCACTAAGCTTAGGGCTTGAAATAAACACCTTATTTGAAGCAATGCAAGGCTATTTGGGCACAGTTTATGTGAACGACTTTAATTTATTTGGTCGCACGTATCAGGTAAATGTGCAGGCAGATGCACCCTACAGGGAAGATGTAGAGCAAATTAAGCAATTAAAAGTGCGCAATAAAAATGGCGATATGATCCCCCTTGGCGCAGTGCTTAGTATTGAGCATAGTTTAGCGCCAGATAGAGTAATGCATTATAACGGCTATGTTACGGCTGAAGTTAACGGCGTACCCGCACCAGGGTATAGCTCTGACCAAGCTAAAGCCGCAATAGAAAAAATACTCGATGAAACACTGCCAATGGGTATTGCGTATGAGTGGACAGACATAACCTATCAGCAAATTTTAGCGGGCGATACTTCAATGTATGTATTTCCACTTATTGTGTTGCTTGTATTTTTGGTTTTAGCAGCGCAGTACGAAAGCTTACGTTTGCCTGTCGCTATTATTTTAATTGTGCCTATGACATTGCTAAGTGCGCTGATTGGTGTGGCTATTTATGGTGGTGATAATAATATTTTCACCCAAATTGGCCTAATCGTGTTGTTTGGACTGGCCACTAAAAACGCTATTTTAATTGTTGAGTTTGCAAAAGAGCTACAAGATACAGGTATGGATGCATTTAATGCCATTAAAGAGGCGAGCCGGTTGCGATTACGCCCAATATTAATGACCTCAATAGCATTTATTATGGGGGTTGTACCTATGGTGTTCTCATCGGGAGCAGGCTCTGAAATGCGCCAAGCTATGGGCGTTGCGGTATTTTCTGGCATGATAGGCGTAACGGTATTTGGCTTAATACTTACACCTGTGTTTTATTATATACTTAAACGCAGTGGTAAAAATTAAAGCGACAAAAAAGCCCTTAGCAATTTAATTGCTAAGGGCTTTTTAATGCGTTTTAAAAAGTAATTATTTTACTTCTTTACCTGCAGCTTGTTGGTCAGCGTGATAGCTTGAACGAACAAATGGGCCAGAGGCAGCATGCGTAAAGCCAATTTCATCAGCGTATTCTTTCAGTGCGTCAAATTCCGCTGGTGGCACGTAACGTTTAACTGGCAAGTGATGCTTAGAAGGCTGTAAGTATTGGCCAACGGTAAGCATGTCAACGTTATGCGCACGTAGGTCACGTAATACTTCTTCTATTTCACTAATTTCTTCACCTAGGCCAACCATTAAGCCAGACTTAGTTTTTACCTCTGGGTGCGCTTCTTTAAAGCGACGAAGTAATTCTAACGACCATTTGTAATCGGCACCTGGGCGCGCAAGCTTGTACAAACGCGGGGCAGTTTCTAGGTTGTGATTAAACACATCAGGTGGCGTTTCAATTAAAATCTCCAGTGCGCGGTCCATACGACCACGAAAATCTGGCACTAAAATCTCAATAGTAATGGTTGGATTGTGCTTACGGATTTCGCGAATACAATCGGCAAAATGCTGTGCGCCGCCATCACGTAAATCATCACGGTCAACCGAGGTAATAACCACGTAGCTAAGCTTCATGTCTTTAATTGTCAGTGCAAGCTTTTCAGGCTCTGCTGCATCAGGTTTTAGTGGGCGACCATGGGCAACATCACAAAATGGGCAACGACGAGTACAAATAGCACCTAAAATCATAAAGGTAGCAGTACCGTGGTTAAAACACTCAGAAAGGTTAGGGCATGAGGCCTCTTCACATACTGAGTGTAAGCCGTGCTTGCGCATAGCTTGTTTTATACCGTCGATACGCTCGGTAGATTTTGGTAAGCGAATTTTAAGCCACTCTGGCTTGCGCAACATTTCAGTTTTTTCTGTAGGTAAAACTTTAACGGGGATCAACGCCATTTTTTCTGCGTCGCGTAGTTTTACACCTGGTTCCATTTTGACTGGTTTATTCATTCGTTTTCAAACCCTTCAGTATGCTTAACCTGTGTTGCATTAAGCTTCTTTATCATGTGTTTTACCAGCCCTTCACCTGCTTGTGCTAAGTTTTGAGGGCCGTTTAATTCTTTCGTTTGCACCATGTTCATGCCAGCATAACCACACGGGTTGATGCGTAAAAACGGGCTTAAGTCCATGTTAACATTTAATGCTAATCCATGAAACGAGCAACCACGACGAACACGTAATCCTAATGATGCAATTTTACTGTCGTTTACGTACACACCGGGTGCATCGGCTTTTGCGTAGGCTTTAATATCATACTCATTAAGGGTATCAATAATGCACTCTTCAAGCCATGTCACAAGCTCGCGCACACCGATTTTTAAGCGGCGCAAGTTAAATAATACATACATCATTTGTTGGCCGGGGCCATGGTAAGTAACTTGCCCGCCACGGTCTACCTTAATGACTTCTATGTCACCAGGGGCGAGTAAATGCTCATCTTTACCAGCTTGGCCTTGTGTAAATACACTCTCGTGCTCTACAAGCCAAATTTCATCTGGCGAGCTGTCGTCACGGGTGTCGGTATAGGCTTGCATTTTTTGCCAAATTGGCATGTAACGCTGACGGCCTAGTTGGCGTACGATTAAAGTGTTTTCGTTCACAACAAGTCTCAACTATGGCTTAAAGCATATGGCGTACGTCATCAATGTTGCTGATCACGTTGTAAATTTCTTCTATGTGTTTACCGCTTGTCACTGTGGCAACAAACGTTACCGACTCATAATTGCCTTTACTGCTTGGCTTTACTTTTGGTGCGTAGTCACCAGGTGCAATAGGTTGTAATTTAGCTAAAATTTGTTCCGTAAGGTTAACGTTTGCTAAACCCATAACTTTAAATGTGAACGGACATGGGTACTCAAGGTACTCATCAAATTTAGTATTTTTAACAGGTTGAACCACGACGGTGACTCCTCAAACAAAAAATGTTGGCTACGTGAGATAATATCAATCCGCAATAAGACTTAATCATTTTGCGGGGCTAAACGTGTTGCTACCTGCGTTAAAAATGCTCATTTAGAACAACTAAATAGCGATTTATTAGCCAAGTTATCAACACGTTTTTCCAGCCTCAAAATAGATTACTTAATTAACCGAATTGGTATAACGCTAAGCGTGACTGGCAGGTTTAGGGTGATCCTGCTTATATGGGGCGCATTCTAGCATTTTTCAAGCAAAAAAAAACGCCTCATAACAGAGGCGCTTCGTTTAACAGCCCAACGACTGTCGGGTTATTTTTACGTTTACATAATTTGTAAACGTAAGTAGTCGTAAATTTTGCTAAAGAAGCTGCCTTCTTCCACTTCTTCAAGTGTTACTAGTGGGTATTGTGCAATGTCTTCGCCCTCTAGTTGTAAGAATAACGTACCTACTTTAGTGCCTTTCGCTAATGGTGCTTCAAGCGTGTTGTCTAGCTCAAAGTTAGCTTTAAGGTTTTTATGTTGACCACGTGGAATGGTAATTGGGGTATCTTCTAAAATGCCTAACGATACATTTTCTTTATTACCCATCCAAATACGTTGTTCTGCAAAGCTGTCGCCTGCTTTGTAAGGTGTAATTGTTTCAAAAAAGCGAAATCCGTAGTTAAGTAGTTTTTTGCTTTCTACTTTACGTGCGCGCTCGCTTGATGTGCCCATAACAACCGCAATTAAACGCATGTCGTTTTTAGTTGCAGACGTTACTAAGCTATAACCTGCCTCTGATGTGTGACCCGTTTTAATGCCATCAACATCTAGGCTTTCATCCCATAACAAAGAGTTACGGTTATATTGTTTAATGCCGTTGTAAGTAAACGATTTTTGCTTATAAAGTGCGTACTCATCAGGTACATCACGAATAAGTGCAGCACCTAGGGTCGCCATATCACGTGGGGTAGTGTAATGCTCGTCTGTATCTAAACCGTGGCTATTAATAAAGTGGCTGTTGCTCATGCCTAATTTAGCGGCATGGGCATTCATTAAATCAGCAAATGCGCTTTCGCTACCTGCAATGTGCTCAGCCATGGCTACACATGCATCATTACCTGATTGAATAATAATACCGTGGTTAAGCTCATCAACACTTATTTGCTTGCCTACTTCAATAAACATTTTTGACGATTCAGGGAAGTTTTTAGCCCAGGCTTTTTCGCTCACTGTAACCATATCGGTTGGTGCAATGTTACCGGCGTTAATTTCTGTACCAATTACATAACTGGTCATCATTTTAGTTAAGCTTGCAGGGGCTAGCTTTGTATCAGCTTCACCTTCAGCAATAACTTTACCTGTTGTAAAGTCTACTAAAAAATAACCTTTTGCATTAATTTGAGGTGGAGCCGGAATAATTTGGGCGCTGGCTGAAAATACGGCGGCTGTGCAAACTAAGCCGCATACACCTTTGAGGATTTTATGTTTAATTGATTTCATCATACTCATTAATGGTTAAAGTTAAAAATTCGCGTTAGTCCATCTTATACCCAAACTACCCCGAGATGCGAGCGTCGTTGGAATTAAAAACAGCTTAGACAAGGCATTGATTGTCAATAATAGTCACTCTATTGTTCAAATCAATAACGCAGTATAAATCGTTTTTAAACCACGCTTCAGGGCGTTTCACTAAGGCTGATTTTCTGTGTTGTTATTTTTTAAAAGGGATTGCCATTTAAAAAAGAACACCTAGATTTTAAGCCCCAATACAACGCTGAATCCTACATTTTGGCGTGGTTTAGGTATTTGTCTTACTGAGTGTAAAGCAAGAACGCGTTTTGAAATTGGTTTTGTTTTAATTTTTTTAATACGTCTTGTGCATGCTGGGCATCTTTAATCGGGCCCAAATGCAAACGATATATGTTGTCTGCTTTTACTATATTAGTAGGTACTTGATACTGCAGGCGTAATGTAGAAGCTAATGCTTCAATATTGCTAAGCGTACTACCCGCAGCTACCTGTATATATGTTTTACGTGCAGGAATGCTGTCGAGCG
The DNA here is from genome assembly GCF_028599385.1 of Pseudoalteromonas sp. CST2. NCBI lineage: Bacteria > Pseudomonadati > Pseudomonadota > Gammaproteobacteria > Alteromonadales > Pseudoalteromonadaceae > Pseudoalteromonas > Pseudoalteromonas sp. CST2. The sequence continues at coordinate 205,381 of NZ_JAQREO010000004.1, forward strand.
TAATCGCCTCTAGCTTAACCTTGGCTGTACCGTGAGTGTAATAGCCTAATTTATAAGCAGCAGCATACGAAAGATCTATTATTCTGTCATCATGAAACGGCCCACGGTCGTTTACACGTACAATCACCGATTTATTGTTAGCAGTATTAGTAACGCGTACAAAGCTTGGCAGGGGTAAGGTTTTATGCGCAGCGCTCATGGCAAACATATCGTAAATTTCACCGTTTGAGGTATGGTAGCCATGAAACTTACGGCCGTACCACGAAGCGATCCCTTCTTCTGTATACCCTTTTTCATCAAGCATTGGTGTATAACGTTTGCCTAATACCTCGTAGGGGCGACTTGCACTGGCACTTTTTTTAACATCCACCACAACGGCATCTTGCATTTCAAGTGCGGTTGGCGCGCGTAAAGGTGCGGCGTCGTGCTCCATATGATAACGACTATTAGAGCCGCTACTACATGCGCTTAACATAAATATTAAGGCTGAAATAAATAACAGCTGGGTAGGCTTATTCATTATTTTAAAAGCATCCTTTTATCTGTCGCAATTGACATAATAATGCCAAATCCGGCCATTAACGTCACCATAGAGGTGCCGCCATAACTAATAAGGGGTAAAGGTACACCTACAACAGGCAACAAGCCCGATACCATACCTATATTTACAAAAATATAAACAAAAAAGGTGAGGGTAAGGGCGCCGGCCAATAATTTACCAAACGCATCTTGCGCGTTTACCGCAATGTATAAACCACGGCCGATAATAAATAAGTACAGGCTTAATAAAACACACACACCAAATAAGCCAAACTCCTCACTTAATACCGAAAATATAAAGTCGGTATGGCGCTCTGGTAAAAATTCGAGTTGTGATTGCGTGCCTTGCAACCAGCCTTTACCTTCTATACCACCAGAACCGATGGCTATTTTGGATTGAATAATATGATACCCCGAGCCAAGCGGATCGCTCTCTGGGTCTAAAAACGTTAATACGCGCTGCTTTTGGTAGTCGTGCATACCGTAGTGCCAAAATGGCCATGCTGCCAGTGCGACAATCGAGCTTAAAAAGCCAATTAAACGCCAGCTTAAACCCGATAAAAACAACACAAATATTCCTGAGCTGGCAATCAAAATTGAGGTGCCTAAGTCGGGCTGTTCTTTAATTAATAAGGTAGGCAGCATCACGATGACAAAGCCAATAATTAGGTGTAATGGACGTGGCGGAAGTTGGTTTCGGCCAATATACCAAGCCACCATCATAGGGACTGCCAGCTTCATAAGTTCTGAGGGCTGAAAGCGAGTAATACCTAAATTTAACCAGCGCTGAGCGCCCTTTGAGCTCACGCCAAATAGCAATACGCCCACCAACATGAGTAACCCAACACAGTAAAGGGGGATCACTAAGCGTTTAAGAGTCGCGGGGGAGAACTGTGCAAGCACTATCATGCCTATAATAGCGCCGCCCATACGGGTGATATGGCGGATCATCATGGCCGAGTCTTGGCCGCTTGCGCTATATACTATGGTGATACTACCTGCCATCATAAGTAATAAGGCAATTAGTAACGGTAAGTCTAAATGCATGCGCATCCATATCGAGCGCTGGGTGTTTAATACGGTCATTGCGCTGTATTCCTAGCAACTTCTATTGGGTTTGCTGCAAAATAGTAATCCATTAGCTCACGTGCAATAGGTGCACCCACAGAGCTTCCGCCACCGGTGTTTTCTACCACAATTGAAACCACAATTTTAGGGTCGTCATACGGAGCAAAACCAATATAAATCGCGTTATCGCGTTGGCGCTCCTTTAGTGATTTCGCATCGTAACGCTCACCTTGGGCAATACTCACTACTTGCGCTGTGCCTGTTTTACCCGCAGGATCATAATTAGCGCCTTTAAATGCACGGTGGGCCGTTCCTGTTACTTTTTTTACGGTATTGTGCATGGCATCGAGCGCGATACGCCAGTTATCAGGGTTATTAAGTACCACCGGCGGTTTTTCTTCGTTATTAATTTGCGTCACTTGGTCTTCTTTTTTAGCCACTTGTGCTAAATGCGGCGGGTGGTTTATGCCTTTATTAACCAATATGTTAGTCGCGTTAGCAATTTGAATAGGGGTGGCAGTCCAATACCCTTGGCCAATCCCCACTGAAATAGTATCGCCACGCCACCACGACTCTTTAAAGCGGCCTTCTTTCCACTCTTTTGAGGGCAGTATGGCTGTGGTTTCTTCGTGTATGTCTATTCCCGATAAGTCACCAAAGCCAAAGCGGGCCATAAAATTACTAATTTTTGTTATGCCTAAGCGGTATGCCGCATCGTAAAAGTAAGTATCGCACGACTCTTCAATCGCTTTGTAAACATCTACATGGCCGTGGCCCCAACGTTTCCAATCGCGCCATTTATGTTCAACATTCGGTATTTGAAAAAAACCAGGATCCCACACCGAGGTGCTTTCACTGACAATGTTTTCTTCAAGTGCCAGTATAGCCATATGCGGCTTTACTGTGGAAGCTGGCGCATAGCGCCCTTGAGTGGCACGGTTAATTAGAGGGCGGTCGGGGTTTAGCAGTGCTTTATAATCTTTACTGCTAATACCATGGACAAATAAATTAGGGTCGTAACTTGGGTTTGAATAAAGTGCTAATACGCCGCCATCTTTGGCATCCATTACTACAACCGCGCCGCGCATATCTTTAAGCGCATGTTGGGCTATTTGTTGTAATCCGATATCTAAGGTAAGTACTAAATCACTGCCCGGCTGTGGGGGGGTCATACTTAATGTGCGAATAACACGCCCGCGGTTATTTACTTCAACGCGTTGAGAGCCGACTTGGCCATGCAAAAGCTGCTCGTAATATTTTTCTATGCCAAGTTTACCAATATCGTGCGTAGCGCGGTAATTTGTGGCTTGGTCTTCTTGTTCTAACTTATTAAGTTCTTTGCGGTTTAGTTTGGCAACGTAGCCTAATGCATGGGTTAGCGTATCGCCATATGGGTAAAAGCGTGCAAGGCGCGCCTCAATGCTAAAGCCCGGAAATTTATGCTGATTAACCGCAAATTGGGCCACTTCGGTTTCATCTAAGCGGGCTTTTAGTACTTGCGACTTGAAACGACGCGTATGCTTTATGTCATCAATAAAGTCTTTTTTTTGCTGCTCGGTAATCGTAATTATTTTGCTAACTTGCTCAAGCGATTTAGCTAAATCGTCGACCTCTTCAGGAATAACCTCGAGGTTATAAACGGGTTTGTTTTCAGCAAGCAGTACACCATTGCGGTCGTAAATGAGGCCACGGTTTGGCGCAATAGGAATTACTTTAATACGGTTATCGTTAGAGCGGGTTTGATAGTCGGTATGTTCTTCTACCTGAATGGTATAAAGGTTAGAAAGTAAAATTGCCACTAAGCCTAAAACAAAAATAAAACCCACAAATGCGCGCCGTGCAAATAAGTTTGCCTCAGCGGAATGGTCGCGTATTGTGGGTCTTTGCTTAATCATAACAAGGCGTTACTCGCGATGATAAGGATGGTTGTTATTTAAGCTCCAGCCTCGGTATAGGCTTTCGGCAACAATAATACGCACTAAAGGGTGCGGTAACGTTAAGTTAGATAACGACCATTTTTGCTCAGAGGCGGCAATGCACTCAGGGGCTAACCCTTCAGGGCCGCCAATAAGCAAACTAACGTCGCGGCCATCGAGCTGCCACTTTTCCATATTTTTAGCAAGCTGGTGAGTATCAAGTGGTTTACCTGTTACCTCTAGGGTAACAATGCGATTGCCTTTTGGAATAGCGGCTAAGGTTTTTTCACCTTCGGTGTGCAAAATGCGTTTAATATCGGCATTTTTACCGCGTTTACCGGCCGGAATTTCTATTAACTCAAGCGCCATATCTTTAGGAAAACGGCGTTGGTACTCTGCAAATCCGCTTTCTACCCACGCTGGCATTTTTGTGCCAACGGCAATCATTTGTATTTTCACGTAATACTTCCAAGCTCAATTAAAAAATAGTGGCGCTTAGCCCCACAGTTTTTCTAGATCGTAATAGCTACGTGCGTGATCTTGCATCACGTGTACAACTACATCACCTAAATCTACCAGTACCCATTCGCCTTCGTCTTGACCTTCGTAACCTAAAGGTTCTTCGCCAGCGTGGCGAGCTTCTTTTGCTACGTTATCAGCAATTGATTGCACATGACGCTTAGAAGTACCCGAACACACAACCATGTAATCGGTAATGTCTGAGCTGTCACGTACGTCTAGTTGTACCACGTCGCGTGCTTTCATATCGTCAATTTTGTCTAGTGCAAAGGCAAGTAGTTGTTTCGAATCCAAGGTATTGTCTCAATTTTAAATTTAATAGCGTGCATTTTAACATGCTAGGGGGTTTTAATCATCACTTTGATAAAGCTGGTGTTGCTTAATGTAGTGACTGACAGGTTCGGGTAATAGTTCATTATTTTTATTGGTTTTTTTTAATTGCTCTCGAATAGTGCTTGAGGCAGCATCAAGGGTTTCACCAAGTAAAAAATAAAGCTTACCAAAGTTGTGTGCGGCAAGTTGCTGTGGCGCTTCAGTGTGGGCATTACTGATATAGCTTTTAAGCGCTTTATTTGGGTTACATGTTTGCCCCGGGCGATGATAAACCACTATATGGCATAGCTGTGTAATTGCTTGCCACTCATACCATTTGTCGAGGTTATTAAATGAGTCCATGCCCATTAAAAAAAGAATTGGCGTATCTGGGTGCTCAGCTCTTAGCTCTTGTAAACTTAACAATGAGTACGAGGGCCCAGTGCGATTAAGCTCTCTTAAATCAAGTGCAAAATGAGGGTAAGGAGCTATAGCGGCATTGAGCATATTAATACGGTGCGCTGTACTTATACCCGGCGCAGCTTTGTGCGCGGGCAGGGCACAGGGCATAAAGTACAACGTGGATAAGTTAAATGTACTTACACACTGTGAGGCCATATTTAGGTGGCCTAAATGCACGGGGTCGAAGGTGCCGCCAAAAATTGCAATCATGTTAAAAATCTTTAGTTAAGTGCGTGGCAAGGCATTGGAATATCAAGCGGCTGGCAAAACTTAATACAAATATGGGCAAGCGCTTGGTAAGGCGCAATTAAGTTACCTTGTTTGTAGCTTGAATCAAACAGTGCAAGCTCACTGCTTATTTGCTCAAGTGTATTAATATTTAAGCGGTTAATCGCATTTTGCACTGGGCCTTGCTGGTTTTTCCAAATCCCACTTTTTTTAAATAACTGTGCGATAGGCTCGCCATTTAAAAGCCCTTGCTGAATAGTGAGCAAACTGGTGAGCTCTTTATTTATAGCCCATAAAATACTCACCACTTCGGTGTTATCGCTGGCCAGTTTATTAAGTACTTTAATTGCTTGCTTGGCGTGGCCATTTAATAGTGCATCACTTAAGTCAAAAATATCAAACTTGGCTTGATTTAATAGCCCTTGCATCACAAGTTGCTGGGTTATTAAGGCATTACCATGCAGTAGCGAGAGCTTTTCGAGCTCCTGAAAACACGCTAACAAATTGCCTTCGGTAGCGTTAATTAAGCTCAATTTTGCTTCGTTTTGCATATTTAGAGAAAGGCGCGCTACTTGTTCATCTAACCAGCGTTTTAAATGATTCCCTGCAAGCGGGTAGCATGGTACAAATACACCGTGTTTATCGAGCGCTTTAAACCAGGCGCCACGTTGTACGTCTTGGCTGGCTTTAGCCCCTTTTACAATTAAAATGGTATCAGGGTTAATTAACTCGACTATTTTTTTAAAGGTATTACTTCCTGGGGTGCCAGGTTTTTGCTGGTTTAAATCAAGCTCAATTATAGTGCGCGCACTAAACAAAGACATGCTTTGATATTGAGCTATAATTTCTTGCCAATCAAACCCTTGCATTAGGGTAAATTTAATTACCTCATCAAAGCCTTGGGCTTTTGCCGTGTCGCGTATTTGCTGCACACATTGTGCTTCTTGAAACGGTTCTTCACCAAACACTAAATAAAAGGGTTTTAAACCTTTATTTAATTCACTCGGTAACTGATTAGCATAACAGCGCATTATAGTTGCGACAGCTCTCTAACAATACGACCACTGGCTTGCTTACGAATTTCGCTAATAAGCAGCTCAAGCTCTTTTGCTTTTGCAAGTGCGTGATCGGGGTCGTCTTGGTAGTTACGATAAAGCTCAAAGCGTTTTTCTATGGCTTTTTCGCCTGGGCGTTTAACAACATAGCTTACCCCGTAGGCAAGCTCGTATTCAGCCACCTGACCATTTTGAAACAACGACAAGGTTTGGCGCTCAATGCTTTCTTTGCGTAAGTAAAGCTGGGCAACATTTTTAGCCGAAGGTGTCAGTTCTACGTTACTGGCTTTAAGCTCTTTTTTAAGGTTTAAAAATAACGATGATTTTTCATCATCACCTTTAAGTGTAAGCGTTTTAAGGTTATCAGGCAGGCTAGAGGCTTTCTTTAAATGAAAGCCACAGCTAGATAACACAAAACACATTAGCACTAAGGCTAATGTGTTTTTAAGGGTGTTAAAGCTAACCATTTAGTTAGCTACCACGTTAAGTAGTTTACCCGGTACGTAAATAATTTTACGAATGGTTGCGCCATCAGTAAATTTAGTTACGTTAGACTCAGCAAACGCAAGTGCTTCTACCTGCTCTTGTGTTGCATCGGCGGCTACAGTTAGCTTAGCGCGTAGTTTGCCGTTTACTTGTACGATGATTAATTTTTCATCTTCAACAAGGGCAGACTCGTCAACTTTAGGCCAGGCTGCATCTAAAATGTCACCCTCTTTACCAAGCTCTTGCCATAACTGGTGCGATAAATGCGGCGTAATTGGCGCAAGCATAATAAGTAGGGCTTCTAATGCTTCGTTAGCAATAGCAACATCTTGCGTATCGTTTAACGGCGCTTTTAATAACTTATTAGAGAGCTCCATAATGGCAGCAATTGCAGTGTTAAACGTTTGACGACGCTCAATATCATCGCTCACTTTTGCAATGGCTTTGTGTAGCTCACGACGCAGTACTTTTTGTGGGTTACTAAGCGCTGATTTATCAAGTGCTTGGTAGCCAACTGTTTTCACATCTACTGCGTATTTCCAAATACGTTTTAAGAAGCGGTGCGCGCCTTCAACGCCTGAGTCTGACCATTCAAGCGTTTGCTCTGGTGGTGCGGTAAACATCATAAATAAACGCACAGTATCTGCACCGTATTGGGCAATTACTTCTTGTGGGTCTATACCGTTGTTTTTAGACTTAGACATTTTGCTCATGCCCGATGAGAACACAGGTTCACCATCTTCTTTGTGCCATGCTTTAGTTACGCGGCCTTTTTCGTCAGTTTCGGTATTTACATCGCTTGGCGAAATCCATACGTCACCGCCTTTTTCATCTTTACGGTAGAACGTTTCGGCAAGTACCATGCCCTGACAAAGTAAGCGATCGAATGGCTCGTCTGAATTTACTAAACCAAAATCACGTAATAACTTATGGAAAAAACGCGAATACAATAAGTGTAAAATAGCGTGCTCAATACCACCTATGTATTGGTTTACTGGTAACCAGTAGTTAGCTGCTGCTGGGTCGAGCATGCCTTCGTCGTGACGCGGGCTACAGTAACGTGCGTAGTACCAAGACGACTCCATAAAGGTGTCAAAGGTATCTGTTTCGTGTGTTGCTGGTACGCCATTTACCTTTGCTTTTGCCCATTCTGGGTCTGCTTTGATTGGCGAAGTAACGCCATTCATAACTACATCTTCTGGTAAACGTACTGGCAGCATTTCTTCGGTGGCGGCTAATTCGTTACCGTTTTCGTCGCTCAGCATTGGGATTGGTGAACCCCAGTAACGCTGGCGGCTAACACCCCAATCACGTAAGCGGAAGTTAACTTTGCGCTCACCCACACCCAGTGCTTCTAGTTTGTCGGCAATAGCGTTAAATGCGCCTTCAAAATCAAGGCCATCAAATTCGCCAGAATTAACTAACACGCCTTTTTCAGTGAATGCTTCTTCTTTTAAATTTACTTCAAGCTCTGAGCCTTCAACCGGTGCAATTACTTGTTTTATGTCTAGGCCGTATGCTGTGGCAAATTCATAGTCGCGTTGGTCGTGAGCAGGTACTGCCATAACCGCGCCTGAGCCGTAATGCATTAATACAAAGTTAGCAACCCAAATTGGAACTTGCTCGCCCGTTAATGGGTGAGTCGCGTAAAAGCCTGTTGCAATGCCTTTTTTCTCCATAGTGGCCATGTCTGCTTCGGCAACTTTGGTGTTTTTGCATTCTTCAACAAACATTGCAATTGCATCGCTGTTTTTAGCGGCTTCTTGCGCAATAGGGTGGCCACCGGCAACGGCTAGGTAAGTTACACCCATAAATGTATCTGGACGTGTAGTGTATACGCTAAACTTTTCGTTGTTGTCGGTACGCGTAAACTCAATGTCTAACCCTTCAGAGCGACCAATCCAGTTGCGCTGCATGGTTTTAACTTGCTCAGGCCAGTCTTCTAACTTGTCTAAGTCATCTAAAAGCTCTTGTGCGTAGTCAGTAATTTTAATAAACCACTGTGGAATTTCTTTTTGCTCAACCACTGCACCAGAGCGCCATCCGCGGCCATCTATAACTTGTTCGTTGGCAAGTACAGTTTGATCAACTGGATCCCAGTTAACCGTTGACATTTTTTTGTACACTAAGCCTTTTTCGTACAGCTTAGTGAAAAACCATTGTTCCCACTTGTAGTATTCTGGGTGACACGTGGCTATTTCGCGATCCCAGTCGTAACCAAAGCCTAATTGCTTAAGTTGGTTACGCATGTAATCAATGTTTTCGTATGTCCACTTAGCTGGCGCTGTTTTGTTTTTGATAGCGGCGTTTTCTGCAGGTAAACCAAACGCATCCCAACCCATTGGTTGCATTACGTTTTTGCCTTGCAGGCGCTGGAAACGAGAAACAACATCACCAATGGTGTAATTACGCACATGACCCATATGCAGTCGGCCACTTGGATATGGGAACATAGAAAGACAGTAATACTTTTCTTTGCTCTCATCTTCGGTGACTTTAAATACCTGGTTTTCTTCCCAGTAACTTTGGACTTTTGACTCTATGTCTTGCGGGTTATATTGCTCTTGCATCTATGATTCCAGACTTCTTGCAAACTAATAAAAAATTGCCGATAGGATACCCCAAATAAAAGCCTAATCACAGCGTATAAGCACGGTTTTGTTAAAATCTCACTTTCAGTGCAGGTTAACCTATACTTATCTATGTTAAAGGCCAACACGCCCTTGATTTTGATGGAGTATAAAATGGCAGATTATAAAACATGGCTTAGCGATTTAACTAATTGGCTAAAAGATGTAAAAGATCACGAAGTAAAAGATGCAATGACCCGATTTGTTGAATCTGAGCAAGCACTTAAAGACCTAGGCAAAGAAAAATACGGACTCTATAAAAGTTATTTGCAGCGCGACATAGAACACGTTCAAGAAAACGAATCGCACTATAATTCGCTTGCATGGCAAGAGCTTAAAGAGTCGTTATGGTATGAGCTTTCACACATAGAAGACAAAACCCAGCTTGAATGGCAGTCCCTTAGCCAAGATTTTAAGCACAATGGGATGTATCACGCAGGCGAATGGATAGCCATGGGCACATTAGTATGTAAGAATTGCACCCATAGTTTTGATATTTATCACGCTACACAAATTACACCGTGCATTGAATGTGATGGTATTTATTTTAGCCGTAAGGCATTACAACCCTAAATATATGTATTAAGTGGCTTGTAGGCCACTTAATACGCCCAAAGCCAGCGAGTATGTTGGTACAAAAAGAAGTTAGAATGACGAAAAAACTGCTGCCATTATCTGTTTCACAGCTCGCACCGAGCATTTCTACTAATCACGTTAGCACGTGTATGAGCAATCCATACCCAGAGCAACTTACCTTTATAGGCCAACAACGCGCCCAAAGTGCGCTCGACTTTTCACTTGGGATGGAGCTGCCAGGCTACAATGTTTATGTAATGGGTGAGGCCGCGCATGGCCGATTTACACTTGTAAAAGACAAACTTAAACAACACGCAAAAGACCGCCCCACACCTAACGAGTGGTTGTATGTTAATAATTACGACGACCACCGCGAGCCAATTGCGCTATTTATGCAAGCAGGGCAAAGCAAGCAGTTAAGTGACGACATAGACTCATTTTTAGATGAAGTACTCGACACCTTTCCGGCAGCGTTTGATAACCCAGCTTATCAACGCAAAAAAAAGTCAATCGAGAGCGAATTTAACGACGCTTACGACAGCGCTATTACCGCAGTAGAAGAAATGGCGCTTGAGCAAAGCGTAGCGCTAATAGAAGAGAAAAACGCCGTAGGTTTTGCGCCTTTAGTTGAAGGCAGGCAGTTAAGCGATAACGAATTTGCCGCCCTAGATGAAGAGCTTCGTGATGAGTTTTTTGAAAAAATAGAAAAACTAGAAGATGCCTTAATTGAAGCGCTGATTGAGCTGCCTCGCTGGAAACGCGAATCAAAAGAAAAACAGCGTAATCTAAAAAAGGCCACAGCCGAGCAAGCTACAAAGCCATTATTAAAAGACTTAGAGCATAAATACGCTGCCCATATTGGAGTGCTGCGCTACTTAAAAGATATTCGTGTAGAAATAATCGACGCAGTACTTGAGTGGCTAGACGATGAAGATGAAAGCGAAGAAAGCAAAGAAGATTTTGACCGTAAAGGCATGCTTACCGACTTTTTTGCGCCTAACATTTTAGTTGAATTTAAAGAAGACGATGCCGCACCTGTGGTGTATGAGCCAAACCCAACCTTTGGCAATATATTTGGCAAAATTGAGTATTCAACATCGCAAGGCTCGCTTATAACCAGTTACCGCTCTATACAGCCTGGTGCATTGCACCGTGCAAATGGCGGTTACTTAATTATGGATGCCGAAAAAGTAATGGCCAACCCGCAAGTTTGGGATGGCTTAAAGCTTTCGCTTAAAACGCACCAAATTAAAAACGACCTACCGTATCAAGACAGCTCAGTAGGCAGCAGCTTTACACTGCGCCCGCAATTAATTCCTCTTGATGTAAAAATTATTTTATTAGGCTCGCGCGATTTGTATTACACCATAGGTGAGTACGATGAAGAATTTGCAGAGCTGTTTAGAGTACTTGCCGACTTTGATTACTATTTACCAAGTAGCGATAAGCTTCAGTACCAATTTATTACTAAAGTGAGTGAGTACTGCCAGCAAACGTTAAAGTGCACAACCACAGAGGCCGCCATGGTGCGGTTACTTAAATTTAGCTACCGCCAAGCAGAGCACCATAATAAATTATCGGCGCGCTTTGCCGATGTGCTTGAACTGGTGGCTGAGGCCAGCTTTTACGCCAAGCAAGATAAGCAAACACTGATTGATGCGCATCATATTGATGAAGCCATTGAAGGTAAGCAGTACCGCACCGGCCAAATAAGCGAAAACATGCTAAGCGATATAAAAGAAGGCCACACGCTTATTGCCACACAAGGTCAAGCCATTGGTAAAGTAAACGGCTTAACAGTGTTGCACATTGGCGATACGTCGTTTGGTACACCCGCGCGTATTACCGCCACCGTATATGCCGGCGCCGATGGTGTAATAGATGTTGAGCGTGAAGCCGAGCTAGGTAAAGCAATTCACTCAAAAGGTGTAATGCTACTTACCGGTTATTTAGGTAACAAATACGCCCAGCACTTTAGTTTAACGCTAAGTGCTAACATAGCTATAGAGCAAAGCTACGGTTATATAGATGGCGATAGCGCCTCACTTGCTGAGTTATGTGCGCTTATATCGGCTATTACCAGTTTGCCTATTAGCCAGTCTATTGCCCTTACAGGCTCTATTAACCAACACGGTGATGTGCAAGCCATTGGCGGTGTAAACGAAAAAATAGAAGGCTTTTTTAAGCTGTGTAAAATGCGCGGCTTAACAGGCGAGCAAGGCGTTATTATTCCTAAATCTAACCAAGTTAACTTAGTACTTGATGATGAAATACTTGAAGCGGTTGAGCGCGGTAAATTTAATATTTACGCAGTAGAAACTGTAGACCAAGCACTTAACTTATTAATGGATATTGATGCCGGTGATATTATTGACGGCGAATACCCAGAGGATTCTGTTAACGGTATTGCTTTAGCACGCTTAAAAGATATAGCCGACATAGTTAATGGCGATAGCGAAGAAGATAAAGAAGCCGATGAAGATGAGGAAAAACACTAAATGATCAATATAATTTTAGCGGTGATCATCGCTATATTTTGTTTTTTAATTTTTCAAAATAGTAAAAAAGCAAAGCAACAAGCTGGCATTAACGCGCAAATTGAAGCCGACTACCTTGTCGCTAACGCAAAAGTTGAGGGCGTAATAGAAACCGCCTCAGGCTTACAGTACAAAGTGCTGCACAAAGGCGAAAGCGAAAATACACCTAACCCTACTAGTAAAGTAAACGTGCATTACCACGGCACGTTAATAGATGGCACCGTATTTGACAGCTCAGTAGAGCGTAAAACGCCAATAAGCTTTGGTTTAAATCAGGTTATTAAAGGCTGGACTGAAGGCTTACAACTTATGAGCCCAGGCGATAAATACATATTTTATGTACCGCACCAATTAGCCTACGGCGAAAAGCGAGTGGGCAGTATTCCACCTGCATCACTGCTTATTTTTGAAGTAGAGCTTTTGGCTATTGAGTCTTAATACACGCGTTAAAAAGTGTTATTAACTCTATAAAAAACCCGTTAGCTAACGGGTTTTTTATTGCGTGTTATTTAAGTTATTTAAGTTATTTAATATTAATACCAATTCGCTTAATTAAGCGGTTTATTTTGATGCTAGAAAAACGTGTTGATAGCTAGGCAATAAATTCGCTATTTAGTCGTTCTCGGCAATTGCTCCTGCATTTCTCTACCTTCTGCATCCATGCAGTCGTAAATGAGCATTTTTTAACACAAGTAGCGACACGTTTAGCCCCACAAAATGATTAAGTATTAATGCGAATTGCTATTATAAAGCGTATGAAAAATACACACTATCTGAGTTCTTTATTTGGTTCAACACTGCGCAAAGGGAATATGTATAAAACGTGAGCATAAAAGTCTTTAAGTACCTATTTTAGTTGCGATTAATTCGAAAAATAAGGATGAATATGAAATTATTTGCATTGCATATGGTAATGATAGTCGTTATCATTCGCGGTGTTTTATACACCTCTTTTCAGGATCAACATGTTTAACCAAAAATACTTGGCGCTTAGTATTGCTGCGTCTTTTTCTGCTTTTTCTAATGTAGCATTTGCCGAGCAAAATAAAGAAATTGAAACAATAGAAGTAACAGGTCGCGCTCAGCAGTTTTACCTAGAAACCGAAAGTAAAATTGGGACTAAAACGGATTTAGATCTTATTAAATTACCGCAATCTGCGCAGGTATTAACCGAGCAGCTTATTATTGACCAAGCCGCGCGCGATATTACCGATTTATACCGCTCAATAGCAGGGGTAAGTGAGTACAGTTATTCAGGCGTTACTTTTCGTGGATTTAGAGACGATGCCAATGTATTTTACGATGGCGTACGCGGCGACCCGTACTCGGGCTTTGGTGTACCCCAATTATTTAATGTAGCGCGTGTAGAAGTATTAAAAGGCCCAGCCTCTGCGTTATATGGTGGTGGTGAGCCAGGCGGTATGATCAACTACGTGACTAAAAAGCCAAGTTATACGCAAAGTAAAGAGCTAAAACTAACGCTTGGCAATTACAACACACATGGCGCCTCACTTGATATGACCGGCGGTTTAACCGACACCATGGCATACAGAGTAGGTGGTTATTACGAAGAGCAAGACAGCTTTCGTAATAACGCAGATTCAAAAAACAGTGAGTTTACCGCTGGTTTATTATTTGATTTAACCGATTCAACCACACTAACCACCACTGTTGATTACATTAAGCAAGACTTAGGCGGTAACCGTTTACGTGGTGTACCGGTGGATGACAACGGCAACTTTTTAGTTGACCCTAGTTACAACGCAAATGAAGCATTTGACTACCAAGACATGGAAGCGTTAGTGCTGCAAGCCGAGCTCAAGCATTACTTTAATGATGATTTTTCTGTAAGTAGCACACTGCGTTACATGGATAACGAACGCGACCAAGCCTACCATGAGTCGCAAAGCTGGGTAGATGTAAACGGCGATGGTGAAGCAAACATTGATGACGAAACCATTAAACGCGAATACCGAAAGCAATACCGCGCCAACGAAGAAACAAGCTTAACCACCGACTTTGTTTATAGCTTTGAGCAAGGCCAATTAATGCACCAAGTATTATTTGGTGGCGACTACCACATAGTCGATACCGAGTACGATTACTTACGCGCCCGCTATGAAGCAGACGGTGTGACTAATTTAAACATATTTGACTTAAATTACGGCGAAACCGACCCAAGTACTTATAACCTTACCGACATGAACCGCGATGGTGTTGAAACCGACCGTTTTGGCGTTTACGTACAAGATGTTGTAAGCATTAACGAGCAATGGACCGTGATTGCCGGCCTCCGTTACGACTATTTTAAAGAGCTAAATAAAGAAACCGGTTACAGTTACTCAGATAACGATGTAACACCGCGCGTGGCCGTTACATACCAACCTGTTGAAAATACCTCGTTATACATAAATTACTCAGAAAGCTTTAACCCAGCATCATCGGGTGACCAAGAAGATGTAGAAGGCGAGGGCAACTTAACCCCAGAAACCGGTAAACAAACCGAAATTGGTATGAAAAACCAATGGCTAGATGGCAAAATTATGAGCACCTTTGCTATTTACCAAATTAATAAAGAAAACGTAGTAATGAGTAACCCAGACGACACGGGCGCGGGCGATGGCATTGCAGCACTTTTAAATATTGGTGAGGTAGAAAGCCGCGGATTTGAAACAACGCTGGTGGGCGATTTAACCGAGCACTGGACGCTAACCGCTAACTACGCCTACAACGATACACTAGTTGTTGAAGGTGTAACCGGCGATACTATTTCAAGCACCTACGGTGATGGCTCTCGCTTTGCTAATGCGCCGCGCCACCAAGCTGGTTTATGGTCGCGTTTTGCGCTTGATAGCATCGACTCGTCTATAGCATTTGGCGCAAATTACGTAAGCGAGCAAATAAGCCAAGATGGCCAAAAAGTTAAACCCTTTACTGTATTTGATATGAGCTGGACTACGCGCTTTGACGATGTTTTATTAAGCGTAAATATTAATAATATATTTGATAAAGAATACGCAGTAAGTGGATTTAGTGAGCGTAACGGTCACTTCCCGGGCAGCCCACGTGAAATAGTAGGCCAAGTAACCTATAAATTTTAAAGCAATTTAAGCGCGAGCTTATCTCGCGCTTATTTTTTATCGCTATTAAAATTAGCGGCTTCTTGCGCTGTGTTAATAGCTGTAATAGGGAAGGGGATCACAATACCTTCTTGGTTATAGCGTTTATGTAGCGCTTTAATAAAAGCAGATTTAACCCAAAACCGATTAAAGTACTCTTTTGCGCGCAGCATTACGGTAAAATTAATGCTTGAGTTATCAAAGGTGTGATACACCACAAAGGTATTGTAATCATCAACCCCCCACTCATGGTCAATTAGTACTTGGCGAGCAACTTCAAGCGTTACTTGCTTTACAAATTCTAGGTCTGAGCTGTAGTGAACGCTTACATCAACAGGTACGCTCAGTTCTTTTTCGGTTAATAATACGCGATTTAGAAAGCTGACTATTAGGAATAATAATCATATTATTTGGCAGCATTTTAACCCACGTAGAGCGCCAACCAATTTTCTCTACAAAGCCTTGCTCCTTTGACTCAAGCTCAATAAAATCCCCCACCCGTATGGGTTTATCTATAACAAGTTGTACGCCCGAAAAAAAGTTTTCAAGGGTGGGCTGCAGGGCAAGTGCCACCGCTAATGACGTAATACCTAACGAGGCAATTATAGGCGTAATAGAAATACCCAAGGTGCCTAACAGCACTAAAGCCCCGACCGATAAAACGCTTACCCTAATAATGCCTTTAATAATACTTTGCGAATTAAAAATTACCGCCGACTCTTTGCTGTAGTAATTAATGGTGCCCACAAAAAAGCGGTCAAAAAATAAAATAATAGCCACTAAGCCCAA
Organism: Pseudoalteromonas sp. CST2; assembly: GCF_028599385.1. Classification (NCBI taxonomy): domain Bacteria; kingdom Pseudomonadati; phylum Pseudomonadota; class Gammaproteobacteria; order Alteromonadales; family Pseudoalteromonadaceae; genus Pseudoalteromonas; species Pseudoalteromonas sp. CST2. Next base: position 221,618 of record NZ_JAQREO010000004.1, read on the forward strand.
AATAATATTAATGGTCGAAAACGAAATATAGCTCGCAACCGGCTCGCCTTGTATTAACAACCCTTGCTCTATAATGGTGAGTAGCACAATAATTGTGCAAAGGGTGAGCGGTTTAGAGATAGAGGCGATAAGTAAGCTATCGAATATAAATTTAGTGTGAGAGGTCCACTTTTTAAGCCAGTACATTATAAAAAAGCGGATGCAAAACAAAGCTATAGTTATAGAAACTAAACAAATAGCAATAACAACCCAAGGTTGCTCTGTTAGGTTGTAAAAAGTAGTAGCAGACATTACTTACCTCTCTTTTATAAACTTAAAAGAGTAAGCAGCAAGTTATGTACCTATATGAATAGTTAGCCAAGGCAAGTAAGTTGAGGCTATTTAAATAGCGTTAAACTGGCAAGCTAATACCTGCCAGTTTAAATGAAGGACTAAGGCCGTATATCTTCCGAGGTTAAATTTATACTTTTTTAGCTATCCACATACCGCCAAGTACGGCTGCAAAAAATAACCAAAATTCCATTTTAAGTGAAGTAAGTTGCACAAGGCCCGGGCCTGGGCATATGCCGCTTAATCCCCAGCCCAAACCAAACAGTACAGAGCCAGTGATTAGCCGAGGGCTAATGTTTTTGACATCACTTAAAGTAAACGTTTCACCAAGCAGTGGTTTATCTTTTTTGGCAACCCAAAACCATGCCAGCATCATTATTCCCATAGCCACAGCCATTACAATAATTAAACTGCCATCCCATTGATTTTGAAAATTTAAAAAGTTAAGTACTTTGTCGGGGTTTGTCATACCACTAATGATAAGCCCTAAACCAAATATAAATCCTAAAATAACATGAATTACTGCTGTCATTTTTTTAACCTACTAGGTTTGCTGTAATTATAGCCACGGCCATAAATGTACATGTTGAAACCCACGAACGGGTAGAAAAACGCGACATGCCACATACGCCATGGCCACTTGTACAGCCATTAGCTAATGAGGTGCCCATACCGACAAGTAGCCCAGCTATAACTATAAGCACAGGCGATAAGCTCAGCTCACCTTCTAATAAAGACGGCGCAAATATACGCACCGCAATACCGGCTAATAATAGCCCTGCAATAAAGTATAATTTCCAACGCGACTCAGCCGTTTGCTTATTAAAAACAGATTTAACAATGCCTGATATACCGGCTATTTTTCCGTATAAAACCAGTAATAGTGCGCACGCTATTCCTATTAAAGCACCCCCTATAGCTGCCGCTATTGGCGTAAACTCTGTAACCATTTTATATTCCCCAAACAACCGACACACCTAGGCCTGATTGCTCCATTTCAATTGATATTTGTTGGTTTGGCGCTAAGTAGTTAGCACCCGATACTTTTTTAGCTGGCGAGTAAAAAGCCATTGCATTTAATTGTACCGTGTTACTAATAGAATGGCTAAAACCCGTAGTAAAATGCCATTCTTGCACACCTGGCGCTAAAATATTAAGTAAAACGTTTGATGAAGGAATAGGTTGCTCTGTATACGAAATACCAAAGCGAATTTTTTGTTTTGCTGTACGCTGCCACTGATAGCCAAGTTTATAAATGGTCATATCGTCCCAACCAAAACCTGCGCCTGCATCGGCACCTAGTGGAGCCGACATTAAATTATCAATCGGGTTAGCAATGCTGTTTACTTCACTGTAATTTATTTTTTGCCAATCAAATACAAGCTGGTTGTTTGGCGTAATTTTATAAGCTGCGCCAATTTGAAGCGAACTAGGTAAATCAAATCCACCTTGCTCTGCAAACAAACCTTTATAGCTATCAAACTCTTGCATAGACACTGATGAGCGGTAACTTGCTCCCCAGCTTAATGACGAGTTTATATCTTGGCTAATACCTAATTGAATACCTAAGCCTGTGCTGGTGTCGGTGCCATTATTAGCAAGGGCTTGGGGCGATTGCGAAAAAGGCGCAAAGTTTCCAAGGCCTGTAGCTTTAAACTGCTGCACTGCATAAATTGGTGATACACCAAGGCGTATTTGCTCGTTAAGTTTGTAGCTTATTGTTGGGCTAATAAACATTTGCTTTAAATCAACACCCGTAGTGCCAGCATAAAATGTGCCTTCAGGCTCTGAATCGGCGCTGTAGTCGGTGTTCATACCGCCATTAGCATAAACTAATAAGCCAATACTTACTTTGTCATTAAGCTGGTGGCCAATAGCAAACTCAGGAATAGCAAATAAAGTGTTATCACTTTTTTGGGTTTTTGCTTGCAGGTAGAATGCGTCAGGGTAAAAGGTATCTACATCGGATGCTGAGTATTTTCGAACAGGCGAAAAAAGCTCCAAGCCCACAGATAATTGCGTGCCATTAGCTAAAAAGGTAGCAGGGTTATTAGCGCCAGACATTAACTCTTCAGATAGCGCAACACCCGCACCCGCCATGCCTTTGTGGGTCATGCCATAACCATGAGTAAAATACCCATTGGTAGCAAATGCGTTAAACGAACCTAAAGTAAGGGTTAGGGCCAAACCAGATACTAACTTATTTTTCATTTTGATAGACATACGTAGTGGGAAAACGCGGACAATAGCTAATTTTCTATATTCAAAAAAGGAATTTAAATCGATTACTTATAGTAAAAAGGAATACTGAACGCGATTGGTAAGCCACTGTTTAGCGCAGTAATTATTAGATGGTTTAATACTGATATTAAATCAATCATTTACCTAAAAAGCACAAAGCGGTGAAAAGGGTTCACCGCTTTCAGGGCTAATTACATAGACTCAAGTGTTTTACCACGGGTTTCTGTAATGTATTTAGCCACAAAAAATATGCTAATAAGTGCCGATAAAGCATAAAATCCGTACGCACCTGCAAGGCCAATATTAGCTAGCATAATAGGGAAGGTCATGGTAATGGCAAAGTTAGCAATCCACTGCGCGCTTGCAGCAACAGCAAGCGCTGCACCGCGAATACGGTTATTAAACATTTCGCCTAATAACACCCACACAACGGGGCCCCAACTTAATCCAAAAAACACCACAAATAAGTTAGCTATAATAAGCGCAAACGTACCCATGTTATCGCTAAGTGCAAGCTTGCCTGCTTCATCAAGGCCTGCGCTACCAAATATATAAGTAAGCGCGCTTAAGCTGATAAACATACCAATACTGCCCACTAATAGCAGTGGTTTACGGCCAATTTTGTCAACAAGGGCAATAGCAATAAAGGTCGATACAATATTAGTCGTACCCGCTAATACATTTATAAATAACGATTGCGACTCGTCAAACCCAGCGGCTTGCCAAAGCTCAGAGCCGTAATAAAACACCACGTTTATACCCACAAATTGCTGAAACACACTCAGCGCAACACCCGCCCATACAATTGGGTGTACTTTTTTACTGCCATCAATAAATAAATCGCGAATACTCGGCTTTTTATTGCTACGTAAGGAGCTTTTAACATCGCTTATTTGCGCAGCAACGTTGTCGTTCGAAATTTTACTAAATACTGTTTTTGCATCGTCTACTTTACCTTGCGCCACTAAATAACGAGGCGACTCAGGAATAAACAACACACCCACTAAAAACAGTATTGCAGGCACAAGCTCAGCCCAAAACATCCAGCGCCAAGCGGCTATATCAAGTATTAAAATATTTTGCGCACTACCTGCTGCATCAGCAATTAAATAGTTACTTAAAAATGCAGCAAATAAACCCAATACAATAGCGAGTTGTTGTAATGTAGCTAAACGACCACGAAGGGCAGGTGGCGCAACCTCTGCAATATAAGCTGGCGCCAATACCGATGCAGCACCAATACCTAAGCCACCAAATAAGCGGTAAAAAATAAACTCGGCCGAGCTTTCGCTAATGCCTGAGCCAAACGCACTAATGGCAAAAATAATCGAGGTGATGATCATAATTGCACGCCGGCCAAACTTATCAGCCAGCGGCCCTGCAGCAAGTGCACCTAAGGCACAGCCAAGTAATACAGACGCTACGTTAAAGCCCGTAGCCACACTGCTTGAATTAAACGCATTACCGAGTGCCGACACTGTGCCGTTAATAACACCCGAGTCAAAACCAAATAAAAAGCCACCAATAGCAGCCACTGCAGAAATAAAAATTACGTAAAAAAGAGAGCATGTGCCCAATGTGTGCGCCGAGCTATTACTGCTCGGCGAGAGAGGTGATGTCATAATTGTGTGTCCTGGTTTTTATTATTGTGTACTTTACTATATTGAGACGTGTGGTGCTGCGTATTTTAAACGAATTTTATCTGGGCTAACTCTTTCATAATCAATATTAAAATTATTGTTTAATACTTCTAGCAGTCCTTTAATATCGCCCGTTTTGAACATGCCAGCTACTTGTACTTTTTTGAGACGGTCATCCTCTGAAAGCTCGAAATCTATATTTGTATAGCGGCTGATTTCAGCCATGGCTTCAGCAAGTGATTCACCTCTAAATATTAAGCTACCTTTACGCCACGATAATCTAGCGGCTACATCCATAGGATCAACTTTTTCGACAGCTTTAGCAATTTTACCTTTGAAGCTTAAATCAAGTTTTTCTCCCTTTGACACCGAAGTTGAACTATTTGATAAATACTGACCTCGTTTATTAGTCCCTTGGGAAAGATTTGGTAACGGTTTGGCACTTTGCTCTGCAACAAGGACTTTGCCATCTGTCACAATCAGTTCTATTTGCTTTTGACCTACTTCTACATTAAATGCAGTACCAACAGCCTGAATAACTTTATCACCAGCGATAACACTTAAAGGGCGCATTTTATCGTGAGCTACGTCTATATGAATTTCGCCACGCAGTAAATTTATTACGCGAGTGTGTTGGGTATACCTCACTTGAACAAAGCTATTTGTGTTTAAGGTGATTTTACTTTTATCAGAAAGCAGTATGTCCTTACTTTCACCTACGTCGGTTTGAAAATTAAGCTGTTTAGCAACCACAGCTGATTGATTAACCGGGTAAAAAAATGAAAAGTTAAACGCTTCTTGAAAAAAGCTAAGTGCAACAGCTAATAAAATAGATGCAGCTGTTGCACCTAACCACACAGGGAGGCGTTTTTGTTTTACTGGTGTTTGTGGAAACAGATCTGACAAGCGGCTGAGGTCGTCCATTTTGTCCCACAGCTGTGCTACTTCAAGTAACACCTCTACATTTTTATAAGATTGTGACAACCATTGCTTTAACGCTTGTTCTTCGAGCTTAGACAGTCCACGATCAAGTTTAGCCAGCCACTCACTTGCTTTATCAAGGCGCGCATCGTCGCTAGTGTTTCGTTCGTTTATATGATGAACATTACTCATTCCTCCCTCCTGCATTTAGCTGCGAAGAAGTATTTGGTTGCCCATAAACACTTTTTGTAGATTGACGCATAAATTGCGTACAACGTTTCATGCCTGTTGCTATATGTTTTTCCACGGTACTTTCACTAAGGTTTAATTGAGCAGCAATTTCTCGCTGCGAATAACCATACACTTTTTTTAATACAAACACTTTACGGCACTGCACAGGTAAAAGCCGTATGGCTTCACAAAAATTAGAAAATTCACTATCGGTGAGTGCTTTTTCGTACATTTCGTCTTGCTGGTGTTCCGCTAAGAGTTGCTCTAACGCTTCCATGTTGTCGATCCCATCGACTAGGCGTATATTGGCTTGCTTTTGGTAATCGAGCGCTAAATTTCGCGCCGTTTTATAAATAAAAGATTTTGGTGAGCTTATGTTTTCAGTGTTTTTAATCTGACAAATTCGCACATAAGTTTCTTGCACTATATCTTCAATTTCATGTGGCGGCACTATACGTGCAACTACATTTGAGAGACTTTTGCGCGAGGCCAAATAGACCTTATAAAAAAGTGTGTCTTTCGTCATTTAGTGTGTGTCTCGTGTGTGTTTACGGCAATTATTGTTATTGTTTTGCCAATACAAACTAAGACGAATGGTAAGAAAAAATCCGCCATTAAATTTAAAAAATAAATAAGTTTTTTTATTTTTAAATTTAATGTTCACTAACCGCAAAGGGCATAAAGCTTGTAATGTAAAGGCGAAGTGTACTACAGTTTTTGCCATTATAAATACCTTACTAAGTACTGGCTCTGTACTTTAGAAACTTTAACTTTTTAATTAATAAGTAAAAAATTGCAATGTGGACTGTATTTTTAATTGTTTAAAAATACAGTTAAAAGCGCAAACAATAAAAATAATAAAGGCATAAAAAAAATTAGCATGGCTAGTCAAAAAAATAATTTATTAAAAAAAAATAAAAAAAATTTATGGAGGAAAATAAAAAGTCACTCGTCTTTGTTCTGTGTGTGGCCAAAAACTATACACAAGGAATATTTACATTTGCCGCTTTGTTTACCGCTTTATGCGCTGGTTTTTAGCTTACTCACCACCGAGGTAAAAGCGAGCGCTGTAAACGATAAAGCTGTGTTTAATATTCCAAGACAAAGGGCCGATTTATCGCTAATAAATTTTGCCGAGCAAGCCGATATTACTTTGCTTTTTCCGCTGGATAAAATTCAGCAGTTACAAACAAATACTATTGCTGGCGAGTATTCAATAATAAACGCATTACAGATTTTACTCGATGGCACAGGGTTGCAACCGCATGTTAGCGAAGATGGGCAAATATCTATTTTAATAGACCCAAGTTTCGAGAGAACTGACAACATGGCTAACTATAAAAAAAATGGCGTGTCCAGTGCTGTGCTAGCTGTACTGAGCACAATGGCAACGCTCCCTGCAGTGGCAGAGACAGCAGCACAAGAACCAGAAATAATTGAAGTACGCGGGATCAGAGGCTCGCTTGGCCGAGCTATGGATGCCAAAAGAGAAGCGGGCGGCGTGGTCGACTCCATTTCAGCAGAAGATATTGGTAAATTTCCTGACACAAATTTAGCTGAGTCTTTACAGCGAATTACGGGGGTTTCAATAGACCGTTCAGGCGGTGAAGGGCAGCTTATTACGGTGCGTGGTTTTGGCCCGCAGTTTAATACTGTGCTTGTAAATGGTCGCCAAATGGCCTCTGAGAATCAAAGCCGTGCGTTTAGCTTTGATACTATTGCATCAGAGCTAGTTAAAAGCTTAGATGTATTTAAAACCTCAACAGCCACTATGCAATCTGGTGGTATTGGCTCAACAGTAAATGTAAATACTGCGCGACCATTTGCGATTAGCGGTTTTAAAGTGGCAGGTAGCGTTAAGGGTATTTACGATGAAAATAGCGAAGAAACTACACCTGAAATTTCTGGATTAATTAGTAATACATTTAATGATGACACATTGGGTGTTTTGTTCGCTGTTTCTCGCCAAGAGCGCGAAACACGCTTAAACCAGGCGCAGGTAGACGGCTGGTTAGAAAACGTGGGCGTCCCAAACCCGCAAACTCAAAGCGGGCAAGCATACACCGGTAATATTTTTTCGCCGCGTAATTACGATCATAAAGTAACAACAGAAACACGTACACGTACCAATGCAAACTTAGTAATACAGTACGCACCTTCAGGTGATTTAGTTATCACTGCTGATGCGCTCTATTCTGATTTTGATGTAGAAGCAGATACAACGTCTTATGGGCATTGGTTTACAGCGCCAAACTTAGAAGGCTTTGGCGGCGCTGCAGGGCCAACTGTTGATGAAAATGGCACTGTGGTTGATTTATATCAAGAGGTAGGCCTTGCCACCGATATGCACGCTAAAAAGTTTGATCGTTTAACCAACTCTAGCGCATTAGGTTTAAACTTTGATTGGCATGTAAACGATAACTTAAATATGAAGTTTGATTTAAGCCACTCAAAAGCTGAGCGTGAGGCTAATAATGGTGGCGGCGATCAGTTATCGTTGATTGGCTATGCTAACCGAGTTCGATTTGAAGTGGATGGCGGTATTTTACCTTATGCGAGTGAGTTTGCCCCTGCTAACCCTAACATTTATAGCGGCCAGCAAGAGCTGGACGGTGTTGCTTATAACCCTGCAGTTACACCTGATGGCGTATCAAACCATTTAGATACAGCCAATAGCCGAGCACATGTAATGCTACGCCGTGGTTGGGCTGTAGAAGATACCGTGGATCAGTTTCGTTGGGATAGCATTTGGCATAACGATGGTACATCTGGCCTAGTCTCGGTCAAATTTGGTGCTATGTATTCAACTGAAACTAAAAACCTTGATCGTTGGGATAACGAAGGTGTTGGTATTCACTGTACTTTTTGTGGTTACCCAGATGACCCAAGTATGGATGGCTTAGCGCAATTTGTATTTGACGCAGGAGATGACTTTTTATCTGATGTGAGCGGCAGCGGTCGTATGCCAACGTCATGGCTTGCACATGATGGTGAGGCAAACTTTGCGTACCTTGAGCAAATAGCTGCAGCGAATGGTCAGCCTATTAGTTTTGATGCAGTTAAGCGTAATAAGTCGTTTGAGATAACTGAAGATACTTTCTCGTTTTATACAGAATTTGATTTTGAAGCTGAACTTGCAGGCATTCCTTTATACGCAACAGCCGGCTTTAGATACGAAAGCACCGATGTAGAAGTAAAAGGCACAGACGAGCCAGTTAGTGCATTAACGATCTTAGATAAAACGGAAATGCTTGCTAACTTTGGCGCCGTAGAAAATATTTCAGCAAGTTCAGATTACGAAGCGATTTTACCTAACTTTAGTGTAAAGCTTGAAATAAGCGATGAGCTAATAGCACGTGCTGCTGTATCACAAACAATTACACGACCAACACTCGATAGTATGTCGCCTGTAACTGTAATCGAAACAACTCGGCAGGGGGGCAATTTGACATCAAGCTCTGGTAACCCTGAACTTGAACCGTTTACCTCTGATAACTTAGATTTATCATTAGAGTGGTATTACGCTGATGCCAGTTATTTATCCGCTGGTTACTTTAGAAAGAATGTTGCTAACTTCATTATCAATACCACTGAAGATTTAACCTTTGAATTGTCCGGTGGCGGATTATTGACTGATCCTTCAACAGGTAACGATGTAGATAGCCCTGATGCAGCCGACTCAACGGCTGTATTTACAAACACCTTACCAAATAATAGCGAATCGGCGATTGTTGATGGCTGGGAAATAGCCTTACAGCATAGTTTTGACAGTGGCTTTGGCTTTATGGTTAATGCAACATTTGTAGACAGTGATGCAGAGCTAGACCCTGCAGATATAACTCAAGTATTTGCATTAACAGGCTTAAGCGACTCTTATAATGTGGTTGGCTTTTATGAGAATGGACCATTTCAAGCGCGTTTAGCCTATAACTGGCGCGATAGCTTCGTACAGTCACTTACACAGCTAAATGGTGATGGTGTGACAATTGTGGAAGATTACGCACAACTTGATGCTAGCGGCAGCTATGACATTACCGAAAATGTATCGGTATTTTTTGAAGGTATTAACTTAACCGAAGAATACGTGCACAAGCGTGGTCGTTTTTCTAATCAATTATTATTGGTTGAAGATAGCGGACGACGTTTTGCGTTAGGTATTCGCGGTAGTTTTTAACTTTAATTAATAAAGTGGCTTTTACATTTAGTAATAGCCACTTTTTAAATATGCCTTTATAGGTAACAAGTATGAACCAGCAAAATAAAAAAATAAAAACAGTGGTTGTCGTTGGTGGTGGTATAGCGGGCTGGCTAACAGCCGGACGATTAGCGGCGCACCATAAAAGTAATACCCCCGATGGCCTTAATGTTGTGCTAGTTGAATCTCCAAATGTACCAATTATAGGTGTCGGTGAAGGCACTTGGCCTACCATGCGTAGTACATTAATAGCACTTGGTATTAGCGAAACCGACTTTATACGTGAGTGCGAAGCAAGCTTTAAGCAAGGTGCAAAATTTGCCAAATGGGTAGATGGCAGCAATGATGATTTTTATTATCACCCATTAGTTTTGCCACAGGGCTTTTCAAAAACAGATATGGCAGGGCATTGGTTAAATAATACCGCTGAGCCAACGTCTTTTTCTAATGCAGTATGTTACCAAGAAGCTATTTGTGAGCAAGGGCTTGCTCCTAAAACAATTCGCACCCCAGAATATGCTGCCTTAGCCAATTATGCCTACCACTTAGACTCGGCAAAATTTGCCGTTTTTTTACAAAAACATTGTACGCAGGAGCTTGGCGTTAAACATTTTTTAGCTGATGTAACACAGGTCAATAGTGCTAAAAATGGCGATATTGCAAGTGTTACCACAAAGCAGCAAGGTGAAATTAGCGGTGATTTATTTGTCGATTGTACTGGTTTTTCATCATTGTTATTAGGCGAGCATTATAAGGTTCCTTTTATGCCTTGCGATGATGTGCTGTTTATCGATACCGCCTTAGCAGTGCAAGTCCCCTATGAGAATGAAGATGAGAGCATTGCGTCTCACACAATTTCAACAGCGCAAGAAGCAGGCTGGATATGGGATATAGGGTTACAACACCGCCGTGGGGTAGGTTATGTGTATTCGAGTAAATACAGTAGCGAAGCACAAGCACGAGAAAAGCTTAAAGAGTATGTTGGCGATAAAATAGAGTCGTTAACAATTAGAAAAATCCCTATTAAAAGTGGCCATCGCTCACACTTTTGGCAGAACAACTGTGTTGCGGTAGGGCTTTCGGCTGGCTTTTTGGAACCGCTTGAAGCTTCTGCATTGGTATTAGTAGAAATGTCAGCGCAAATGATAAGCGAACAACTCCCCCACACCCGCGATATTATGGATATTACCGCCAAGCGCTTTAATGAGACGTTTAGCTACAGGTGGGAAAAAATAATCGACTTTTTAAAGTTACACTATATTTTATCAACCCGTGACGATAACGCATTTTGGCGTGATAACAGAGACCCAAAAACGATTCCTCAAAGCCTACAAGATCTAATGAAATTATGGCAATACCGCGCCCCTGCTGATCACGACTTTACAAGTAACAATGAGGTGTTTCCAGCGGCGAGTTATCAATATGTTTTATATGGTATGGGCTTTAAAAGTGACTACAGCACAACTTCCTATATGCTTAAAGACACTGATTTTGCTAAAAGTCAGTTTGATAAAAATAAAAGCATGATAAACCAAGCAGTCACTAACTTACCTAGTAACCGAGAATTGTTAAATAAAATTAAGAGTCATGGCTTTAGCACTATTTAGCTTAAAAATTTACACATAAAAACAATAAAGAGACACGCATGGAAAATTTAGTCGCATTAGAGCAAAGTGCTCATCAGCATATAAAAATAGACACACAAAAAGCACAATCACACGCTGAAAACATTAATATGATCCCTGTTGTTATGGCAGAACTTAATCAAATTGCCGTTCAGCAGCCTATAGTTTTTGCAAAAAACTCAGAAACAGGGGAGTTTACACTCAATGCTTTATTAGGCTTTGAGCAACATGAGAACTTGTTTTATCAGTACTCGCAGTGGCAGGGAGTATATTTACCGCTTCAGTTACAGCGTCAGCCATTTTTTGTTGGTGATACTCATGCAAAGCAAACTCAATACCCTGTGTGTATTAATTTAAATAGCCCAGCAGTCATTAATAACCAAGCGCAAAGCCAGAATGTTTTAGAACCAATTTATACCCAAAACGCAGAAGAAAGTGGTTATTTAAAAAAAATAAAGCAGTGTTTAGGGCATTTACTACAAGGCGAAATAGACAATAAAAAGTTAATAGATACCTTGTTACAGCATGAGCTACTGCAGCCATTATCGCTTGAGGTAACGTTTCAGAACAGTCAAAAAACAAAGTTAAACGGCTTATACACTATTAATCAAGAAAGACTCGCACAACTTGATAGTGATCAAATTACGCTTTTACATCAACGCGCTTTATTACCCGCTATTTATACTGTTATAACCTCACTTGGCCAAATATACCCATTGATTGAGCGTAAAAATGCGGAGCTTAATTTAGCCGATGATTGATTTTACACTTAACAAAAATATGGTGTTACAGATACACACTGTTGGGGAGGAGCAAACCCCAATTATTGTTATTGATGATTTTGTAAATAATGTAGATGAACTTATTAATTTTGCTGTGTTTTCTCAAAACGCCAGAGAAACATTTTGCGCACAAGAAAGTGATTTTTATCCAGGAGTAAGAAAAGCAGCACCGCTTAGTTATATCGAGCGGTTAAAAGACCTTGCGCCAATTATTAATTCACACTTTGATATGACAGATAAAAGCGAGTTTGATGTAATACTTTCTGCTTTTTCAATTGCATGCACTGAACCTGATGAGCTAAGGCCAATACAAATGCTCCCTCATTTTGATACACCAAATATGAATCAACTTGCTATGGTGCACTTTTTATGTGATGAAACGCATGGTGGCACTTCATTTTATAAGCATAGAGCCCTAGGGTATGAACGCATAACAAAAGAGCGACTTATGCCATATAGGCAAACTATTAAGCAGCAAGCCATGGCGCAAAAGCTTCACAAAAACCCACATTATATAAATGGCAGTACAGCTTTGTTTGAGCAAGTTTACAGTGTAGAGGCAAAGTTAAATCGGGTTGTTATATACCCAAGCAACTTATTGCACTCTGGTAATATAAATGCGGCCAACGATTATGTATGCGATCCAATTAATGGGCGTTTAACTATTAGTAGCTTTGCTGTTTTACGTTAGCTTTTTATTACCTGCTAAAACTTTCAAAGTACTCTTTTTGCAATGCTATAGTCAGTGCTTTAGGGCGAATACCTTGTACTAAGCTGTATACCTCATCTTTTGTGTAACCTGCCGAATTTAAAATAAGCGCAGCGACCAACGCTGTGCGGTCATATTGATATTACCTTTTTTCTTTTACATTAAAAGTTGAATATATCCCCTGAAAGCTGGTTAAAACTAATTAACCAATTAGCACGCGTAATTTATAGCGCAGTTTAGCTTATTCAATTAAAGTGGCTAATTAGTTTATTGAGTATTAATTCTTTTTTGAGGCTAGATGGATGCTAGAGATTGTTGCTACTGAAGACTTAAAGGCTGCCGCACAGTTTACGTTTAACAATATGAAACCCTATTACCAAATGTATGCGGTAGATTGGGATGTAGAAGACGTTTATCAAGCTACCAAAAACCTTAAAAATTTTGATATTTTGTGTAAGGAGCAACACATAGGTGTCGTGCGCTTATCGTTTGATGAAGGGCGTTGCCAACTTCGCGATATTCAGATTGAAACTGCTTATCAAAACAAAGGTTATGGTGCTCACGTTATTGCTAAAGTAGTTGATATAGCTCGACAACACAGTGTCAAATTCATAGACCTCAAAGTATTTCAGCTAAGCCCTGCATTTAAGTTATATAGCCGTATTGGATTTGCAGTCGATAGAAAAGATGATCGTTTCTACTACATGAGCTTGCGAGTCTAATAGCAACAGTATTAAGAGGCGTAAAGTACTCGCTTTCACTACTCTTTAGCTAACTTTAGTCAAGTCCGACTGTATTGCCTTATGCAGGCATTAGTTTTTAGGAGAGCGAGGTGTTCTTAATTGCTGTGTGGTCTGCTCAAAAATTTAAAAGTACATTTAGGCCTGCAGGTTTTGGCTCATTCCTATTTGGTGTTTTTTTGGTTTACATAATTACGATTAGTTACCGCTAATAAGTGGCTAAGCTTATAAAGGGTAACTAATAATGAGCGTTAACATATTCCCCTCACACCTCAAAGTTATTAAAGTATTCTTTTTGTAGTTCTATAGTCAGTGCTTTGGGGCGAATACCTTGTACTAAGCTGTATACCTCATCTTTTGGGTAACCTGCCGAATTTAAAATAAGCGCAGCAACCAACCCTGTGCGGCCAGTGCCGCCTTTGCAATGTATGGCAATGGTTTGTTTTTGCTGTATAGCTTGTAGTATGTCTGCTTTGTGGGTGTTCCAGCTTGATATAAAAGGCTGTTTGGGTGCTTCGTCGTCATTTATAGGTAAATGAAACCAGGTTATATCGTGCTTATTGCACTCACTATTAATTGTTTGTACGTTGTTTTTTTCAAGCTCCTTTTGTGGCATAAGCGATAACAGCATGTGAGTGCCAGCGGCTTTTAATGTGGCGATTGAATCCGCTAGGTTTTGCGTTTTTGTACTAGGGCCTGCTTATCTTTCGAGGTTAACTTTGCAGCAGCATGTTTGTTTTTTAGGCAAGGCAGAGCTTATGTAGTGTGGTGGTTTCCCATAAATAGGCGATAACGCAGTATAAATGCCAAACATGCGCTGCCCGAAGGGTTCTGCCTAGGGGGGATTGACTCTTTGTTGCTCGGCTTTTACTTAGCCCACTAGGTTACAAGCCTCGCGCCGCGATTAAATCTCCCCTAGATTGAACAAATTTAATCCTGAAAGGTCAGCAGGCCCTGAGCAAGGCGTAAAAATAATATTTGCGCCGTTATTAAGTGATAAAACATCGTATGGGTGCGCGCTCATGGTAAGTCCTTTATTTTTAATAAATTTACTTTTATACGCTCACTATAGCGTGTTTTAGTTACAAGTTTAAGATTGAATAATAAACACAAATGCTAGATACTGTTTTTATATACAGTTGTGGCGATGTTATGAAAAAAGAATTACCAGCAAAATACTATTTAGCGCATTTTAGAGAGCTTATTGAGTTTGTAACAAGTAAATGTATGCATTTACTTGAGCCTAAACATAGTGAATTTATTAGTAAAATTAACCAACTAGATGAGCAAAGCCAATGCATGTTGGCGCGTGTGTATTCGCGCAAACCTTATTTAGTGCAGGCGCAATCGCTTAATTATGAAGAAATAACTTCGCCGCATCAGGCTATTTATACGCTAAAAACAGCGGGTATCTTATATGAGCCAAACGCACAGCATTACAAGCAGCTTATAGCGCATTTAACCAAGCCCATGCTGGTGGAGTTACTCAGTAATTACAGTGAGCAAGTAAGCTTTAAGAAAAGCGCAGCTAAAGGGGAGTTGGTCACTATTGCGTGCCAATTTTTTAGTGAGCGCGCAGATGATTTAGCCCCTTTATATAGCCAATATGTGATAAATAACCGTGAAGATTATTACGAGTATTTTGAGTTTTTATTTGCAGGGCGCTTAAGTAGTGGCGATGTAAACCATCAAAACCGCTTTGTTATGCGCGATTTAGGGTTAACCGCTACCCGCGAAGGGCACAGCGAGAGCTTATCGCGCTTTAATACACTCGCTGAGGCACAATCTAATTACGTTTTAAATCGTTACCGTTTAGCGTTTAAAAACATCGGCAAAACAGCCGGTAATACAAAAGATGAAACCTTTGATGACAAAACCCCTTACACCGAGCTTGCGCTTTTAGTATTAGTGCAACCGGCGCACGGTGCACAAGCGCACGATATTAAAAATAAATTGCTGGTTAGGCTGTATAAACAACTTAAAAATACCGATAGCGAACTTGCCTTTAGCCTACTTGAAGGCTGCACCGATTACGCCGAAGCACAAGAAATTCAAATAAGAGAGCAATACCGCCTAGGTAATAAAGCGTGGGTTAAAGCGCAGCTAGAGCAAATTATAGAAAACCCGCTCACCGACGATTTACTGTACTTTGCTGATGACTTTTTAATGCGTAAGTTTAATAAACAAACGCGTTCGCGCTTAAGTACTATGCTGGCCGACACCCAATGTGTACTTGAAATTGACGAAATTTACCGAGGCGATGTAGAGCAAGGCGTAAATGAGTATTACAGTGCAAAAGGGTTAACGGTTTTTAATACCGAAAACACCTTATGGCAAAGCTTGTTTGGCTTAGTATTTTGGCACGAGTTATTTATTGAGTCGCCTTACCCGCCGTGTAATGAATTTGATATTTACCCGCAAGTTTTACAGCTTGGTAATTTTTATGAAGCACAAAGCACGCAAATTGATGCACGTTTAAAAAGCTGTAGCACTAATCAGGCGCTGCTTAATTTGGTATGTAAGCATGCCGCGCAGTATTTTGAGCAGCCCAATGGTTTATTTAGATGGCGCAGCAATTTATTAGAGCCACTAGAGGCACTTATTTTAAACAGCCCGCTTGAAGCGTTAATTGCGCATTTAACGGCCATGAGCAAACACTATTTACAGCTAAAAGACGGCTACCCCGACTTAATGGTTATTAATAATGGCCAAGTACATTTTGAAGAGGTAAAAGCCCCAGGCGATAAGCTCAGGCGCAACCAATTAACCACCATTGATAATTTAAAAAATGTGGGCTTTACAGTACATATTGCTGCAGTTAAGTGGTTTGTAGACCCTAACCGTATTTACAGCGTAGTTGATATAGAAACCACGGGTGGCTTAAAAGGCGGTAACCGCATTACCGAAATTGGCATTGTTAAAGTGCAGCACGGTAAAGTAATTGATACCTGGACGACACTTATTAATCCGCAGCGCCATATCCCAAGCTTTATTACTAAATTGACCGGCATAAGCGATGGCATGGTTTACAACGCGCCTGTATTTGCCGATATAGCACAGCCACTACTAGATAAACTTGCAGGCAGTATTTTTGTAGCCCATAACGTAAACTTTGATTACGGTTTTATAAAAAAAGAATGCGAGGTTGCAGGGCACTTTTTTAAAATGCCAAAAATGTGCACCGTGGTTGAATCGCGCAGAGCGTTTAAAGGCTTAAAGTCGTATTCGCTTGGTAACCTTAGTACGCATTTTAATTTAAATTTAACCAGCCATCACCGCGCATTGGCTGATGCTACCGCCACTGCCGAGCTGTTACTGCTGATCCAAAACAGTGAAACGCTTACGCAGTAAACGAGTAACTTATATTTAAGAGTATGAAACTTAAATAATTAAGTAACGTTATTATAATTTTTTATTTATTTTTGGAATAAAGTGTTTTTGTAAATCGTCTTCTTTATGTCAATCCGACAAACTAGAGGACAAAACAATGACTAAATTAAATAAAATTGTAAGCGTAATGATGTTAAGCGGTGTGTGTACTTTTACAGGTGCAGTGCACGCCGCTGATATTGAACTATCTCAGTCAACGTCGGCGCAGCAACAAACATCTACATCTATTGTACTTTCACAAAACGGTTTAACAGCCAGTGGTAGCAACGAGTCAAACGTATCTAACGATACACAAGTAACGGCTGATGACTCGCAAAACACAGATTCGACGGCGAATAACACGCAAACTCCAGCGCAAGAAAGTAGCGAGGCCGCAGAGCCTGCAAATACATTAGTTGCATCTGCAAGCGGATCTTTAAATAATGCATTAAATGCATCGGCCTCGTCTTTCAATAACTCAGGCAATACAGCGCTTGATACAACAGCCAATACAGCGCTCGATGCAACAACACAGTTAACTTCATCGGCGGGTAATTTAACAACCGCTGTGAGCCAGTCATCATTACTTTCTGTTACCTCTGAACAAGGCGCTCAGCCAGATACTACCGATACACCAGCCGATGCCTCTTTACTTTCAAATGTGGGCAGCGCTACCGATTCAGTTACACAAGCTGATGCAACTAATGCGCTTAATGCGGGTGAGCTTACAAACCAATTAGCAATTACTAATACGGCTGCAAACTCAGTAAGCTCTGCACTGCAAATGGGTGATGCAATTAACACCAGTAATGAAGTAGTAAGCAGTGTTCAGCAATCTTTAATTGCCAGTGTGCAAGACAGTACGGTTAGTAGTTTACAAAGCACAGTACAACAAAGTGTTAGCGGGCAGGTGAGTGCAGCGGTTACTGATCAAATTAGTAACGATGTAGCACTTAGCACCGCAAGTAAAGTAGTAACCAACATTACTAACGATTTAGACCTAGGCCTTTAATACGCCAAGTGCTTGCACAAATGCCGAATGGGGAAACCTATTCGGCCTGTTGGAGAAAAATATGAAAGCAGTTATAACCGCCACATTGTGTGTTTTTAGTGCTCAAGCGGTGCTTGCACAAACTAACCACATTAAAACAGCTGAGCAAAATAAGCCCTTTAAAAGTAACTTTGAGCTAAATGCAGATGCAGAAGTTGGGGTATTAAGTAACTCGGCGCTCTCTGTTCAAGAGCTTGACGATATTTCCTCGCAAAGCGACAGCGGCATAAAAACCGCAGCAGGTGTTAATGCAAAATGGCAAGTAACTAAAAGCGCTAAATTAACCTCAAGCTATAAGTTTGAACAACAAGACTACGATGAGTTTGATCAATACGATTTAGACCTGCATCAATATGGTTTAGATGGCAGTTATAACTTTAATAGCCATGAGGTAGGGGTTCGTTACGATGGCGCAAAAGCAAATGTAGATGGCGAAACATTTTTACATTTTAATCAAGCCAGTGCTTACTATGGCCATTTTTTAAACCCGCATACGTATTTGCGTATGAGTGTAAAAACCAAAGCTAAACGTTTTGCTACTGCAAAAGCACGTAATGCCGACGGCGTAGGTGGCGATATAGCGCTTTATCATTTTATAAATAACGGCCAAACCATGCTAATGGCAGCGCTAAGTGCTGATAAAGAAAATGCCGACGACAACCAATACGACTTTAACGGCTATGGTTTTACTACTAAAGTTACGCACAAATTTACGGCCTTTAATGTGGCTAACAAAGTAGGGGCTGGCTGGCGTTATCAAAATAAAGATTACGATGAGCAAACAACGGATGATTTTTTTGAGCAAATACCGTCGCGAGATGAGCACCGAAATGTCGTTAATGCGTTTTATAACCTAGCTGTGTTTGAGCACGTAACACTCATAGCCGAGGCTGAATATGGCGATTATCAATCAAAGCTTAGTAGCAATACCTATACGCAATCGGTTTTATCGGCGTCAGTTAAAGTGCACTTTTAGGTGGGTAAATGGCACCATAACCAAAGGTGGTGTCTTTGCCTTGCTCGCCTAAGTCGATGGCAAGCGATGTAAGCTCGTTAAGTGCTTTGGTTTTATTATTACCATGCTTTAACAATAAACAACTTAATGCCGCGCTTACATGCGGCGCCGCCATTGACGTACCCGACTCCCTTCCAAATTTTCCATTGCCTTGGCTTGTAACAACATTTACACCAAGGGCTGCAAAGTCTATGTAATCGCCTTTATTTGACCATCTATAAATTTGGTTATTTGCATCAATAGCACTTACCGCTATCACGCTTTTATAGGCACCTGGGTATAACGGCTGCGACGCCGGCCCTTGGTTACCTGCAGCAGCTACAATTAACACGTTTTGTTTTATTGCGGCAGTAATACTTGCTTCTAAAACTGCGTTATTTGGCCCTGTTAGGCTCATATTTATTACGGGTATTTTATTACTGACTAGCCAGTTAAGTGCTTCTACTATGGCAAATAATGTAGCCCCTTGTGCATATTCAGATTGCCTATAAAACACCTCGGCACTGTAAAGCATGGCACTGCCTAAAAGCGGGTTAAGTTTTGCGCCTTTACCTGTAATTAGCCCTGCAATGGCGGTGCCGTGTAAATTTGGCGAGCTTAACCCTTGTGGTAAAAAGCTTTGCGTAGTGATATTTGCACCTTCAAAAGCACTGTGTTTGGTATTAATGGCGCTGTCGATCATGCCAATTTTTACGCTTTGTGTGCAGTAGGGGGCAATAGAGTTATTTGGTGTTACTTTTTCGGTAGGCTCGCCAGTTTGCGCCTGGTATATGTGGTTTCGGTCAAGTATTGCAGACTCATCTAAGTTAAGTGCTTTTAATAACTCACTTTTAGAATTAACACCTTGGGGGGCGTTAAAGCGTACTAAGCTCATGTTAAGTGCGTTGTAATTTTTTACCGATACAATGGTTACATTTTGCTGCTTTAGGGTATTAAGTTGTTGGCTATTTGCCATTAATAACCATTGGCGCTCTATTGCTCTAAAGCCGTTTTCTAGCTCTACTTCAACAAATGCGGTGTTTTGGCTATTTATATTAATGTTAAGCACATTGGGTAAGCTGCTAATTGGCTCACTAATTTGCGCTTTTAGTTCATCAATCGACACTTGTGGTACAGGCACCGGAAGCGGCAGGCGTTGTGCTCGCTCTATAGTTTGCTCAATACGCTGCTCTATTGGGTTTAGTTGCCCAAGCACTTGATCGACGCTTACTATATTGGCTGAGCTCGTTGCGCTAAATATGCAAAGCGAAGTGGCTATTA
Organism: Pseudoalteromonas sp. CST2; assembly: GCF_028599385.1. Classification (NCBI taxonomy): domain Bacteria; kingdom Pseudomonadati; phylum Pseudomonadota; class Gammaproteobacteria; order Alteromonadales; family Pseudoalteromonadaceae; genus Pseudoalteromonas; species Pseudoalteromonas sp. CST2. Next base: position 241,727 of record NZ_JAQREO010000004.1, read on the forward strand.
TGTGTTTAACGCGTGTGTTTTTAATATTCATAGTGGGTTACTTCTATTAAATTTACCATGCTTGTAGTTAACGTTTAACACATAAAAATATTTCATTATTCAAATTATTTTGATTATTTGGGAATAAATGTTTTTTTGAATCGTCTTCTTTATAAAAGGGGTAAAAATCAATGAACGAAACATTAAAAACCTTATTGCCCATGCTTAGGCGTTTTGCCTATTCGTTAACGGGTAGTAAAGCAGATGCAGACGATGTAGTGCAAATAACAATTGAAAAACTATTAGTAAAAGGCATTCCGGATGACGTTGAGCCTGCTAAATGGGCGTTTAAAATTTGCCGCAATGTGTGGATAGACGAATACCGCTCACGCAAGGTAAGGCAAAATACGGCCCAGGCCGATGTTTTACCAGAGCCAATTACAAGTAATGAGCACCAAACACTCGAAAACAAACAAATGCTTAAAAATGTAAATACAGCACTTGGGCAATTACCCGAAGAGCAACGCGCCATTGTATCGCTGGTGGCAGTGCAGGGCATGGCCTATAAAGAAGTAGCACATACACTCGATATACCTATAGGCAGTGTAATGAGTAAATTATCGCGAGCACGCAGTACACTTTATAACTTAATAAAACCCGACTTTAAAAAGGAGCAAGTATGAACATTAACGACGAAACACTTAGCGCCTTTTTAGACTCAGAGCTAAGCGAGCACGAAATGGAGCAAGTGCGCAAAGCCCTTGAAACCGATGATGAACTAGTAATGCGACTTGCAGAGCTAAGCGAAGTAGACATGCGAGTAAAAGAGCACGCAACAAGTATTGATGACGCACCCCTTAGTGACTCATTAGCTAAAACGGTTGCAAAGCTTGATACAGCAACGGCAAAAAATACGTTAAATAGCAATGTAGTAACGTTAACGCCTTGGCAAAGGGTTAAGCAGTCGGCTAATAAAAGCTTAGCAATAGCTGCAAGCGTTGCCGTGGTATTTGGTATTGCAATGACTAGTTATTTACAACCCAATGAGTCGCAAAATTTAGTAGCCAGTAACATAGCAGCAGCACTTAATACACAGCTAAGTAGTGGTGAGTATAAGCAAAGTGATGGCTCAGTATTTAGCGCGCAGCTTAGCTTTAAAAATCAGCAAGGTGAGCTTTGTAGGCAGTATGCGCTAAGCTCAAACAATACCATGCAAACAAGCATTGCTTGTAAAACGCAAAGCGGTTGGCAAATAAAAGCGCAAACAGCCGCGCAGCAAAGTGATAATGGCGCGCAATATCAAACGGCGTCTAATAACAGTGAGTTAGATGCTGTTATAGATAGCATGATCAGCGGCGCACCATTAGATAGAGCGCAAGAGCAGCAAGCAATTAGTGCAAAGTGGCAGTTAACCCAATAATAGTTTTTATAAAACGAGGTGAATGATGAAAACATCTATTTTAATTATCAGTATTTTACTTATGGCGGGTTGCGCATCTAAACCCGACTACCGCCCAGCTAATAATGGCTCACAAGGTTATAGCGAGCAAAAAGTTAGTGACGATCAATACCGAGTAGAGTTTAAAAGTGTGTCAAACAACGTAGCCGATGCCGGTGATTATGCATTGTTACGCGCGGCTGAACTTACCCAAGCGCAAGGCTACGACTGGTTTGTTGTAACAAATAAAGAAACCTTTGTTGAGTCTAAATTGCAAGCGCCCGCGTCATCTATTAGTGCAGAACACAGCCAGCAATATGAGCGAAACTGCGGTTTATTAACCTGCGAAACACGCGTACGCCCGAGCAATAGCGTAGGCGTACAAGTGAGCAACAATGATAAACGAAAAGAAGTACACACCCTGATTGACATTAAAATGGGCAAAGGTATTAAACCCAGCGACAACAGCTATAGCGCACAAGACTTAATTGAAAACTTAAGCAAAAAAACGCAAAAGTAAGTGCTTTGTAAAAGCACTTAGCTTGCTTTAGCTAAGTGCTTTTTTCGTGGTAAAAAACCAGTAACCAGCATAGTACCCACAATAACAAATAATGCGCCGAGTAACGTATTTGGCCCTATTTGCTCATCTAAAATTAAATGCCCCCAAAAAATGCCAAATAGCGGAATTAAAAACGTGACCGTTAAAGCTGAGGTTGGGCCTATATCGTCAATAAGTTTAAAAAATAAAATATAAGCAAGTGCGGTACACACCACGCCAAGTGCTAATACGCCGAGCATAACGTTGGTACTAGGTACTTCGCGTAATGGCATAAAAAGTATAAGGGGCAGTACTATAAAACTGGCTGCCCACATAGAGCCGTGTGCGTTATCGAACGGGGCAAGCTTAGGGGCATTTTTTGTATAATGGGATGCAATGGCATAACACAGGGAGGCGCTTAGCGCTGCTGCAATCGCAATAAGTGACTGACTATTTAATACAAAATGATTTTGCCCAACTAAAATTGCCACGCCTATTAAACCCAACAGCAAACCTAACACCATGCTTTTAGTCGGTTTGGTTTTGCTCCAAATTATACCCACCACCGCGCCCCATATGGGCGTTGTAGAATTTAAAATAGATAAAGTAGAGGCACTAATCGTTTGCGCGGCATAAGCAAACAGTAAAAAGGGTAGGGCGGAGTTAAGTGCGCCAATTATAAAAAAGTGCTTTGTGTGCTTAGTAAACGCCAAGCGGCGTTTTAAGTACAGCGCCACAATAAAGAGGGTGAGTGCGGCAAAGCCAACTCTAAACTCTATTAACACCGCTGGGCCTAAGCTGTTTGCTGCCATTCGCATAAATAAAAATGACGCGCCCCAAATTGCAGCCAGAAAAAATAACCGAAGTAAACTTGTTAAGCTCATGATAGTATTTTAATTATACAAATTAATTTACAGAGTAACAGGCTTTGCATTAACTGTAAGCCAGATTCGGTACTCGCATATAAAAATAATAAAAAAGGAATAGTCATGAGCCGATATTTACTGATCACAGCAATTATGGGAGTGGGTTTATTAAGTGGTTGTGGGTCTACGCCTATTAATTTATACGATGATATAACCATGAAAAAACATGAGTACAATGGCATAAAAGCGTATAAAAAAGGTGATTATAAACAAGCTTTTATGTATCTAAAAGACCCTGCAGCACTTGGCTATAAAAGCGCGCAATACACATTGTCGTTTATGTTTTTAAAAGGGCAGTACTTAACACAATCTACTAACATGGGTATGGGGTGGCTAGGCGTTGCAAAAGAGGCTGGAGTTGAAAGTTGGCAGGCGCAATACAATACCTTTTATAACGCGGCCACTTCGGCGCAACAGCTTAAAATAGACGAAACCGTTGCGTTGTACATAAGCCAATATGGTAGTAAAGCACAAAAAATGACGTGCCGTCGCTCAACAACCCCAAGACGCACGTTTGGCGAGATTAAAATTGATTGTAACAAACACGATGGCACTGTGACTAAATACGAAGTGCAAACAAAAGAGTAATGCTAAGCGGTGGCTTGTTTTTGTTCAAAGTCACTTTTTACAATTTCGAGCGCTTTTAATACATCCTCTGGAGCAACCTCGTGCTGCTCCAAAAGCATAATTAAATCCACTGCCAGTTTTACATGTGTAGGGGCGTTATCAAGTGGGCTGGTCATCTAAATCTTTCTTTTTTGAAATTTGGCTAATAGCAACATCAATAGCGGTTTGTACGCGCTCTTCCATGTGAATACGTTCACTTTGTGGTAAATAAAAGGCCATATCTACATCGTATCTAATATAACGTGGCGGCAATTGATTAAGTACCGTGCAACAAAAATCGGCCATTACATCTTCACTGTAAACTTTATCTAGTTTACGTTTAATGATTTCTTCAACTACAATTTTTTCGTAAAAGTTATGTATGTCGTCGTGCAGTCGCATCGTGCTAGCGCCTTTTATAGAGTCCGTTTATTTGAGTGTATACTAAGCACTAAAATAAATCGATAGCAGCTTTAAATAGTTGTTTATGAACATTAATTAACGCATTTAAATTACGTTGATAACCGCCACCTAAAGCGCACATAAGTGGGATGTTATGGGCTTTGCAGTAGTTAACAATAAAATGATCGCGCGCATAAACCCCTTCAAGCGATACGTTAAATAACCCTAGCTCGTCTTTTTCGTAAATATCAGCCCCTGCGTTATATAAAATAATATCGGGGTTATGAATACGCACGCAAAATTCGAGGGCTTGTTTTAACGTTGTTAAGTACTCGGTATCTGATGTGTTGGCAGGTAGGGCGAAGTCGTAATCGGAGTGTTGCTTTAGGCGCGGAAAATTTTGCTCGCAATGGATAGAGCAAGTAATTATAGCGTTATTATGTTGCGTAACTTGTGCCGTGCCATCGCCTTGGTGTACATCACAATCAAATATTAATACGGTATCGGCTTGGTTTGTATTGATTAAATGCGCGCCAGCCACAGCCAAGTCGTTAAAAATACAAAAGCCACTGCCGTAATCGCTATATGCATGATGATAGCCACCACTTAAATTAGCGCTAAAACCATATTTTAGTGCGTATTCGCTGCCTTGAATACTGGCCCCGACTGAAAGTAGCGTACGATCTACTAATTCGCATGAATACGGGAAACCCATTTTTTTAATTGCTTTATTACTGAGCGTGGCGTTTAAAAAATCATTTATGTAGCCTTGGCTATGGCACAGTGCAAGCTGCTCGGGCGTTGCTTTGGTTGGTGTATTAAACTGTGTAGTCCCAAAGCCTAAGCGTTCTATTTCTGCTTTTAGCATTTGGTATTTTTGAATAGGAAAACGGTGGCGCTCAGGAAGCGTTAAAGCACTGTAAAGCGGGTGGTAAAAAAGCTGCATTAGCGTAATTGTTGTTTTTCGACTTGTTGAATTTTATCTTCGGTGGCCGAAATAGCTTTACGGCAGCGGCCTAAACGCGCATGCGTGGTTAAAATTTCCATATTAAGTTTTTGCGCTTGCGCTGGGCTGGCTTTTTCCATTTGTAGTTTACGCTCTTCAATCATTAACACTAAGCGTCGTTCAAACTCGTGGTTTTGTTTAAGCTCGTCGTATAGCTCGTGCGACGATTGCATTATTTTTTTTACGGCTTGCTTATAAACCGTATTTTTTGGCCTAGGTTTGTACTGGCTTTTGTTTTCTTTTGCCCAGATGGGGGTCGATTTAATAACACTAAATACAGCTTGTACTTGATTACCTATGCGCTCGAGTGCATAAGCATAAGCATGGCGATGATCACTGGGTGGTAAGCTGGTAATTTCGTCTTCAATTTCTGCTACGTAGTCAGTTAAGTTCATGCTTTTAGTACTAAATACGCCGCGGTCAAATAAACTAGGCTGCGCCTGCATATAGCGGTTTTTAGAAAACAACTTTGCGCTATCAAATTGCTCAGCTTGTTGTTTAAGCGTAGCAACTTGTTGGCGTAATTTATCTAACGCGTGGGTTTGCATTTACAAATAAGCCTCGTAAATCAGTTTTAATGCTAGCAGTATAACCATAGTGTTAAAAACAGGGCGAATAAACTTACCGCCAAAGCGAATGGCTGAGTGAGCACCAATCCAAGCACCTAACATAATAAAAAAGCCCATGATAAGGCCTAATAAAAAGTTTACATGACCAAGTGCCACAAAGGTAATAAGTGATATAAAATTAGATACAAAGTTCATTGAGCGGGCTAAACCACAGTTAAGCAGTAAGCTCATTTTATAAAATAAACTATTAGATGCGGTCCAAAAAGTACCGGCGCCTGGGCCTGCTACGCCATCAAAAAAACCTAACGCTAAGCCCTGTAACCACTGCTTTAGTTTAAGTATTGGTGTTACTTTTGGTAAATCATCGCCCTGTGTGGTGCTTAAACTACCAAACAAGCTATAACAGGCCACCATAATAATAATGATAGGCAAAAGCTTATTTAAAAATTCAATACTTAAGTGATCGACTATTAACGTACCAATCACAGCGCCTATGGCTGTAGCAAAAATGGAATTTGCCCAAAATTTAGGACTAAATAGATTTTTTTTATAATACGTGTAGCTGGCCGTTAATGAGCCAAAGCTTGCCGCAAGCTTGTTGGTGCCAAGCGTTACATGCGGTGGCAAGCCAGCGGTGAGTAGTGCAGGGACTGTTAATAAGCCACCGCCGCCGGCAATTGCATCAATAAAGCCAGCAGCAAGGGCCGCGGCACATAAAACTGCCAATGTTGTGGGATCTAAAGCAAGTTCAAACATTAATAATCTATTTGTCTTTTAAAAGGTGGTAAGGTGTCGAGCATGGCTTTGCCGTAGCGCTTGGTAATTAAGCGTCTATCGAGAATGGTTATACGGCCTTCATCGCTCTCTTTTCGCAGCAGTCTACCACAGCTTTGTACCAATTTCTTTGCTGCATCGGGCACCGTAATAGACAAAAACGGATTACCGCCTTTACTTTGTACAAATTCGGCTTGGGCTTCTTCTATTGGTGATGTAGGTACTGCAAACGGTATTTTTGTAATTATTAAGTTTTCTAAATATTTACCAGGTAAATCAAGCCCTTCTGAGAGGCTTTGCGTACCAAATAAAATACTACCTTTACCGCTATCAATATTTTGGGTGTGTTTTTTTAATAATGCCTCGCGCGACATTTCGCCTTGCACTAATAAGTTAAAACCTTTTGTTCTAAGAAACTTAGCCACATGGTCCATTTGCCAGTACGATGCAAACAACACCAAATTAGCTTTTTTTGTGTTTAAGTACTCAGGCAAGGTTTGCGCTATATGGTCACTAAATGCTTTGTCGGTTGGCTCAATTTTACTTACCGGAATACGCAAGGTTGCTTGTTTAGGGTAATCAAAAGGTGAGGGCACTTTAATAAACTTAACGCCTTCTTCTTTTGCTAAGCCGCTTTCATAGGCAAAGTGGTCAAACGAACCAAGAGCGCTTAAAGTTGCCGAGCATAGTACCGCCCCTGCGCATTCATTCCATAGCTTGTCTTTTAAGTAGTAGCCAACTTCGATAGGGCAATCACTTAATAGGTGATCGTGATGGTTTTTATATTCTAAACGTTTGATCCACCTTGCGTGAGGTGTGCCTTCGCCTTTATTTGCATAGCTATACCACAGCTTATTTAATTGCTCTAAGCGGTTTATATAGTGTCCGCTTTCGGCTAAGACAGGGTCGGCAACGTAGGGTTTTATATCGCCATCGCTTACATCTTGAGTGAGGGTATCGTGCATTTTATTTAAACAACGCAGTGCATCTAGAGTGGCGTCACTTATATCTTTAGCTTTGTTGTGCAATGATTTTGGTATTTCGCCATGCTCAAAACGATATGTATCGTCTTTTGAGTATTCAAAGTCGGCATTATCGAGAATATCACGCACCACTTTTAAGTCTTTATTAGCATCGTTAATGCTATCGCACAATTTGAAATTTTGACCAATGGCCTTTTGACCCACTAATACCTTAGACATTTTGCCACTAAATTTGGTGAGCTTATCTAGCCAATCAATGGTGCCTTTAATAGTGGCCGCTGCCGATGAAAAGTCGCGGGTAATATGTGCAAGGTGGTGCGCTTCATCTATTACATAAATGGTGTTATCAGGTTCGGGTAAAATTTTACCGCCCCCTAAATCCAAATCTGCCAGTAGCAGTGAATGGTTAATAACAAGCACATCCATTTGCATAAGCTGATTACGAGCAAGCTGAAACGGGCAGGTTTGATGGGCTTTCATTTGGCGTTGGCAAGCGTGTTTATCGCATGCGATTAAGTTCCACACTCTATCGGGTATGGTGTCGGCCCAACTATCTCTGTCGCCTTGCCATTTTTTATTTACATAGGCATCGTAAAGGCCTTTTAAGCATTTAGTTTCCATATCACTTAGCGGCGAGGTAAGTGTGGGCATAAACTCCATTTGCGTTTGGCTATCGCCATTAACAGCGTTATGTAATTTATGGGCACATATATAGCGTTGCCTACCTTTTACTAGGTCAAACTTAAAGTCGAGCCCTGAGTGTTTTTTAAAAAAAGGCAGCTCTTTTGCTATTAATTGCTCTTGCAGGGCCACGGTTGCAGTAGAAATAACCAGCTTCTTTTTTTGAGCAAGGGCTAGCGGTAACCCGCCCAAACAATAAGCAAGCGATTTACCAGTCCCTGTGCCAGCCTCAATAACACATATTCGCTGTTTTTTATGGTATTCGCCAGCCAGTGTTTTTGCTATTTCGGCAACAAGGTAGTTTTGGCTACTGCGTGGGCGGTAATCAGTAAGGTTACTAGCCACATGCTGGTGTACTTGCCTAATTGTTTTTTTTAGTTGGTCAGAAAGCATGGGGAGATAAACCTAAAATATGTATATAATTACAGTGTATGGATTTTAGAGTTATAACCGTGTAACTACAAGCAAGGATGAAATTAATTTAGTAAATTAATGCGGCAATTTTTTAAGTTTATAAATTACTCCCTATTATGGCCTGTTTATATTTTGAGGTTGAACAATTTTCAATCCTTAACGTTCATGGCCCTAAAGTAGAAAAACAAAATATAAGTAAGGTTTATTGATAGTGTATTTAACATCTGGTTTTGTACTTTCTGCACAAGCGCACGATAGCGCTCAGGGTTTACAATATGAAATTTGGTTTGCTACCGATAATGGACCAATAAAGACAATTTCTGAGAATGAAACCGCACTATTTTTTATAAAAAACTCAGATACAAAAGCAGCTCAAGCTATTTTATCTGCCGAATCACTAAACTTTTTAATTAAACCTCTTTCACTTAAAAATTTTCAGCAGCAAGATATGTGTGGCTGTTACTTTTACTCACTCAAACACTTTTATAGCGCGAGCAAAGCGTTAAAAAGTCGCGGTATTACACTTTATGAAGATGATATAAGGCCCATTGAGCGTTATTTAATGGAGCGCTTTATTAAAGGCGGGGCGTGGATCACGGGTAAACGAGTGGATCATGCACATTACACTGAAATTTTAGATGCTAAATTAAAAACCAACGCTGACTATACGCCTGTGCTTTCTAAGTTGTCACTTGATATAGAGTGCAATGAAAGTGGGGTGTTGTTTTCTATTGGCTTGGTAGGCTGTGGTTTAGATTGCGTAATCATGATTGGAGAGCCTGAGCATCACGACCCAGTGATTGGTTATACTATTATATGGTGCGCAGACGAGGTTGCACTATTACAGCAACTTGTAACACTTATTAAGCAGTGCGACCCAGATATTATTATTGGGTGGAATGTTATTGAGTTTGATTTTGCAGTTATTTATGAGCGCTCTGTGGCACTTGGGGTAAAACTATTACTAGGAAGAGGAAACCTTCCTTTATATGTTCGAAAAGGCCATTTTACACGGGTTTCTATTCCCGGGCGCTGTGTAATTGATGGCATTGATACTCTAAAAAATGCCACTTATAGTTTTGAAACTTTTTCACTTGCTAATGTAGCTAAAGAAATTTTAGGTGAGTCTAAATTAATTGAATCTAGTAACAGCTTACAAGAAATTATTCGTCAATTTAATGAAGATAAAATCGCGCTTGCTAACTACAATCGCCAAGACTGCATACTCGTTAATAAAATCTTCGATAAGCTAAAACTTCTCGATTTTGCTGTTATTCGCACACAATTAACAGGCCTTGAGCTGGAAAAACGCGGCGGCTCAGTGGCGGCTTTTGTAAACATGTATTTGCCTTTATTACATCGCAGCGGTTATGTAGCACCTAATATGGGCGACCATGGGCTGACGTTCGAAAGCCCAGGTGGTTATGTTATGGAGTCGGTACCGGGGCTGTATAAAAATGTCATAGTGCTTGATTTTAAAAGCCTGTACCCCAGTATTATGCAAACCTTTCATATAGACCCGCTTGGACTAATAGAAGGGATTGAAAACCCTGAAAACAGTATTGAAGGGTTTAATAACGCATTATTTTCAAGAGAGCAGCACCATTTACCAGCGCTTATAAAAAGCCTAGCGCTACAGCGCCAGCGGGCAAAAGATAATCACGATTTAATGCTATCCCAAGCGATTAAAATAATAATGAACAGTTTATATGGTGTATTAGGCTCACAAGGCTGTCGTTTTTATGACCCTCGACTCTCAAGCTCTATTACTTTGCGTGGTCATGAGATAATGCTGCAAACTAAAAAGTGGATTGAAGAGCAAGGTTACAGTGTTATTTACGGAGATACAGATTCGACCTTTGTAAAACTAACGGATGATTTAAGTGTTGAGGCCTGTAATAAAATAGGTAAACAGTTAGCTAAACACATAAACACATTGTGGCAGCAAAACATACACGCTAAACATAATTTAACTAGCCATTTAGAAATAGAGTTTGAATCGCTTTACAGCCCATTCTTTTTACCCACCATAAGAGGTAAAAGCGTGGGGTCTAAAAAACGCTATGTGGGGCAGTTAATAAAGCCGGATGAATCAAAATTGGTTTTTAAAGGCTTAGAAACCGTAAGAAGTGACTGGACTAAACTGGCTCAACAGTTTCAATTTGATTTATTTACCCTCCTTTTTGATCAACCAGAGCAAATAAATGACCTTGTAAACGATTACATTAGTAAACTTTTACGCGGCGAATTTGATCATTTGCTGGTTTTTAAAAAACGTTTAGGTCAAAACTTAACCGACTATCAAAAAAATATCCCTCCTCATGTACAAGCAGTAAAAAAATTTCAGAAACAAAATAGTGAATTTACGCTAAAAAGAGGTGAATTTGTTACATTTGTTTACACAACCCACGGTGTTGAGCTGTATCAAGGGCTGCATAGCTACGACTACCCATTGTATATAGACAAACAAATTGTACCTCTATTAGAAATGGTTACGCAATTTGTTAACGTTAACGTAAACAGTTTCGAGCTAAAACAGTTCGAACTATTCTAATTTGTACCTATTAATGCAATTTTTGATTACATAACCCACGCTTTAGCTTTATTTTTGTACAGCTATTCCTCATCTAAGCTAAAAAACAATAAAAAAACCTTTTTTAATTAATATTTGGTTAACAGTAGTTGGCTTTTAGATATTTTTTGTTTAGTATTTGGTTTAGTCGCTGTTAACAAACTGTGACAACAAAAAATAATTAAATAATAGTCGCTTCTAACAAGTGGTGACCCAGGGAGAATCAAATGTTAAATAATAAAGTTTCAAAGGCAGTTCGCTTAGCGATTGCGTTTGGTGCAGTATCAACAGCTGCATTTTCGTCAAGTTCATTTGCTGCAGAAGAAGAGTCTGCAGAGAAAGTAGAACGCATCCAAGTAACTGGTTCACGTATCAAACGTACAGATTTAGAGGGTGCTTCTCCGGTAGTATCTATTACTTCTGCTGATATCAAGCTAGAAGGTGACTACACAGTTGCAGATGCACTACGTTCTAGTTCATTAAACTCATTCGGTTCGTTCTCAGAGCGTTCTGGTAGCTCAGCACAATCTCAAGCAACTATCAATTTACGTGGTGCTGGCTCACGTCGTACTTTAGTACTTTTAAATGGCCGCCGTTTCCCAGGTTCACCAACATTAGGTGGTGCTTCTGCTAACCTTAATGCTATTCCAATGGCTGCTGTTGAACGTATCGATATCATGACTGAAGGTGCATCTTCTATTTATGGTTCTGATGCAATGGCAGGTGTTGTTAACGTAATTATGAAAGAGAACTTTGAAGGTTTAACTTTCAACATTGGCGCGGGTCACCGTGACCAAGATGAAGGCACTACTTCAACTGAATTTTCTGTAGTTGGTGGTGTTTCAAACGATAAAGGTAACATTACATTCTCTTTCGATCACCAATCTCGTAAAGGTATTTCAGATGCTGACCGTGACTACACTAAAGCTCAGCTTGGTGATTTAGACGGTGATGGCGACATTGAAGCTTACACTGCAGATACTGTAGGTTGGTCATACTTTGGCGCTACTGTACTTTCTCCAGATTTTGCTACAGCGTCAGCTTCACTTTTATGTGATGATTTAATCTCTGAATACGGTGAAGATACTTTCCGCCGCGTTGATGCAAACGAAGATTGGGGCCCAGGTTCTGAGTACTGTATGTATGCATTCGCTAATGTATCTTACAACACAGCATCAATTGACCGTAACACATTATATGTTAGTGCTAACTACGAGCTAACAGACGACATAGAGTTCTTTGCTCAAACAATGTTTGTACAAAACTCTTCATTTGGTCGTTACGCTCCACCGGCTGCAGCATGGGAAAACATGGCAGCTGATAACCCGCATAACCCATACGGTGAAGACGGTGCATATGGTTTATTCCGTTGGGTAGGTATTGGTACACGTGATGGTAACGTAGATGATTACAACCAAGATTTAACAGCTGGTTTACGTGGTGACTTAGATTGGAACAACGCTTCTTGGGAAGTTTACTACCACCACAATAAAGCAGATAACAAATCTGTAGGTGAGTACTACCTTTCTTACAGTGGTTTAGCATACAACGAAGCTAACGATATCGATTTAGGCTCTGATGAAGGCATTGCCAACATGAAGTCGACTACGTTACAAAACTCAGGCTCTACTTTTGACCAATACTTTGCTGGTTTAGGTTTTGACTTATTTGAACTACCAGGTGGTGCTGTTGCTCACTATGTAGGTGTTGAATATTTTGAACAAACTTACGAAGATATTTACGATGGTCAATCTGAAGCTGGCTTAATCGGTGGCTCTGCAGGTAACTCTTCAATGGGTGACCGTGATGTGACAGCTGTTTTCTTCGAATCAGTACTACCAGTTTCTGATACAGTAGAAGTGAACTTAAAAGCTCGTTACGATGATTACTCTGACTTTGGTGACAACGTTGCTCCAGCAGTATCTGCTCGCTGGCAGGTTGCTGATAACGTAGTGATTCGTGGTTCATACTCTGAGTCGTTCCGCGCGCCAGGTCTAGATTTACTTAATGCAGCACGTACATTCTCTGCTGAATCTGCAATCGATTATAATAACGGTTCTACTACATCACGTCAGTACAACACATACTATACTCAGAACTCAGAACTTGAAGCTGAGACTTCAGATTACATCAACTTAGGTGTGGCATGGGATGTAAACGATAACTTAAGCTTTAAGTTAGATTACTTCCAACTTTCTATTGATAACGTTATTCAGTCTAAATCTCTACAGGGCTTATTATCTGATGAGGCTGCTGGCCTAATCACTGCAGTAGGTGTTGATACAGATACGTCTGATGAAACTTTCTACCTTAAGCGCTCTGCTTCAGGTACGCTAATCGAAGCAGGTACTTCTTACTTTAACGGTGCTGGTTTTGAAATCGAAGGTTTTGACTTCACTATTAATGCAAACGTAGAGACTGATTTTGGTGACTTCCGCTTTAACAATGTTAACAGTGTAACACTTTCGTACGATTCTGAAGTGGGTGGTGTTGTACAAGACACTGCTGGTTGGTCTGGCCAACCTGATCTTAAGTCAGTAGCAACAATTTCTTGGTCACTTGATGATCATACAGTATCTTGGAACTCTACTTACACAGCAAGCACGTCTGAAACTGAAGTTGATGAAGATGGCGATGGTTTCTACGAGCAATCAGGTGATTTAGACAGCTGGTTAATCCATAACTTAACTTACAGCTACAATGCAGGTCCTTACGGCGCTGTAACATTTACTGTAAGTAACTTAACTGACGAAGACCCAGTTCTTTCTTCAGCTGGTACATGGGATAACCAAGACCTTTACAACAACTTTGGTCGTGATTACCGTGTAAACTACTCAATTAGCTTCTAATATTAATTAGAAACAGGTTGATATATAGGGCTGAATTTATTCAGCCCTTTTTTTATGGGGATTTTTTATGGAAAATTATTGGAGTGACTATTGGTCTCAAGGGTATTTAACTTCATTTGGGCAGGATATTAAGAAAAACTATACAGGCAAGCTAAAGCAGAGCTGGACAAGTTTTGCTACTGAGCTTAGTCCACAGTGTAAAATACTAGACATAGGCACAGGCAATGGTGCACTGATACAGCTTATACACGATAGTAGTAAAGATCAGCTGAGCTTTATTGGTATTGATAAAGCAACAGTGGCAAAGAGCGTTACAGGCGTGCCCGACTCTAGTATTTTATCAGATGTAAGTGCAGAGTCCTTACCTTTTGAAAATAATGAATTTGATGCGATAGTGGCTCAATTTGCAATTGAATACAGTGAACTTTCAAAAAGTATTCCTGAATTATTTAGGGTATTAAAACCAGGTGGGTTATATCAAATTGTTTGCCATGAAATAGACTCAGATATAGTTAAACCAAATGTGCTTATACTGGAGTCTGCTGTTCGCGTACGTAGCGACTTGTTAACCCCCTTAAAGCAGCTAATTGATGAGTTAACAAAAGGTGATAATGCTCAGGTAAATAACTTGATAAAAACAATAAATAACCTTATCCAGCTTGAAAGGGAAGTACATCCACACGCAGTTAATGGAACACGGTATCCTGACTTTTTTCAGTTTATTTTGAATAATAGAAAAATAGATTTAGAACGCGCCTATCAATTATTTACTCAAGAGCTTGAGGGGCTGACCTTTAGGCTAAATGACTTAAAGCAAGCGGCGTTAAATTCACAGAAAATTAGCCAGTTGTTATTAGGCAATAGAATATCTAAAGAGGCTTTAGTTGACTCTAATAATGAATATATTGGAACGCTTTACAAGGGACGCAAATAGATAGCTCCATCACTCAAATGTGTTCTGTGCATTAATAACCTAGCAGCTTTGATGGTATTTCATAGGCCGTATGAGCTGCATAACCCACCCCTTCTAGCTTTGTCGCGACTTGTTAAACAATATTTCAATCACATTGTCATTTATAAATTTTAAATTATCTTGTTAATACTTTTAAAAATATTAATAAATAAATTTATTTTGGACTTTATGCCTAAAAATACATCGTTCCGATTTTTGGTATATTTAAATTTAATTGTTTGTCCCTTTTATTGAAATAAACTCTAGTTAATTATATTTAAAGTGGTGTGAATTATTGGTTTTTAATGTGTTGACTATGTTTATATATTGATAATAACATTTACAAAAGAAGCGATGCTTTCACTTCTTATGCTATTCATTTAATAGCTAAAATAATAAATATATAAATAAAATTCTTTCAGGGAGAATCACATGTTAAATAATCAAGTTTCAAAAGCAGTGCGCTTAGCAATTGCTTTTGGTGCAGCATCTGCAGCTGCGTTTTCAGCAAGTTCATTTGCTGCAGAAGAGGGTGTTGCTAAAGTAGAACGTATTCAAGTAACTGGTTCACGTATTAAGCGTACAGACGTAGAGACACCAGTACCTGTGACTATCATCGGTAGAACTGATATAGAGCAAATGGGTGCATTGAACGTAGCTGACGTTTTAAACCAATCACCTGTTGCTATTGCTGGTGCAGATCAATCTAACTCTTCATTCAGTACTTCTGGCGTAGGTTTAAACACAACTTCACTGAGAAACTTAGGTGAAGCGCGCACTTTAGTATTGGTTAACGGCCGACGTTTTGTATCTGGCCGTTCGCCTTCAAGTGGTTATGCCGTTGATTTAAATGCCATTCCTGCCTCAATGATTGAGCGTATCGAAATCTTAAAAAGTGCTTCTTCGGCTATATATGGTACAGATGCTGTAGCCGGTGTAGTAAATATTATCACTCGGGACAACGTAGAGGGTGTGGAAGTTAATGCTCAAACTGGTATATCAGGCGAAGGTGATCGCGAAAAGTACTCGCTAAACTTGACCGCCGGTAACAGATGGGATTCTGGTAACGTAACCGTTGCTATTGGTTATGATGATGACAAAGGACTGAAGCCTTCTGACCGTGCATTTTCTGAGTTTGATGAAGCGATACTACTTGATGAAAATGGTAACGAGTATGTAGGGAAGGTATTCTCTTCGTATACTCCTCAAGGTAGAGTAGGCTCATATAATGCTGATGGCACCCCTTATACAGGGCTTGAAGGTGGTGATGCGTTTAACAGAGCGGATTATCGACAGCTTGTCACGCCTCTTGAAAGAAAGTACGCTGCCCTTAACATCAAGCAAGAAATTAATGATGAAGTTGAATTTTTTGCTGAAATGAACTGGAATTCATCAAAAACTTATAACTCGACTATTGAGCCAACACCATTTTCTACTAATGATGTATTCTTACCAGAGCGTGGCGGAGAAGGTGGGATAAAGCTAAGTAATCCTATGGTTCCGGAGTTACTTCGTGAAAATCTCCTTAATGACGGTTATGGACTAGATGATAACATTCCTGAGCTAGTTCGCCGTATGGTTGAGTTCGGTGCTCGTTCTACTGATTTAGAGCGTGATACTGTTCGAATTGCAACTGGTATAGATTGGATGATCAATGATGACTGGTCATTAAATACTTATGTATCTTGGGGTAAAACGGATCAACGTCAAGACAGTGGTGGCCAAGTTAACATTGAAAGAGCAGCACAAGCTTTTGATGTAGTGCAAAACGACGATGGTTCACTTCAATGTGCAAATGATTTAGCTGTTTTACAAGGTTGTGTACCTTTAAATTTATTTGGTGAGGGTTCTGTTTCAGCAGAGGCTGTTGATTACGTTAAAGTACCTGCCAAAATTGCTGGCCAAACGGAGCAATTTATAGTTTCAGCTTCTTTAGTTGGTGAGTTACCTGTTGAACTTGCAGGCGGTCGAATTGGGGTAGCTATGGGGGCTGAACATCGCCTAGAAAGTGGTTTCTTTAACCCTGGTGATTTAGCCCAAACTGGTGCGTCAAGTACTAACCGCTCACTACCAACTGATGGTAGTTACTACTCTAACGATTACTATGTAGAAACAATATTACCTATTTTAGATAATCTTGAGCTTGACTTAGCTGCTCGCTATTCAGATCACGAAATTGTTGGTGGTCAAACAACATGGAATGCGGGTATTCAATATTCACCAATTGATACATTGAAATTTAGAGCTTCAGCAGCAACAGCTATACGTACACCAAACATTGCTGATTTATTTGGTGGAAGAGGCGAAACTTTTGCTAATGTTACTGATCCATGTAGCGGTGTAACGGCTTCTTCGACAGGTAATGTAGCTCAGAACTGTTTATCAATTCCTGAGATTGCAGCTCGCGTTGCTGCAAATGGCTCGTTTGAATTAACACAAACAGAAGCACAAAGCACTGGTGGTTTCATTGGTGGTAATGAAGAAGTTCAAGAAGAAACTGCAGACACATATAGCTTAGGTGTTGTGTGGCAAGCAACTGAAGAGTTTGCTTTAACAGTTGATTACTATGATATCTCTGTGGAAGATGCTATTTCAACGACAAGCCGTACTACAGTACTAAATCGTTGTTTTGATGTAAGTGCTGCTGACTTTGATTCAACTTGTGGTGGAAATTCTTTACGTGACCAAAATGGTGCTTTAGTTGAAGTTAACTCAGGAACAAGTAACGAAAATAATATTGAAACTGCTGGTGTAGATATTGAATTAGCGTACAAGATTGATACTGAGCATGGTGAATTTGGTGCAAATCTGATTTGGAATCACCTGATAAAATATGATGAAACAGGAATCATAAGTGGTGAAACAGTTGAAAAAGCCGGTCAAGTATTCACACCAGATAACAGAGCTAATCTTAACTTAAGCTACGGCCTAGAAGATTTAAACCTTTCGTGGCGTATGCGTTACTGGGATCGTTCAAAGGATAGTGTTGATGGAGGTAACTTCAACTACACAGACTTTACTCCTCTAGAGAAGTATAACGAATTCCCATCAGTTGTTTATCACGATATTTCAGCGGGCTATAGCTTCTCTGATAGTACAAATGTGACATTAACTGTTCGTAACTTATTTGATAAGCAACCACCAGTTGCTAACCAAAGCTCTTCTAGCGGTGGTACAGGTATTAATACAGTTTCTGAAGCATATGATGTAACTGGTAGATACTTACAATTAAGTCTAACTACTAAGTTTTAATTAGTTATTAAATGTTAAAGCCGTGATTTTAATCACGGCTTTTTTTTAAACTCTAAAAAGTAGCTAATACTTTCTTCTCGTAGCCTATTTTCTATTTTAGGCTTATACTAAAAAGGAATTAAAATCTAACCCTATAATTTAGCGAGATATAAATGAAAG
This sequence comes from Pseudoalteromonas sp. CST2, assembly GCF_028599385.1. Taxonomy (NCBI): domain Bacteria; kingdom Pseudomonadati; phylum Pseudomonadota; class Gammaproteobacteria; order Alteromonadales; family Pseudoalteromonadaceae; genus Pseudoalteromonas; species Pseudoalteromonas sp. CST2. The sequence goes on from NZ_JAQREO010000004.1 coordinate 259,827, forward strand.
AAGTTCGATCTTTTATTAAAACAGCATCATTAACTGAGCTAGAAAAAGCACAACAATTAATCACTGATGCGATTGCAAAATATACTGAGCAGCTACAAGCTAAACAGGAAGTGTTGGATCTTTTAAAAGAAAAAGGACTTACGTTAGAAGATTTACAAGACGGTACTGCAGATAAACGTACTAAAGTAAAAGCTAAGTATCGTATTGAAGTAGATGGCGAAGTGATTGAATGGACCGGTCGTGGTCGTCGCCCTAAAGCGTTTGAAGGTGTTGATTTACAAAAGCACCTAGCTTAATAAAGTAACAGAGAAGCTACGGCTTCTCTTTTTAATGGCGTATAACTTAATAACTAAACTTAGGCTAAGGCTTACGCTTTGTACGCTAGATTTAATTGGCCAAAACTTACCTTAAACTCCCCGCAGTCGCTTAGTATTTGTTAAACTGCATTTCTGGTTATTCTATTTACTATTTTCATGAGCTATAAATTAAGGCCGTATCAGCAAGAGGCCGTAGAGCGCACTGTTTTACATTTTCGAAAAACAAATGATCCTGCCGTGATTGTACTGCCTACCGGTGCGGGTAAAAGCCTTGTTATTGCAGAGCTTGCGCGTATTGCTAAGCAAAAAATTTTGGTGCTTGCACATGTTAAAGAGTTGGTAGAACAAAACGCACAAAAATATAAAAGTTTTGGTTTAGAAGCGAGTATATTTTCAGCAGGGTTAAAAGAAAAATCACTCAGCCACCAAGTTACCTTTGCCAGTGTTCAGTCTTTATCGCGTAATTTAAATAAATTAAATGAGCATTATTCTTTGCTTATTATTGATGAGTGCCACAGAGTAAATGGTGATAAAAAAAGCCAATATGGAAAGGTTATAAATACGCTCAAAGAATATAATCCTCAGTTAAAAGTATTGGGTTTAACGGCCACACCTTATAGATTAGGAATGGGGTGGATATACCATCATCATTACCATGGTTTTGTAAAAGGTAATAAAGAAAGTCCATTTAAAAACTGTATATTTGAATTACCGCTCAGGTATATGATCAAACATAATTACTTAACGCCGCCAAATGAAGTGGACGCGGCAATTAGTCATTATGATTTTTCGTCCTTGGCTACTAATGCGTTTGGTCAATATACGACTGATGACATGAATGCGCTTTTAAAAAATAGTGAGCGCGCAACGCAAGCTATACTGAAGCAGGTAATACAATGCAGCGAAACCCGCCAAGGCGTGATGATATTTGCGGCAACGGTTATGCACGCGCAAGAAATTTTAACTTATTTACCCGCAGAGCAAAGTGCCCTTATAACTGGCGATACCCCCAATGCAGAGCGCGATAAATTAATAAATCAATTTAAACAAAAAAACATAAAATACCTCGTTAATATTTCTGTTTTAACCACCGGATTTGATGCGCCGCATGTCGATTTTATTGCTATTTTACGTCCCACCGAATCGGTTAGCTTATACCAACAAATTGTTGGCCGTGGGCTTAGGCTAAATGAAGGAAAAACAGACTGCTTAGTTATAGATTACGCAGGCAACGGCTTTGATTTATTTCACCCTGAGGTGGGCGATAAAAAAGGTGATAGCGATAATGAGCCCGTTCAAGTGCTTTGCCCTGGGTGTGGGTTTGCAAATATTTTTTGGGGAAAAACCGATGCTGATGGCAAAGTAGTTGAACATTTTGGCAGGCGCTGCCAAGGTTTATTAGAAGAGGACGAAGGCCATAAAGAGCAATGCGATTATCGGTTTAGGTTTAAAGAGTGCGAACAATGCGGCGCTCAAAACGATATAGCAGCTCGTAAATGCCATGATTGCGGCGCAGTAATGGCCGACCCCGACGACAAGCTACGTAACGCCCTTAATTTAAAAGATGCGTTAGTACTGCGCTGTAGTGGGTTATCAGTGGTAAAACTTAAAGATGACTTAATTAAAATAACCTACTTTGATGAAGATGGTGCAAGTTGCGATGAGGTCTATAACCTTGCCAGTAAAGGCGGGCAGTATATTTTTAATAAACAGTTTGGTAAACGCCTAGGGCAGGGGCAAGCGCCTGTCGAATTTAAAAGTGCTGAGCAGGTTATAAAGGCACAGTTTGATTTAGTGCCCCCCGATTTTGTTATCGCGCGTAAAAGTAAAAAGTATGGCTGGAAGGTATCTGATAAATTATTTGATTACTCTGGCAACTTTAGAAAAGCTAATCAGTTAAGCGGTTAAGCTTAACTGATTTTTGTTAAGCGGCGTCTTCGTCCATTAAACCCCAGCCATCGCCATAGCCATTATAACTATTAGCAATACTTTCAAGGTATTGCTCTGCTTGGCCAAGCAATGTGTGCTCTGGCACCATTTGTACATGAGTAATCACTTCCCACACGCCAGTGTCTTTACATTTTTCAACGTTTGCGCTTTGTACTAATGCATCAGAGATTATTTCTTTGGCAAATTTTTCAGCATCAGCTTGTTGTTCAAATAAAATGAAAAAATCGATTTGGTGCATTTTGCTTAAATCAACGCCAGCAGCGGCTATTTCGGCTAAAAGTTGGCCGTTATCATCATCAGGGAATTGCATTAAAAACTCATTTAAAATTAATTTTGTATTCGTAGCCACTATTGTAACCAAAATATTGCTTTAAAGCGTATTAATTTTAACTTTATAGGCTTTAAAGGGGAGTGAAATTTGGTGCAAGATTACCATTAAGTTAATGTGTTGCTCATTATGGCTATGGTAGTATGCAACTCATTGGTGGTTAAATTTTAAAGAATAAAAAGTAAGGATATTTACTTGTTCAAACAGTTATTACGTTTTGTGTTTTTTTTAGCTTTTTTTATAAGCACTCAAGCCAGCGCTGAGCAAAGGGTAATTGAAGATTACGAAATTAAAGGGATTAGTGGCGAGTTAGAAAGTAACGTTGAGCTCTATTTAAAACAACTGGTTGGCGAAAAACCCACCAGAACCTTGCGCCGCTATGCTAAAAAGCAAGTGCAAAGCAGTATTAAAGCGCTGGGGTATTACAACCCAACGGTAGACATTGAGTTTGATAAAGACGACAAAGAGCTTATCGTTAAAGTAGAGCGCGGCCCTGCAACGCGCATAGAAGCTATTAATATAACGCTTAATGGTGAGGGTAAAAACGACTCGCAATTACAAAACGTTATTAAAAACTTAAATTTAACCCAGGGCGATGTTCTTAATCATGGCAGGTACGACTCAGCTCATAAAAAAATAGAGTCAATGCTATTAGAGCTAGGCTATTTTGATGCTAAATGGCCAGCCCGAAAGCTTGCGGTATCAGTGCAAAAAAACAGTGCCGTTATTACATTTAATATAGATACCGGCGTGCGCTACACGTATGGCAATATAACCATTGCCAGCGAAACCCCCGCAGAAAAATACATTCGTTCACTTGCACCTTTTACCCAAGGGCAAGCTTATAAAGCCACACAAATTGCCGATTATAACCTTGAGCTCTCAAGCACACCGTATTTTGCAAGCGTGCGTATTTATGCCGATATACCAGCAAGAGCCAACGGACAAGTGCCTATAAATATTGATGTGCTACACAAACCTGCTAATAGCTACGAAGTAGGCGGTGGCTTTAATACCGAGCTGGGGCCGAAAGTGCGTTTTAAATGGAGTAAACCCTGGATCACAGAAGATGGGCATTATCTGGAAAGCAATTTAAATGTAGCTGAGAAACAGCAAGATATTTCTATGGCGTACACCATTCCGGTAGATGACCCTAACGACGATTTATGGCGTTTATCAGTGGGTTACAAGTTAGAAGATGAACTTGCCGATGACATATACAGTGAAATACTGACCGGCCAACTGCAACGCCAATGGTTAACTGAAGATAAATGGGTACGCACGGCCTTTTTACGTCGAGACCAAGAAACATACCGCATTGGTGATGAACCAGAAGAAAGCACCGAAATGCTTATGCCCGGTATTAGCTATGCCCGCAAAAAGTCAAAAGGAGGCACAACGCCTTATTGGGGTGAGCAGTGGCTAATTTCGGCTGAGTTTGGTTTAGATGATGTACTTTCAACCACCAACTTAGTGCGGGTGCAGCTGCAGCATGCGTGGCTGCGAACCTATTTAGATAAACACTTAGTTTTTTTAAAAGCGAACGTGGGCGCCATGCTGGTCGATAATATTGAAAACGTACCTTACTCGCTGCGCTTTTATGCCGGTGGTGACCAAAGTGTACGTGGTTTTGCTTATCAGTCTATTTCTCCTGAAGATGAAGACGGTGATTTAATCGGTGGTAAATACTTACTAACCAGTACTATTGAATACAATTACCAATTTGCACAAAATTGGCGTGCAGCTTTATTTGTTGATGGCGGTACTGCCACAAATGACTTTTCGGACGACTTTGAAGTGGGCGCAGGCTTTGGCTTTCGTTATTTAACACCCATTGGCCCTGTAAAAGTAGACCATGCATGGGGGCTTACTAAAGAAAGTAAAAGCACACGTTTAAGCATTACCATAGGGCCAGAAATTTAATGTCAGTATTTAAAAAAATATCCGCCGCCGTCATCGGCGTTTTAATCACGCTTGCCGTTATTATATTTTGTTTGTTATTTACTGCGCCCGGTAATCAATTTATTGCTTATAGTGCCAATAAAATGGTGGACGGCTTACATATCGAGATTAAAAAAGGGCGTTTTTTATATAACAACCCGTTTAATGTGAGCTTTAAAAACCAAAGTACAGATTTTAAAGCGCAGCAGCTTAAAATAGATTTATTTTGGTGGCAGTGCGATGGCCTATGTATTGAAAATGTAAGTGCGCGGTCAATCAAACTTGCCCTTGGCAATGCACCCGAAGCCACGCAACAGAGCACCTCAGAGCCATTAGCTAAAATTACGTTTCCCTTTAATATTGCCGTTAAAAATGTAGCAATAAACGAATTTGTATTAAATCATTCCAGTGCTGATGTAACCGTAAATAACTTTACCCTTGCAGCGAAAGCTGAAGATGCAACCTTAGCACTAAAAAGCCTAACTATTAGTGATGTATTGGTAAAGCTTAAAGAGCAACCCGCCTCATCTAATCAAGCAACGGCTAATCAAGGCCAGGCGCTAACAGCGCTGCCTGCGTTACCAGATATAGAATTTACATCGCCCCTTAATTTACGGGTAGAGCAGTTTGACGTTAAAAAGGTAGATATTGAGCAAGGTGAGCAAACTCACACAATCGAAAATATAGCGCTTGTATTAAATGTAGAAGATGAAAAAGTTAACTTACAAACGCTTAGCGCGCAGTACCAACAATGGCAACTAAATACAGAGTTAACTAGTGAGCTTGCAGGTAACTTACCATTAAACGCTAAAGTAGCGCTAAACAGTGACTTGCACCAAGCGAATTTAGCGTTAAGTGGTGACCTATCTGATTTAAATATAAATTTACACACGACTGGTCAGTACCCATTAAATCTAACGGCAACGGCTAATTTAAAACAAAAAAATTATCCGTTTGAACTTACCGGTAAAGTTGAGCAATGGTTGATCGACGCTCAAAGTAACGAGCTAAAAGTAAATAATGTTGATTTATCAGCCTCGGGTAATGCGGATGATTACACGCTAAGTTTAAAAGCGCATAGCCAATTAGGTGCCTATCCAGCTGTAGTATTAAACACGCAATTAAACGGCTCGCTTAGCCAAGCGCAGCTAAGTACCTTAAGCCTAAAAGCAAACGACAGTAGTGCAATATTTAAAGGTAATGTTAATTGGCAAAAGGGCATACAAGCCGACTTTACCGGTTCGTTAAATAGCTTAAAAGCACAATACTTAACAGATGCGCTTACAAGTAATATTTCTGGCCAGCTAGAAGGGCGCTTTAACAGCGAAGGGCAAAACTGGCACTTGCAAATGGATAATACACAACTTGCAGGTACACTGAACCAAACACCGCTTGAATTTGCCTCAAACTTTACACTTAACAATACGCTAAAAGCCAACATAGACAGCCTGTATTTAAGTAGCGGTGCCAATAAATTAACCTTGAGCGGGCAAGTTGACGACACTTGGCAGGTTGACGGAAAAGTAACACTGACAGGAAATGAGCAAACTAATCTGCCATTTGTTGCAAACGGTAAGGCCGATTTAAAAGTTAGAGGACCCCGTTTAACCCCCGCCGTTGATTTATCGTTATTACTCGATAACTTTATTTATAACGACATAAACGTTAATAAACTCGCCCTTAAAGGTCAGCTCGATACAGCCGCAGATTGGCAAACCGATGTGAGCTTAAACGTAGGCTCAGCAATGGTTGCTGATCAGGTAATTAATAGTGTTGAGCTAACTGCCACTGGCGATAAAACCGACCATCAGCTGGTTGCCGCCATAGATGCAGAGCAAGGCGCTGCTGAACTTGAAGTAACCGGTAAGCTCAATAATGACGTGTGGAATGGCTCGCTCAGTAATATAACGCTAAGTGATAAAAAACTCAGCTTTAGTAATAGTAAAAAAATTGCGGTGATGTTTAATACCCAAACCAGCGATTTTGATGTGAGTGCGCATTGTTGGCGATCAAACAAAAGTGAGCTATGTATTAACACCCTTGCGCAAACTAAAAACTTGGGCCAAATTAATGCTACGTTGAGCAATTTAGCGCTTGAAGAGCTTAAACACTTTTTACCAGATAACATGCGTACGCATGGTGATATAAGCGGCGACTTTGCTGCAAATTGGAACGAGGGCGCATTAAAAACACTTCGCGCTAATTTAAATGCGCACGACCTTGTTGCTGTTCTTACCTCAGAGGAAGACCGGTTTAGATTACCCATCGAAACGCTAAAAGTCAGTGCCTACACTGATTCTCAAACGGGTAAGCTAGAGGCCGATTTACGCTCAAGTGTGCTAGGTAAAATAGCCACCGAAATTAATATTGATGATATTCAAAATCAGCAAACATTAAACGGTCACCTTAATATAGATAAAATATTGCTATCAGACTTACATCCATTTCTCGAAACCCTTGAGCAATTAAAAGGCGATATAACAGGAAACGTGGCAGTTGCTGGCACTTTGCAAGACCCACTATTAAATGGTGAGCTAAATGTCAGTGATATCAATTTAGAAGGTGAGCAGTTGCCGGTGGTATTGCAAAAATCTAATGTAAATATTTTATTTGATAAAACCACCGCCACAATTAAAGGTAATTTAAACGACACCCAAGGCGGTAAAATCAACCTAACCGGCGACGTAGATTGGCAAGGTGCACAGCCTGAGGTAAATGTAAGCGTTAACGGCGAGCAGTTTTTTGTTCGCGCGCAGCAAGGCGTGACGTTTAAAGTATCGCCTGATTTAACCATTGGACTTGCAAATAATGCATTAAAGCTGTCTGGCGAAGTGATTGTGCCTTATGGCAGGGTAATGATTGAAGAGCTGCCAGAGGGCGCCGTTCAAGTGAGTGACGATGAGATTATTGTTGATCAACAAACTGAAACGGCAGAAAACGTGCCGTTTGATTACGATGTAAATTTAAAAGTGATTGTTAAAAACGATGTAAAAATAGAATCGTTTGGTCTTGAGTCGAAGATAGCGGGTGATTTAGCCATCAAAATGAGCCAAGGTGCCCCTATAATTGCCACCGGCGAGCTAAATTTAATTGATGGTACGTATTTAGCTTTTGGCCAAGATTTAATTATTAGTACTGGGCAAATAGGGTTTAGTGGCTCAATTGAGCAACCGTTTTTAAATATTAAAGCCATCCGTAATCCAGACACCACAGCAAACGATGTTGTGGCTGGTGTTACGCTTACTGGTAACGTTGAGCAACCTACCTTAAAAGTGTTTTCTGAGCCGGCAATGGATCAAGCACAAGCGCTGGCCTATTTACTCAATGGGCAGCCGCTAGGCGAGGGCGACAGTTCAAGCGATGCTATGCTTACTCAGTTATTGCTCTCACAAGGGGTGAGCCGTAGTGAAGGCGTTGTATCTAAAGTTGGCGAAACCATTGGTTTATCTGATGTAAGCTTAAGTTCAACGGGCTCTGGCGATAACACTAAGCTTGAAATATCGGGCTATGTAGCGCCTAGCTTACAAGTTAAATACAGCGTAGGGGTATTTGACTCGCTCAGCGAGGTCGCTATTCGCTATCAGCTGCTTTCGCAATTTTATGTAGAGATCACCAGTGGTTTAAATCAAAATGTTGATTTACTCTATAAGTTTGATTGGGACTAAATAGGCAGTATAAGGATTATATGAAAGGACTATATTTAGCAGCACTAATAACAGGATTAACTGGCTGCGCCCAATACACAGAGCAACACGCGGGCACTCAACAAACCCCAACCCGTAGCGCAAGCGAGGTAATAAAGCACGCTAAAGCGCACGAATGGCGAAATGTAGACAAGCAAAATGTTTTAAAAATTACGCTGCCTACAGGGGCGGCTTATGTTGAGCTTAACCCACAGCTTGCAGCTAAACATACTGCGCACATAAAACAACTTGCACGAGAAGGCTTTTATAAAAATACCCGTGTTTATCGTTTTGTTGAAGGGTTTGTAGCACAAGGTGGCGACAGCTCAGGCAATAAAGCAATTAAAACGGCTAATAAAACTGTGCCTGCAGAGTTTTACCATAGCACCACACAGCCGCTTAAAATTACAGAGCTGCAAGGTGATGGGTACGCGCCTGTAACGGGGTTTTTAAACGGTTTTGCTGTCGCACAAAACGCCTCTAATACACAAACTTGGCAGGTACATTGCCACGGTGTGTTTGCCATGGCGCGTGGCAATGAGATAAACAGTGCAAGCACTGAATTTTTTGTCACCATTGGCCAAGGTCCGCGCTACCTTGATAAAAATATTACCGTATTTGGAAGAGTGCTTGAAGGTATGCAGCACTTTAATCGTTTACAGCGTAAGCCTGTTGCTAATACGCCATTTAACCCAATTACAAACATTGAGGTATTAGCCGATATTAAGCGTGATAAAAGCACCTTTAATGTTATGAAAACAGACTCGCAATCATTTAGAGAATTGATTGAGGCGCGAAAAAATCGTACCGAACCTTGGTTTGTATACGCCCATAATTATATTGATGTGTGCGCAATGCCTATTCCGACTAAGCGCATTGATTAGCTTATAACGGGTATAAAAAAGGAGCTTAAGCTCCTTTTTTATGGTGATATTTAAGTCGATTGGTATTACTGGCGATTAATTTTTACCGCAAAAGGCGTATCGTTATAGTGCGTTGAACGATACGGATTTATATCCAGCCCACCGCGGCGTGTATAACGCGCATAAACTTCAAGCTCTTTAATGTTTAGCTGTGTGGTTAAATCACTATAAATACGCTCTACACATTGCTCATGAAACTCATTGTGGGTTCTAAATGAAATTAAATAACGCAAGAGTGCCTCATGGCATATTTGCTCACCAGTGTAACGAATAATTATACTGGCCCAATCTGGCTGCGAGGTAATTAAGCAGTTAGATTTAAGCAAATGACTGTGCAGGGTCTCAGTAACCAGGGTGTCACTTTTTGATTTAAGTGAGTAGGCGTCAATATCGTAGTTATCTATTTCAATATCTAAATCGTCAATACATTGCCCTGGTAATGGCGTGCAAAGTAAGCAGTTATAGTCATCAGGTGCGTATAACGTTACCGCTACATCGCTATTTACCGCATTTGATAAGTCTTCAATTAAATGCTGTTTTACCACCTCAATACTTTCAAAGCGGGTTTGATTAAAGCTATTTAAGTAAAGTTTAAACGACTTAGACTCAATAATATGGCTGCTTTGGCACGCAAAAGTAAACAGCGCCACGGCAACCTGCGGTTTACCTTTAGCGTTTAACCACGAAAGCTCATAACCTGTCCAAATATCTTGGCCTTTAAAGGGCAGCTCGGCTTCGTCAATATTTAAAGCATCACGATTTAACTTGCGGGCAATAGGAAAAAGCAAGCTAGGCGAATATACATCTACGTATTCCGTAGATTGTCCTAACACACTACCTTTAAGGTCTGGAGAATTGCTGTAATCTGTCATGTTTGCTCTTAAATAGTTACAATAGGGACATTATATCTAATTTAAATGAGTTTCGCAGTATGTCTGTTGCAATGCAAATGGCCCAACTTCACACGCAATTTTGTGTAAAAACCGTTAAAAACACCGCTAAATATCCGCTTATGGCACACGATGAACAATGGCCTAGCCCTTGCGAGTTCGGCGAGGTAGACGCACAAGGCAATATTCAATGGAAAAGTGCTTTGCAAACCCCCGCAGGTTCATTATCAGACTTAGCTAGCGCGCTTGAACTGAGCTTCCCAGCAGGGGTTGATGAGTTTTATGGGCACATGTATGGCGGTAGCATTTTAGCCAGCATAGATGGTCACCGTGTGGAGTTATTACAAGCTTGGAATAAAGATGATTTTGACCTGCTGCAACAAAATATTACCGGTCATGTATTAATGAAACGAAAATTAAAGCAGCCAGAAACCCTGTTCATTGGTTTAACTGAGCAAGATGACTTACTGGTTACCGTGCAGGTAAATACCGGTGAGGTATGTTTAGAGTACGTAGGTAAAAAGCCGCATCATGTACTTGCACCCAATATAGAATCTTTTTTAAAAGCGCTTGAGGTTTAGATTAATTAAACCAATGTGCAGTAATCGTTAATTATTGTGCAGTATAAGCCCTGTGCAAGACGCGTTAAAGGTTGCTTAGTTATTACAGAAAAAAGTAACGATATTGTAGCCTTACTCGCCGCCTTTACTTAATTTAATTGAGCATTAAAAAATCAGCTTAGTGCAATGCATTAAGCTGATTTTTTATAAGGTGTGTAACTTTATTTTGCAAAGTACGGGCTTTTAGTTACTGAAAATCCCACGAAACATTAGATACCAACCCACACGGCTCACACCTAAAATCAAATAACCCAAACCACGGCTCTGGTAATTTCCACTCACTATTGCAGCTAGGGCATTTACGCTCAAGTTCTGAGGCTTTATCTACACCGCCTACACGGTATAAATAATAATAAACCGGTTTTTGAGTTAAAAAGCGGATACGTTTAGCAATGTCTTTACCGCGGCGATATAAGTCACTTTGTGTGCTTGATATTTCTTCAAGCGCTGGAAATTCACACCGAGTAGCGCCGTTAATTTGTATTTGATCGCAGGCTTGCCAATCTTCTTGCCATTTTATGAGTGTTTTATAATCCCCATTAGCAATGGCCGGAATAGTAAATAATGGCACGGGTAAAAAGTCATCACCACAATACAGTGGGCTACAGGTATGCACATAGGTTGTGTATAAAATATAGCTTGAAGGCGATTTACAGGTATCGGCACCGTTTGAGTGAATGTCTTGGCCAATAACTTTTATTTTAGGAGCAAGTAAACCTGCACTGTGCAGCTTCTCAATACTGTGTTTAACAAAAGGGCTATTATTTAATGGGTGCATGGCGTCTTCGGTTGGGCACATTACACGGGTAATAAAATAGCCATCTTTTAGTACAGTTGGGAATTCTTCACCCATAATTTGGCCATTAAAACGCAGTGCATTAACTAATCGGTTAATGGCTTGCTCAGCGTGCTCTAGGGTGGTGTCTTGGTAGCAGTCAAACGTTAAATCAACAACGAACATTTATAGTCTCAAATTATTTTTGCTCTAACAGGGCTAGCAACCTATCGAGTTTTTTCTCAATGCGATCGAGTTGAGATGTTTTAGGCTCAACGATGCTCTGCTCAGGGTTTTTCATTAAATTATGAATTGAATCAGGGTTATTTTTATATTGGCTTACTGCGGCAATAATAACCGGCATAGGCACAGGTTGTGCTAAACGGCTTTTAGTTAGGGCAACAGTAGGGGTTTTGCCTTCATCAAGAAGGACTTTAATTGCATCAAATACAACTGCATTCATTAGATTTGTAACTCTTTAATATATAAGCGCAGCAAGTGTTTGCTGCGCGGGTGCTATAGTAGCAACAATACCAAGGCGCATAAAGCCTTGGTATAAGCAGAGGGGGGATTAAACCAATTCGCAATAATACTTAATCATTTTGCGGGGCTAAACGGGTCGCTACCTGTGTTAAAAACTTTTCATCTAGAACAAGCAAATAGTTAATTTTTGCTTAGCTATAAACACGTTTATCGAACCAAAAAATAGGTCGCATAATTAAGCAAATTAGTATTACTTACCTTCTTGGCGAAGCCTCACATCAAGTTCATCAATTACTTCGCTCCACGCGCCATCTTCTGCTAGCGATTCTGCTAAAAAATGCTGCTGTGATTCATCCCAAAAAGGAGCTTGTTGTAAAAGTGTTGTGTCTTCTAGTGAGTGAGAAGCAATAAAATCGTCAATCTGTTGTTCTGAGCTAGGTAAACCCAATTGTGCAAACAACGTTTTCATATCGTGTTTTGTCGTATCCATATTATTACTCCATCTGATTAAATTAAACCAAGCTTAGAGCCAGACTATAGGCTTTGCTAGTTAAACTCTCGCTGAATTGACGGTATTTTTGCTTTAGGTATATAGTTAACTTGCAGTATAGATAAACATTTTCGCCATTCAATTGCTAATTACTTTATATACGGTAAATAGTTTGGCAACGTTGAGGGTAGTAAAGCAAAAAGGATACACAATGACAGTCACCTCTAATGAGCACACATTAAGCGTACAATACCTTGCCCCTGAAGATATAAGCACTGCAGGGAGTTTAATCTATCAGGCTTATCATGATGATCCGCTACTTCAAAATTTATTAGGTTATGATCAACATAATATGGCTGCCTACGAGAAAAAATTACGCTCAGTGATACGCGAAGAGCTCAGTGCTTTTTGGCAAGAAAAACTGCCATTAATAGGCTTGTACCGCGATGATAAATTAAAAGCGGTGGCGTGTGTATTTGAGTCAAGCAGCCAATTACAACCAGAGCGTTATTGGCATTGGCGCTTAAAGTTAATGCTGAGCGCAGGGTATTTGCAAACCAACCAACTAATAGAAAAAGAGCAAACAATACGCACTGCGCTTAATGAGATTGGCGATTACTACTATTTAGCGTTTATTGCGGTAGACCCGCACGTGCAAGGCCACGGGCTTGGGCGCTACCTGTTACGAGGCTTAGATGATTTAGCAACTCAAAACACAGGGGCTAAAGGGCTTGCCGTTTTTGTTACACGCCAAGAGCATAATACGTTTTTTAAATCAGAAGGATTTAGCACTTTTAAAGCACTTGCCTTTAATAAAGTATCCGGAGAGCTTCTTTTTAAACCATATGCAAAGTAAGTCTGTAAGCGATAAGCGCCATTACGGACATATGCCCGTGAGATATATCTTACATTGGCGTGCGCATTATCAGTTACGGTCGTTCAGAAATGCAGCTTTAAAAGGGTAAGCTTTTGTTTTATATGTGGTTTTATATTTTTTCATATATATTACGAAAAATTAATTTTGTTTACCTAGTAGGATGAAACCCAAACTCGCGTAGTATTTAACTTGTCAAGACGACATAGCTTAATGACTAAGCTACTGCCAAGGATACGGAATAGGCAACATAGCAGATGCTAGCAGGAAGCATAAAGGACAAGTTAAAAAGGACGCAAGGACGAACTAGGAAGTGCATGAAGCGCTTAGTAGTTGGAACTACTTAAGGATATTTACGGATGAGGCTACAGGAAGTAGCAGGAGCGTTAGTTTACGCAGGATGGCCAAGGCGGCAAGTGGAAAATGCAGGATGCATTTAAAGTGGCAGGAGCTACTTAAAAGGATGACCAAGGATGATGCTACAGTAAGTAGCCAAGCGTTAGTTTACGTGGGTTAGCCAGGATGGTTATGGATTTTGCAGGATGCAATGTTGAGGGTAAATAGGGTTGTTTACTCGTTCAGGGGATGATAATACGGATTTTGGGTCAAGGATAACAAGCAGGATGCTGTAAGAGTGGGGCGTAACTTTTGTTACGCCTTAGTTTTATGTATTAACTTATTTTAGTGGTTTCACTTTAACCCCACCGGTTTTAACGATTAAAGTTAAATTTTGTGTGGCGGCACAACAACGCTTTTTAGCATTTCATTTTCCATAATTAAAATACCTTGATAGGCATTTTCGCCATCACTTGAAAACTCAAACATAAATTCGCTTTTGATCCCCGGTTTGCCATTTTTTAAAATGCCAAAGCGGCGTTTTGTGCACGCTACGCTCATTAACTGAACCTGTAATTGCTCAGCTTGGCGCGCGGCATGACTGTTAGCAGCTTCTGCTACTTTTCGGTTTAGCCAAAATAAGTAAATTACAGCGCCAATGGCGATAAACGTCCACAAAGTAGCCATTAAGAGAACAACCTTCCAATTGCGCGAGCGAGCGTTTCGCTGCGGTTTTCTTTACGTAATAAGCCTAATAAATGTGGGCGTATAGTGGGTATTGCAACTAAATCAGCAAAGATACTGGGAAATAGCTCGGCAATTTGCTGGTGGTGCGCACAATTATCCATAAAAATATGTAAGCGCTCAGGCTCTTCTAGTTGAGAAAAGCATCGCCCTGCAATCGTTAAAAGTACATCTGAATCAGTGCCAACAGATGAGCTTAATGCAGCATCTACTAGTTGTGTACACAGCCCTTGGGCTTGGCCTTTTGAAAGTGAGCGCAGTGCGGCAGTTAGTGCAATTGTATCGTTATTTTCAATGGCAGTGTGGCCATTGGCGACTAAGAGCTCACTGAGTGATGGCGGTATTTCAACATGCTCAAGCATGGCGCTCAAAGGCTGCAATACCTCTAGTGGTAAATGCGGCCAAGCTTTTTGCAAGTTTGCTAAGTTGTTGTCGTTATTTAAGCGCAGTGCAAAATCGGCAATCCCTTGTAGCGCAACGCTTTGCCAATCATCAAAACCTAAAGCGCCACTAAAGTACAGCTGCGTGTGCTCGTAATATTTAGAGGCTGGTTGCTTTAACAATACTTTAAGTTGGGCGTTAAAAGCCGCTAATTTATTTGCATTAGGGGTAAACACATAAGGGTTATTATCTAGCTTACCATCGGCTTGCTCGCCGGTAATCCCGCTGCCTAGGGCTTCAATTACCATATTAGCGAAATGATCGCGGCTCGCGCTCACTAATTTACTTTGCTCATCAAGTGGAAACTTTAAAAACCATACATAAGGTTCTTTACTTGCTTTGCTATCCCAAAATTGAATAGCCAGCCATGCATGCCCCGCAAGCGGATAAGGATAAGGAACTTGCGCTTGCTCAATAGCTAAAAACTGTTTTTTATCAAGCTTAGTAATATGCCTGCCAATATCAAAAGCACGCCATTGTGTACCGGCGCCATCTAAGAGTTGGCCAAGTGTCGCTATGTGTTCGCTCATCGTTATCTCAATTGTTTTTACTGCAAAATTGCCTCAATTATACGCCATAGCAGGCATTGAGGGAACAGGGTATAATTGCCCTATAATGTAAAAAGAAGAGTGGTTATGTATCAGCAAACGCAGGCTTATTTAAACCAATTAAGCACACTTTTAAAAAAACATAAGCTGTGGCAAAGCACGCCAATAGAGGCGCATAAATTACAATCTCAAGTGCCTTTTTGTCACGATACCATGGCATTTGAGCAATGGTTACAGTTTGTATTTATTGAAAAAATGCAGCAATTAATAACGCTCAGCCAACCATTGCCGCAAAATTTTGCCATTGCGCCTATGGCAGAAATGGCGTTAGTGGATAAAACCGGCAGCGGCGAAATTATAACGCTACTTAGTGAACTTGATGCTTTTTTAGGTAAACCCCATGACTGAAAAGGGTGAAACTGTAGAGTACGGCGAGCTTAATATTCTTTACCAAGACGAATACTTTGTTGCCATAGATAAGCCCGCAGGCTTATTGGTTCATCGCTCTTTTTTAGATAAACATGAAACCCAGTTTGCAATGCAAATGCTGCGCGACCAATTAGGGCAACATGTATTTCCGGTGCACAGGCTAGATAGACCAACATCAGGTGTGCTGCTATTTGCTTTAAGTTCAGAATCTGCCCGAGACATGAACAAGCTATTTATTGAAGGCACTATTACAAAGCGTTATTTAGCGCTTGTACGTGGTTTTGCGCCTGAATCGGTGTTTTTAGATAAACCGTTAAAAGAAGAGCTTGATAAAATAGCTGACAAATTTGCCACGCAAAATAAAGCGCCACAAGCGGCGCAAACACAATTTAATTGTCTGCATCAAGCCACGCTACCAATTCCTATTGGTAAATACCCCACGGTGCGTTACTCGCTCGTAGAGTGTTTCCCAAAAACGGGGCGAAAGCATCAAATTAGGCGCCACCTTAATCATTTATCAATACCTATTATTGGTGATGTAAATCATGGTGATAATCAGCATAATCAATTTTTTAGGGAGCATTTTGCACTGCGGCGGTTAATGCTATTTGCAACGCAGCTTAGTTTTGTGCACCCTTACACGCATAAACCCATCGTAATTAAAGCGCCACTAGGTGAAGACATGCTTAGTATATGTAAGCAACTAGGTTGGCCACAGCAAGAAAAGGATTATTAATGGCACATATTAGTATTTTTGTAGGCAGCGTTAACGGCGGAGCAGAACGTTTAAGCTACGACGTTGCAAATACAATTGAAAAAGCGGGGCACACTGCGAGCGTTATTAGTGAGGCCTCACTTGATGATATAAAAAACGCCTCACATATATTAGTTGTTACCTCTACCACAGGGCAAGGCGATGTACCTAGCAATTTAGCTGGGCTCTACTTTGCTATGAACAGCACATTTCCGATGCTAACCGATAAGCCATTTGGTGTTATAGCCATGGGCGATAGATGCTACGGCGATACGTTTTGCGGTGCAGGGCGCAGCTTTGATGAGCTACTACGTGACTTGCAAGCTAAGCCAGTAGGAAACCGTTTAGAAATAGATGCCTGCGAAGACTTTGAGCCATGGCCTGTAGCAGAGCCGTGGTTAAAAGCATGGCTTGAAAAATTACCAGCTTAGTAACACGAATGCGCAATAATACTTAACCATTTTGCGGGGTTAAATGTGTCGCTAGCTGCGTTAAAAAATGCTCATTTACGACTGCATGGATGCAGAAGGCAGAGCCATGCAGGAGCAATTGCCGAGAACAACTAAATAGCGAATTTATTGCCTAGCTATTAACACGTTTTTCCGGCCTCAAAATAGAGCATTTAATTAAGCGAATTGGTATTAACTGCTTATATGTACAAAAAAAGGAGCGCATGCGCTCCTTTTTTAATTATTAAACCGTTGGTTAACTACTTCTTACATCAACCTTAAGCTTTAACTTTTGGCCAGGCTGTAAATACTTTTGGCCGGCTAAGTTATTCCACTTAATAATTTCGTTTACGGTTAAATTAAATTTAGACGCAATACGAGCAAGCGAGTCACCACGGCGTACTTTGTACGTAATAGTGCGATTAGTACTTGCAGTTGCTTGTGGTTTACTCGCTGATTTATAAACAGTGAGCTTTTGATTTAAGCGCAATACTGAGTTTTTCTTCAGTTTATTCCACGAGGCCAGTTCATCCATGGTGACATCGTATTCGCGACTAATGTCCCACAGGGTGTCGCCACTTTTAACCGTGTGCGACAGCTTAGTACGGGTGGCTTTATTAGCAGCTAAACGCATTTGCTTAGGTAAATGTTCGCTATTAATTGCCCCATCGGTTAAGGGTACTAATAACTGTTGGCCAATACGAATGGTGTTTGACTTTAATTTATTAAGCGAGCGAATAGCACTGGTGCTAGTGGTAAACTTTTTAGCAATAACCGATAGGCTATCTCCGCTCGCCACAGTGTATTGCTGCCAGCGTAAGCGGTCTTTAACATCGGTTTGCGCCAGCTTTTGGCTGAATTGTTCCGCTTTATCGGTGGGTAATAGTAAAAAATGCGGACCGTTAGGGTCGGTCGCCCAGCGGTTAAAGCCTGGGTTTAACCTGTATAGCTCAGTAAGAGTCATATCGGCCATATCTGCGGCCAGTGCTAAGTCAATCTGTGTGCCTACATCAACTACTTCTACAACTTGCGCGTTGATAACCGGTTTCCACTTTACATTAAACTCATCAGCGCGTTTTAATAAATCGGCAAGGGCTAAAAGCTTTGGTACATACGCGGTGGTTTCGCTTGGTAAGTCGAGAGACCAAAAGTCTGTTGGTAAATGCTTTTTACGATTTTTCTTAATCGCACGCATTAAACGCCCTTCGCCTGAATTATAAGCCGCAATGGCGTTTAACCAATCGCCTTCAAGGGTTTTGTGTAAATACGATAAGTAATCAAGGGCAGCACGCGTAGATTGCACTATGTCGCGTCGGCCGTCGTACCACCAGTTTTGTTTTAAATCAAAACGCTCGCCAGTGGCTGGCATAAATTGCCAAATACCCGAAGCACTGCGATTAGAGTAGCCAAATGGGTCAAATGCGCTTTCTACAATAGGTAAAAGGGCGATTTCGATAGGCATTTCGCGCTTTTCAACTTCTTCAACAATAAAGTGTAAGTAAGGTTCTGCGCGTTTTGAAATGCGGTCTAAATAAGCTTGATGACGCGCATAGTAATTACGCTCGGTAACAACAGGGCGGTTTTGCGGTACATCAATAGACAGTTGGTAGCGAATGCGCTCCCACACATCGTCAAAAACGGGGGCGTCTTCGCTCTGCTCAACGTGTTGATATTGGGCGTTTACCATCAATGCATTGTTAATATCGTTAGGGCTTGCGCCTTCTAAGCGCTTATTTGCTTGGGTAGCAGCTTGTGCGTCTGAATCTACGGTTGTTAATGTTTGACAACCACTTAGCGCAAGCGCCAAGGCAATTAATAGAGGAGATTTATTCATATATACCAATACATCAGGTAAAAAAACTCGGCGAATACTACCCGTTATGAGTCAACATTGCCACTTAACGACCAACTTTAACATGTTGATAAAACCATTCGCTATTTTTAAACCAATGGTTTTACCTAGGATATACCTAACCACGATGCTGCAAAATTAATTACAACAGGTCAACATATCTTAACTAAAAGTTGTCTTTGAATCGTCTCAGACTTGCAAAGTTTTCCCATGGTTCATTGTTTTTTGTAACCAACACAAATTCTTTTGGAATTAACTCTGTAATAGTAGGTAGGTCGCTGCGCATAAATGGATTAACTTTAAGCTCTTGGCCTATTGTACTTGGCAGTGTAATTTCGCCCTTAGCACGCTGTGCATCTACTTTGTCGCTGTATTGGAGTAGCTCAGGGTTACGCGGTTCAACGGCTTTTGCAAATGCTAAATTAGCTTGTGTATATTCATGCGTGCAATACACTTTGCAGGTTTTAGGTAGCTCACGCAGCTTATTAAACGACTCCCACATTTGCTCAGGCGTCCCTGCAAATAATCGCCCACAGCCCCCACTAAAAAGCGTATCGCCGGTAAAAGCCAACTCTTCATGAATATAACAAATGTGATCAAGGGTATGGCCAGGGGTGGTAATAATGTTAAAACGCGTACCCAATACCTCAATGCTATCGCCATCAACCAGTGTATTGGTGATCCCCGCAAACGGACTGTTAATAGGACCGTACACTGCAATGTTTGAAAACTGTTTTACAAGCTCGGCTACGCCACCGGTATGATCGCTATGATGATGGGTAATTAAAATGCCACCAAGTTGTAAGTTATGCTCTGCTAAATGCGCTATAACGGGCTGAGCGTCGCCTGGGTCAACCACCCACGCTAGGTCGCTATTATGGGTAGTTAAACACCAAATATAATTGTCAGAAAATGCTTTAATTGCTTTAACTTGCACCATATTAATTTGCTCTATAAAGTGACGTGTAACACCTAGTATAACGAGCTATAAAAATGAAACCAGCCCTTAGTTTTCAAGAAGGACCCAAACCGCTGTCATGGCAGCAGTTCCCTCATGGGGATTATTTACGTGCTGACATTGAACAAAAAATGGATCAATGGCTGCCGCGTATGTTTGGTTACCATATGCTTAAATTAGGTAATTTAAGTGGCGAGCTTAATACCAGCGTAAGCACTATAAAACACCAAGTATGTGTTGCCGAAGAGGGGCCTTACACAGGTGTAATAGCCGATATAGACGAACTGCCTTTTTATGAGCACAGTGTTGATGCGTGTATTTTAAGCCACTGCTTAGAGTATCACTCAGACCCACATCACATATTACGCGAGGCGCATCGCACACTTATACCCGGTGGTTACATTGTTATTACCGGATTTAATCCGTTCAGTTTATGTGGATTGGCGCAAATGTTGCCCTTTAGCGGCCAAAAGCTGCCGTGGACGGGGCGTTTTTTTACGCCTGCGCGGGTAAAAGATTGGCTTAATTTATTGGGGTTTGAAATTATTAGCGATGAGCGCTTTATTTACTCATCTCTTGCGCGTGGTAACAGGCTTTCGCGGTTTGCATTTTGGCGCAGTTTTGCCAAACAGTATTTAAAACCTATGGGGAGTGTGTATATGCTGGTGGCGCGAAAACGCGTGGCTCCGCTTACGCCTATAAAACCTAAGTGGCATGCAAGGCCGCAGTTTTCACCTGTAAAAGGGGCAGGGCTTAGACAAACCTCAAAGCAGCACTTTAAACAGTGTGAGCAAAAAAATAATAATAGTTAAAAAATGTAAGTAGGCACTTTTTAACCCAGCCATGAGCCTTAAACTCATGGCATTAAAAAGTGCGAAAGCTTTGACGGGTTAAGGCTGATACCCTACATCATCAAGTAGGTTGCTACTGCCTGCAGCGTCACGTGCTAAATCGTCAACTATTTCGTTATATTTATGCCCGCTATGTCCCTTTACCCATTTCCATGTAACCGTGTGCTCGCTACAAGCGCTATCAAGTCGCTTCCATAAATCAACATTTTTAACCGGCTTTTTTGCCGATGTTTGCCAGCCCCTTTTTTTCCAATTTGCAATCCACGACTCAATACCCTGCTTAACATATTGGCTATCTGTGGTGAGGTTAACGGTGCAAGGGCGGGTGAGTGATTCAAGGGCAACAATGGCAGCGAGCATTTCCATACGGTTGTTTGTGGTGAGCTTATACCCTTGGCTTAATTTTTTTTCGTGGCCGTTATAAATCATAAAAATACCATAACCACCAGGGCCCGGATTACCTAAACATGAGCCATCGGTGTAAATCTCTACGGTTTTTTGCACTGTTTTACCTTGATATTATGTACAATAAAGTGATTATAGAAAGATACCAGAGTCAGGCTAAATTCGATATGGCACGTAGACAAATAGTTTTAGATACAGAAACCACCGGCATCGACCCCAAACAGGGGCACCGCATTATAGAAATTGGGTGTGTAGAATTAATAAACCGACGTTTAACCGGTAATAATTTTCATGTTTACATTAACCCACAACGCAGCATTGAAGAAGAAGCAATAGATGTTCACGGTATTACCAACGAGTTTTTACGTGATAAACCACTTTATCGCGATATAGCGCAAGAGTTTTTTGACTACATTAAAGGTGCAGAGCTTGTAATACATAACGCCCCGTTCGATGTGGGCCATATGGATAACGAGTTTGCGCTGCTTAACCAAGGCTACCCAAATACGCACGAGTACTGCCAAGTTCTCGACACCCTTAAAATGGCGCGTGACTTGCATCCTGGTCAAAAGAACAACCTAGATGCTTTGTGCCGCCGTTACGATATAGACAACGCAAAACGAACATTACACGGCGCATTACTGGATTCTGAAATTTTAGCCGATGTTTACTTAGCCATGACGGGCGGGCAAACCAAGCTAAACTTAAACCAAAATAAAGATGACGGCAGCGAGCAACAGACTGGTGGCATAAGACGCTTAAGTAGTGACCGAGCACCTTTAGTTGTATTGCGCGCAAACGACGCTGAGCAAAGCGCACACGAAGCACGACTCGATCTTGTAGACAAAGAAGGCGGCCATTGTTTATGGCGCGCTGAATAAGGCCAACTATGAAAACGATGTATTTTATAACTGTACTGTGCGCCACCTCGTTGTTTAGCGCCAGTGCGTTTGCCGTTAAGCAAGTAGAGCAGCTTAAACGCGACGGCGAACAAAATGAAATACCGCTGCTAGATAACCGTTTTCGTATAGACAGCCTATTAGACGAAATAACCTTACTATTTTTTAGAAAGCCAGGTTCGCCCGCGGTTATTTTAGTCAGGCCCGATGGCAGCAAGTACTTTGCCACTAACGCCGTTAAAGATCCCAACCTCGATTGGTTTGATGAGCTTAGTTACGACTTAATCACCATAAAAAAACCGATGGCTGGCCCATGGCAAGTTATTGGCCGCATTTTGCCCGACAGCCGCATTGTGGTGTTAGGGGAAGTGTCTTTAAAAGCACAGCCATTACCTCCTATGTTATTTAGAGGCGAGACAATAAAAATAACGGGCGAAATTTTAAATGATGATGAGCCTATCGATGCTAACTTATTCACAGATGTAGTTAGCCTAAACGTTGACTTTGTAAGTACCAACGATGAAAGCTATGCAAACTTTGGTGCAGGCACTCAAGAAGTTGCCGAATTTAAAGACGATGGCCGCGGCTTTGATGAACGCCCTAACGATGGAGTGTTTACTGGCGAATTTAAATTAGACTTTCCTGCAGGGCAGTGGACACCAGAACTCTATATAGCGACCCCCTTATTACAGCGACGCATTGTGCAAGACCCTATCATTGTACATGAACCGCCATTCAAATCTGAGGTCGCACTGGCAGAGCTTGATACTGACGATCACCAGCTAACTATTAATATAGATAGCAACATAGTTAAACCCGAAACCGTTATTGTGCAGGGAAAAATTTATTACCCTAATAATGAAGAGCAAATGTTTACAATTGACGCGCAAGCGGGTGATACACGCCAACTAGCAATTAAAAACTATGATTGGGGAAGATACAGCGTTGAACTGTCTGTTTTTGGCACTAATATAAACGGTCGTGAGTTTATGGCCACAATACCAACATACAAATTTGAGATAGAAAGGCCAATAGAAGCAGTGCCCGAAATAGACCCTGCTACGCTTATTGATCAAAACCTGGCCTTGGAAGCTGAGCTCGTTGAAGAAAAAATGGCCACTTCTACATTGGTGACTTTAATCGTGGGCTGTAATTTACTCATTTTATTGTTAGGGTGGTTAGCAATTCGTATTTTTGTACAGAAAAAGCCAATCAAATTTAACTTTAAACTGCCTTTTTTAAACAAAAAGAAAGTAAACGATGAGAGCAACGCCGATGCAGAAAAAAATCAAGTCGGCAAAAATGGCTCAAAAAGTGACAAATCAGGTGAAATTTTAAACCTTTCGATGTCAGATGACTAAAAAACCTGTAAAAAAACAAAAAAGCCCTTGACGAAGTAGGGGCTGATTCGTATTATTCACGCCGCTGCAAAGGGAGACCTAAGCAGAAACGAAAATGCGGAGTGGTAGTTCAGTTGGTTAGAATACCGGCCTGTCACGCCGGGGGTCGCGGGTTCGAGTCCCGTCCACTCCGCCAATTTTCGACAATTTGTAAGTAGACGCTGGAGTGGTAGTTCAGTTGGTTAGAATACCGGCCTGTCACGCCGGGGGTCGCGGGTTCGAGTCCCGTCCACTCCGCCAACACTTACACAACATATGGTTGTAAAACATATTCTTATTATGGAGTGGTAGTTCAGTTGGTTAGAATACCGGCCTGTCACGCCGGGGGTCGCGGGTTCGAGTCCCGTCCACTCCGCCAATAAGAAAAAATAACAGTTTAAATACGCGCTGGAGTGGTAGTTCAGTTGGTTAGAATACCGGCCTGTCACGCCGGGGGTCGCGGGTTCGAGTCCCGTCCACTCCGCCACTATTTAAACACTGTTATGTTACAAAATTTGTATGCTGGAGTGGTAGTTCAGTTGGTTAGAATACCGGCCTGTCACGCCGGGGGTCGCGGGTTCGAGTCCCGTCCACTCCGCCAACAAATTTAGTAATGACAAGTAATATGATATCTCTGCGGAGTGGTAGTTCAGTTGGTTAGAATACCGGCCTGTCACGCCGGGGGTCGCGGGTTCGAGTCCCGTCCACTCCGCCATTTGATATCGTAACAAAATTAGTAAGTGCATTACCCCATGCACATACCACTGCGGAGTGGTAGTTCAGTTGGTTAGAATACCGGCCTGTCACGCCGGGGGTCGCGGGTTCGAGTCCCGTCCACTCCGCCACTTGTTATTTCCTCAATAGCAAGCAATAAATAATTTCCTTATTAACTAATCCAAATATAATTTTTTATCAGCTATCAGCTATCAGCTATCAGCTATCAGCTATCAGCTATCTGATCTGACCCCGATAAAGTAGACACGGGGTTTTAATTCATTGATTCATATTGTATGGGGCTAACATTTCCAATCGCCCCATGCATTCGCACTGAGTTGTAGTAATTCTCAATATAAAAACGACTTTGTATTGTCATTTCGCTACGACTCAGTTCATTTAGATTACTCATCCATTCTTTTTTGTACTGAGCAAAAAAACTTTCTGAACAGGCATTATCCCAGCAGTTCCCCTTTCTCGACATGCTAATCGTTACACCTCGCTTGTTCAACCACGATATAGTCTCTTTAGCTCGATACTGGCTCCCTTGATCTGAATGAAACAGTAAACGTTGCCCGTTCGGCTTGCGCACATTCCAAGCCTTCTTTAGTGTTTTAATCACTAAAACCGCATTATTAATTCGACTTGTTGCCCAGCCCACAACTTTGCGTGAGTATAAATCTAAAATGACACATAAGTACTGCCAGCCTTCTTTACAGCGCACCTGAGTTATATCCGATACCCATACACTATTAGGCTCTTCAACATCAAATTGACGAGCAAGTAGATTCTCTGTCGTTATAAAACCCTGCTTTTTATTACCACTGGTGTAGCGACGCTTACCTGATTTAGAGCGATAACCTACGCTTTGTAATAAACGCTGCACTCGGCCTTTACTGCAATCATACCCGTCGGCTATGGCGGCTTGCCACAATTTTCTGTAACTAGGTATGCAGTGCTCTTCATTACTTCTTTTTATTAAAAACTGAAGTAAAAAATCATTTTTTCTTTCAACTGGATTCGACGACTGTTTCAACCATTTGTAATACCCAGCCTTAGAAACAGATAATAACTTACATAACTTGCTTACTGTTTTCTTCACCGTCGTGGTCTTATTAATATATTGAAACCTTATTCTTTTAGACTGTCGAAGTAGGCCCTCGCCTTTTTTAGTACGTCGTTCTCCAACTGTACGTCCTCAAGCTGCTTTTCAAGGTTACGAACTTGACGTTCAAGGTCTTTATATGACTTTTCTGGACCATGGTTTTTAAGTGGCTTAGGCTCTTTTCTTGAGGTCATTTTACTTCTCCAACTTGACAGCATATCGGGATGAATACCGTATTTATTAGCGGTCATTTTAACGGTACCGTGTGAGTCTAATGACTCCTGCACCACTTTTCTTTTAAATTCCTCTGTATGTTTACGAAACGCTTTTACTTTCATGAGAACTGACTCCTAAATAGGTGTCTACTTTTATGGAGTCAGATCAATCAGCTATCAGCTAAATAATCGACTACTTAATGCTAACCTGCTAATATTCCTGACTATTCTTTAATATTCAGCTTCTTATATCTGCATGAATAGCCAAGAATCTAGTCTCACTTTAAAAAAGGAAGCACTAAAATGAGCACACTAGGTCAACAAGTAAAGCAGCTTAGAAATAATAAAAAATTGAGCCAACCTGAATTTGCCCAGCAAGTAGGGATAGAGCAAAATCATACCCAAACTACCTCAAGATGCGAGTTTCAGTTGGAATTAAAAGCGATTTAGGCAAGGCATTGATTGCAATTAATAGTGGTTCTATTGTTAAAATCAATAACGCAGTATCAATCGCTTTTAAACCAACCCTTTGGGCGTTTCACAGGCACTTACTCTCATCGTTGTTACTTCTTAAAAGGGACTGCCATTGTTGCAAAGTAACGCCTTGATATTAAGCCCCTGTGAGACGCTGAATTCTGCATCTTGAGGTGGTTTGGGTATATATCAAAACTTGAAAACGACAAATCAATTCCCTCGAATGAAATATTTAGAGCCTTATTGATAGCATTAGATCTTTCAATTGATGAGTTTATGAAGCCGCTTGTATCAAGTCATGATAAAGCCAGGCTTATGCAGATACCGGATGTTGAGCAGTGGTATAAAAATAAAGCTGTGAGCACTTCAGTAACTCAGCGTAAATTGATTTATTTAGCAATGTTTTTAATTTCGTTTGGGTGTGCACTATTTTATGCAGGCCATAAAAATTATGTGTTTAACGAACATTTTTATGAGTATCGCTCAATTGGAATTATTAAAAATGATGAACCACTCAATGTTTTCAATCATTGGAAAGATTATATAATAGATCCCAGTGCTGAAAAGCGTACAGCAAAACTTAAAGAGATGCTTGCTAGGCGTGTTGAACTTTTTAAATTAATGGATGAGTATATCGGTGAATCATTTGTCGAAGAAGTGACGGGTGGTAAACGTGTTTATACAACAAATGCTGTCCCACGCTACATAACACATGCAGGTAATACCTGGCTTGAGTTTATTGGATTATTTGCAGCTGTATTTGGTTTAGCTTTGGCGGTATTAGAACCAAAATTAACGCGTCACGCATAAAAAGCTGTATGCGAACAAGCACACAGCTTTTATCTTAAATTTAGCCCATAGTTGTATGGGCTTAAGCGCTATTTTAGATAGGTATCTAAAAAGTTTAAGTAAGCGTTAGAGGCTGTTATACGGTTTTCTTTTTTAGTAAAACCATGCCCTTCATCATCAAACAATACATACTCTACTGGCACGCCATTGGCTTTGACTGCGGCAACGAGTTCATCGCTTTCAACTTGTAAAACACGTGGATCGTTAGCGCCTTGTATTACCATTAAAGGTTTAGTGATATTTTTAGCATGAAATAGTGGCGATATAGCCCGATGACGCTCACCGTCTGTTGCAGGGTCGCCCATTTCATCGTATAAGGCTTTTTTAAAACTCTCCCACCATGGTGGAATTGAGTTAAGTGTTCTTACCCAGTTAGTCACCCCAAAAATATTAATACCTACTTTGAATTCTTCTGGTTCAAAGGCAAGTGCAGCTGCGGTCATAAACCCGCCGTAACTACCTCCCATAATGCCAATTTTTTCGCTATCGACCCAATCTAAACTTTGAAGATGCTTTTTACCGTACACAATATCTTGTAAGTCATCTGTGCCGTGCTTTTTATCATCCAAATGAAAAAATGTTTTACCGTATCCTGAACTACCACGGTTGTTAACGGCAAAAATAGCATAGCCATGATTAATTAAGTGCTGCTGTGTCGCGCTGTAACCAGTACGGCTTTGTCCACCAGGGCCACCATGCACCCAAATTAGTGCTGGCACTTTATTAGTGCTACTTGCTTGTTTGGGCTTGTACAAAACACCAGGTACCTCTAGCCCATCAAAACTTTTAAAGCGTACAATTGTGCTTTGTACTAAATTACTTTGATTTATTTCTTTGCTAAGTGAATTAGTTATTTGTTTGGCGCTAATACCACCGACTTGCCATACAAATAAATTACTTGGGGATGTGTCAGAGTTCAAATAAAACGCCATGGTTTTCTCGTCACTTGAGAAATTTACACTGAGTAAATTACCATTGGGTAGGGTGGGCATAGCGACTTGTTTACCTGTACGAGTATCTAAAATAGTTACTTTAGTACTGGCATCGGCATTTACTCCACTTACTTGGTAGCGTCCAGATTTAGAAAAATAAATAAAGTTTACGTCCCATTCGTCTTCTAAAGCCGGGCTATGTTTCTCTGTCGCTAACTCATAGCGCCACACTTGTGAAAACTCGCCTTTTGCGTCTGTAGAGTAATATAAATATTTACCGTCAGTAGAGAAGGTTTCAGGTGTATATTGTGCGGGAGCATCATGCTTAGATATAAGTTGTGGTTTAAGGGATCTTTTATAAGTGTCGAGAATGTATGTATCACTGTCTTTATTGGTATTATTTTTAGATAAAGCAATAAAGCGTCCATCAGGGCTAATGGCGCCAACATCTAATCCGAGTTCATTTTGATAAACAGGAGACATTTCATAGGTTTCACTATCTACGCGATATAAATCCATAAATTTGGCATCACGCTGATTGCTGGTGATAAAAAACTGGCTGCCATCTTTGGTAAAACCTGCAAAGCCAGCTCGTGTTTCAGCGCCAGGGGTTAAATCTTTGATTGAACCGTCAACTTCACGCACGTAGACATGATATCGCTCGTTACCGCCTGAGTCTTTGGTAAATAATACGCGCTCATCATTAGGGAAGTAGCGTACAGGGTAGGTACTGTCTTCAAAATTGGTTAAGCGTTCTTTACTGCCTGTTTTAACATCGACCTCATATAAACTATAAATACCGCTTTCATCGCTACTAACGAGAATTTTTTCACCAGAAGGTGAAAAACTACTACCTATAAAGGATGTAGTATCAAAAAAAGTGTTTGCACTGTATGTCTGTATCGCTTGTGCTGCTGAGGTTTGTTCAGCAATAACATGTGTTGTATTGCTCGATTGGCTACAGCCAGCGAGTGCAATTGCACATGCTAGTACGCCAAACTTAAGTGTTTTTTTCATTAATACAGTCCTTGAATTATTATTAGCGTATTTGAGTGTTGCTCGTACATTTTTTAAACGCAAGCTTTGGAGCTAATTCAAGGCTTAATAAAGTGTTACAAAGCGTGTATTAGATGAGTGATTAGTAAGTTTTATAATGTATTGGTAGGTTTTATATTTTTTGATACTGATCGAGCTTAAAGTTATTGCTTTAAGCTAATTAAAATTGAGTACAAAAAAGCCAGCGCTAGAGCGCTGGCTTTTGCTATTCAGATGCTTAGCTTGGTTGATTAAGCTGCATCTGCTTTGCTGTCTTCACTTTTACGTGCGGCTTTGCCTGCTAATAAATCAGCTGGGTCAAAGTCATCAACGTTAATCACGTCTAAGCGGGCTTTTTCTACAGCGGCTAATTTATCAGCTTCTGCTTGGCTTAATATGCCAGCTTCAAGGCCCATTTGCGCTACTTTATCAAGTTGGAAGAATGGCAGTTTAAGGCCTTTTTCTTTACATACTCGTTCAAATAACGGCTCTACAGCCAGTACATCTTTAAGTGTTTGCTCTTGACGGCCAACTAGGTTTAGTGGCTCATCTTTTAAGTAAACATAGCTTGCTAAACGGTTACGCGTTTCGCTAGGTACTTGAAGTAGTTGTGCTAGTTTATGCTCAAGTTTGTCGGTAGGTTTACGAACCGGGCGACCAAACGGGAATAACAATACTTTTAATACGCCACGTAATGGGGCAGAGGGCATGTTATTGATTAAATCAGCAAGGGCACGTTGGCAGTGATAAAGATGATCCTGACAGCTCCATTTTACTAGGGCTAAATCTTCTTGTTTACGGCCTTCGTCGTTATAACGTTTAAGTGTTGCAGACACTAAATATAAGTAACTTAGTAAGTCACCTAAACGTGCTGAAATACGTTCTTTACGTTTAAGCGAGCCACCAAATACCGCCATGCTAATGTCAGACATAAGCGCAAGCGATGCACTAAAGCGTGATGCTATACGGTAAAACTCTGCAGTGTCGTCTTTGTACGGTACGCTAGTAAAACGTGCACCACTAAGCGCAAGCCACTTAGTACGTACAAGGTTCGACATTGTAAAGCCAATGTGGCCCATTAGCGCTTTATCAAATACGTTAAGCGCTTCTTCGCGGTCTTCAATTTCACAAGCACCAAGCTCGGTTAGTACAAATGGGTGACAGCGAATTGCACCTTGACCATAAATAATCATATTACGGGTCAAGATGTTGGCACCTTCTACTGTTATAGCAATAGGGGCACCTTGATAGCCACGACCTAAATAGTTATTTGGCCCAAGCATTATCCCTTTACCGCCAAGTACGTCCATTGCATGAATGGTCGACTCGCGCATTTGCTCGGTTAGGTGGTATTTAATAATAGCTGAAACAACCGATGGCTTTTCACCTAAATCTACCGCACCCGTTGACATACTAACCGCTGCATCTGAGCTGTAAGCGTAACCTGCAAGTTTAGCCAGTGACTCTTCAACACCTTCCATTTTACCAATAGGTAAACGGAACTGACGACGAATACGGCTATATGCACCTGTTGCTACGGCAATTGTTTTAATGCCACCGGCAGAGTTTGATGGCAATGTAATTGCACGGCCAACCGATAAACATTCAACCAGCATGCGCCAGCCTTGGCCAGCCATTTCTGGGCCACCAATAATGTAATCAAGGGGTACAAAAATATCTTTACCGCGAGTTGGGCCATTTTGAAATGGTACGTTAAGCGGGAAATGGCGACGACCAATTTCAACACCTGGCGTGTTAGTTGGAATAAGTGCACAGGTAATGCCTGGCTCTTTGTTGTCGCTTAGTAAACCATCTGGATCTTGTAGTTTAAAGGCAAGACCAAGTACTGTAGCCACTGGTGCAAGAGTAATGTAACGCTTGTTCCAAGTAAGGCTAATACCTACTACTTCTTCACCGTTCCATTGCCCTTTACACACAACACCGTAATCAGGAATTGAGCTCGCGTCAGAGCCTGCTTCTGGCGAAGTTAATGCAAAACATGGAATTTCTTGGCCTTGGGCTAAGCGCGGTAAATAATGATTTTTTTGATCTTCTGTACCGTAGTGCTGAAGTAACTCACCTGGACCTAACGAGTTAGGTACACCTACAATTGATGATAGTAAGGTCGATTTACTGGTTAACTTTTGCAGAACACAAGATTGTGCAAACGCAGAAAACTCTAAACCGCCGTATTCTTTTTTGATGATCATGGCAAAGAATTTATTATCTTTTAGATATTGCCATACATCTTGCGGTAAATCGGTAAGCTCGTGTGTTGCTTCCCAATCATCTAGCATGCTACATACTACTTCTACAGGGCCATCAATAAAGGCTTGCTCTTCAATAGTCAGCTTTGGTACTGGGTATTGGTGTAGCTTTTTCCAATCTGGGTTACCACAAAATAAATCAGCTTCCCACCACGTAGTACCGGCATCGATTGCTGACTTTTCAGTGTCAGACATGCTTGGCGTTACTTTTTTAAAGGTAGTAAAAATCGGCTTGATTATGTATTGCTGACGAATGCCAGTAACAGAAAGAGGAACTGCGATGATCAAAAAGATCAACCAGCTAATTAAACCAAAAGCACCTGCAAAGGTACCAATTAATAATGTTGCGGCAGAAACACCAAGTGCTGTGTTCCAACTCGCTCTGTGGTAAACCGCGATGCTGAGCAGTGCGATTAAACCGAGTGTAAATATGAGTGTCATTGCTTATTCCTTAATAGAGGTCAGACCACCTCAGTTAGAGTAGCGCTAGTGAGCGTAAGTTTCAAGTACATTACAGCGTTAAATTAACGACAAACTAGCCATTATGCTTATCCTTATTCCCTTTATAAGGAACGAGCATGCACCACTGCTGTGTTTAATTCAATCACAGCAATTATTTAAGCGCTAAAAATCAGTAAATCAGCTAGCCAAAAAAGTTTTTTTAAGTAAGTATGTCTGTTGTAGCGCACAGTAAAGTACAGCGCTATTTATACGTATTTTTTAAGGGTTAGTTTATTAATGTGTGAATTACTTGGCATGTCAGCCAACGTACCTACGGATATTTGTTTTAGTTTTTCAGGTCTATTAGAGCGCGGTGGTAATACCGGCCCGCATAAAGATGGCTGGGGTATTACGTTTTACGAGGGTAAAGGGTGTAGAACCTTTAAAGATCCTGAGCCAAGCTATCAATCAGAAATTGCCAAGCTAGTAAAAGCTTACCCCATTAAAAGCGTGTCGGTAATTAGCCATATTCGCCAAGGAAACCGTGGCCGAGTGTGCCTTGAAAATACCCATCCGTTTACCCGTGAGCTTTGGGGACGCGAAATTACCTATGCACATAATGGGCAGTTATCTAACTATCACGATTTAAAACCACAATATTATCGCCCTGTGGGCAACACCGACAGTGAGCTGGCGTTTTGTTGGTTGCTAGATAAAATTCGTGAAAAATACCCAAAACGTCCCTCTAATATGGCCTCTGTATTTAGATACGCGGCTAAGCTTTCGCATACGCTACGTGAAAAGGGCGTATTTAATATGTTATTGACCGATGGCGTATTTGTATTGGCGTACTGCACTAATAACTTACACTACATAACGCGCCGAGCACCATTTGGTAAAGCAACGTTAATTGATGCCGATATGGTGGTTGATTTTAACGAAGAAACCACCCCAAACGATGTAGTAACAGTAATAGCTACACGACCTTTAACCAACGACGAACGCTGGCAAAAAATGCAGCCAGGGGAGTTTGCGTTATTTAAAATGGGCGAACTAATTTAGTTAAATAGCCTAAAAGCAAACACAAAAAAACGCGATATAAAATCGCGTTTTTGTGTTTGCTATCACCGTGTTTACGGCGCTTCTGATCTTACTTCGCTGCTCTCACTTACTGGAGTAGAAACAGGCTGGGTAACGGTAAATGAATTCATTTGTACTTCAAACTGCTCCATGCCTTTTTCACCTTTCCACATACGTACAAGCATGTAGTCCATTTCTGGTGCAAACCAAGCAAGGGCTTGGCGTTTATCGTTATCGTATAAACGTTTTACTTTTATAGCTTCTACGTTACCAATTGGCAGCGAAATCATTTCTTTGCCAACCACTTCAAAGTTGTAGTCGCGGCGATTGCCTTTTTTATCAATAAGCGGAAACGAAAAATAAGTTTCGCCTTTTTTTAAGCCTTCGCGTACTTGTACTTGATACGAAATAGCATCTTGAAATTCGTCAGTCCATTCGCACTTTAGCGGGTATTCGCTAGTACTGCTGGTGACCACTTTATTTTGTGTATCAAAGTCTATTTTATAATCTTTATCTGGGCCGGTGCCGGTACGCACCATATTGTAATGATGAGGAGTGACTTTGTTATCTAAAAAAGTAAATACTGAGGTTTCTTCTCGCTTGTCAGAGAAAATCATCCACTCAATATTGCTGTGATAAGTAAGTTGATATGTTTGCTCGCCAACTTTTTTAAGCTCGCGTACTGCCTCGCCATGATTTTTACCTTTGCGTAAAATATCGTAGCTGGCTTGATACTCTGTTAGTTCGCCTGCAATTAGGCTAGTAGGAAGTAAAGCGCCCACACATAACAGCAGGGCACTTATTTTTTTATTGTGGGTAGTGCGCGCCGTGTGCAGGAAGTTGTTTTTCGTCAAGAACTGCATAATCTGCTTCCATAGTAAGTCTGTGTTCACTGAACCACTTGACCACCAAAGGATAAATTATATGCTCTTGTTCGTGCACGCGTTTAGCTAATGTTTCTGCTGTATCATCCTTGAGTACAGGTATTTGCGCCTGAAGAATAACGGGACCGCCGTCTAACTCTTCAGTTACAAAATGAACACTTACGCCATGAACATCGTCTTTTGCATCAATTGCTCTTTGGTGGGTATTCAGCCCCTGATACTTAGGCAACAAAGATGGATGAATGTTCAACATTTTTCCAACATATTTTTGCACTAAGCTAGGAGTAAGAATACGCATAAACCCAGCTAATACAACTAGATTTGGCATAAAAGAGTCAATAACGTTCATTAATTGCGCATCATAGGCCTCGCGCGAGTCAAAATCTTTGTGACTGAGCACTTTTGTAGCAATACCTGCTTGTTTTGCACGCTCAAGGCCGTAAGCGTCTGCTTTGTTACTTATAACAGCCGCTATGTGTCCGTTTATTTCGCCGCGCTCGCAGGCATCAATAATGGCTTGTAAATTAGAACCACTACCCGATATTAATACCACTAAGCGAATGGGTGCCATTACTTAGCACCACCTACAATTTCTACTTGCTCTTCGCCGGCAACGGCATCTTGAATTTCACCAAGGTGCCATGCGTTTTCGCCAAGCTCTTTTAAAATGCTTAAGCTTTGCTCTAGCGCGTCGCCTGGTACTACTAATACCATGCCTACACCACAGTTAAATGTACGGTACATTTCGTGCGTAGTAATATTGCCGTTTTCTTGTAACCAGTTAAAAACGGTTGGCCACTGCCAGCTATCGCCTTTAACTACTGCTTTTGCAGAATCAGGTAATACACGCGGAATGTTTTCCCAAAAGCCGCCGCCAGTAATATGCGATAGGGCATGCACGTCTACTTGCCTAAATAACTCAAGTAAAGGTTTAACGTAAATACGGGTTGGCTCTAGTAAGTGCTCGCCTAGTGTTTTGCCGTCAATAACTTGGTTCGTATCGGCGTTTGATACTTCAAGCACTTTACGAATTAAAGAAAAGCCGTTTGAGTGCGGACCGCTAGAAGCAAGGGCTATAAGTTGATCGCCGGCTGCTACTTTTGTGCCATCAATAATTTTAGATTTTTCTACTACACCGGTACAAAAACCGGCCATGTCGTAGTCTTCACCATCGTACATACCTGGCATTTCAGCTGTTTCGCCGCCAATCAGGGCACAGCCAGAAATCTCACAGCCTTTACCAATACCGGTTACTACATCGGCCGCTGTGTCTACATCTAGCTTACCTGTTGCATAGTAATCTAGAAAAAACAGGGGTTCAGCGCCTTGTACTATTAAATCGTTTACACACATTGCAACTAAATCAATACCTACAGTGTCGTGTTTTTTTAAGTCGATAGCTAAACGTAGTTTAGTACCTACACCGTCAGTACCTGCTACTAGTACTGGCTGTTTGTAACCTTCTGGAATTTCGCAAAGAGCGCCAAAACCACCAATTCCGCCCATTACTTCTGGACGACGCGTTTTTTTAACTACGCCTTTAATACGCTCAACAAGTGCATTACCAGCGTCGATATCTACGCCCGCGTCTTTATAGCTTAATGACTGTTTTTGTTCGCTCACAGGTTTTCCTCAAATAATTGCTTGGGGTTGCTTTTCGATAGCTTAGAAACGCGCGTATTTTACAACAATTGCAACTGCGCGGCTAGCTCAAATATAGTTTTGAAATAATTAACAAGGACACTTGTCCGCTATTAGTTTGTTAATTGCACAAAAAAAGCACCCCTGGGTGCTTTTTAGTTATTTATGCTTTGGCAGTTAGTATTGCTCTAAGTGGAGCAGGGTAACCTTCAATGGTTTTACTTGTATCGTTTGGGTCTAAAAAATCAACTAATGATTCGTTTTCCATCCAGTCGGTCCTACGTTGCTCATCAAGCGTGGTAATTGCGCAATCTTTTATTTGCACATCTTTAAAGCCAACGCGTTCCATCCACAGTTTTAGTGCAGCAGTACTTGGAATAAACCAAACGTTGCGCATTTTTGCGTAGCGGTCGGTAGGTACCAGTACGGTGTTTTCATCGCCTTCAATTACTAACGTTTCTAGTACGAGTTCGCCACCTGGGCGAAGCTGCGCTTTTAACTGCGCTAAAAAATCGATAGGCGAGCGGCGGTGATACAGCACCCCCATAGAAAACACCGTATCAAACGCTTTAAGCTCGGGTAGTGCTTCTACACCTAATGGTAATAAATGCACGTTTTCGTCTGGGTTGTAATGTTTAATGGCCTGAAACTGACACAAAAATAAATCAGAAGGGTCAATACCCACTACAAATTCAGCGCCTTCACCGCGCATACGCCATAAGTGATAGCCAGAGCCACAGCCTATATCTAATACTGTGCGGCCTTTTAATGGCTCAATATGAGGAAGTAGGCGGTCCCACTTCCAATCGCTGCGCCACTCTGTGCTTATTTCAATACCGTGTACAGTAAAGGGGCCTTTGCGCCATGGCATCATGCGTTTTAATAAATGCGTGGCTTGTTTTTGCTCGCCTTCGCTCATCTCCCCCGGTGCGCCAATTTCTACTTTAGTGGCGATATCAACGTGGGTTGTTTTTACTTCTGGCAGATTTTTAAGTACTTTTTGCCATTTTGGTAAATCGCCATGGCTTGCCTCGTTTTGCCAATGCTTTAATTGAGCGGGCAGGGTTTCTAGCCAGTGGCTAAGCGGGCTTTGTGCAATTGCTGCGTAAAATTGGTTAAACCATTGAGACATAAGTCACTCTCTTTATTTAATTGCTACCATTGAGCAAAAATTAAAACATTGATACCACACCTGCGTTTGGCTAAAACCAATGTCGCTTAAACGATTAAAGTGAGTGCTTAGCGTATCGGGGCGCATCACGTTTTCAATGGCAGTACGTTTTTGGCTTATTTCAAGCTCTGAGTAGCCATTGTGGCGTTTAAAGTCGTGGTGCAAATCAATTAACAAATTATCGCACTGCTCGTTTTCGGCTTTAATTTTTTCGCTAAGGAGCAGTACGCCACCGGGTTTTAAGTTAGCGTAAATTTTTTCAAGCACGGCTTGGCGCTGTAATGGCGGAATAAATTGCAAGGTAAAATTCATGGCCACTACCGACGCATTTTGAATCTCAAGCTCGTTAATATCGCCTAAAGTTACTGTAACAGGCACGTCTGACTTAAAGCCTTGTAAATGTACCTTACAACGCTCAACCATAGCTTGTGAGTTATCTACAGCAATAATATGGCAGTTATCGGTGCGAATATTACGGCGCATACTTAGGGTAACTGCACCAAGCGAGCAGCCTAAATCGTAAAGGTTTGAATTACTTTGCGCATATTCACCGGCCAATTTACCCATAGTGCTTACAATGGTGGCATACCCAGGCACAGAGCGCTGGATCATATCCGGAAAAACCTCAACCACATTTTGGTCAAAGCTAAAATCTTTTACTTGTTGCTCAGAGGCGTAAATACTGTCTTTTATACTCACTAAGGCAGTCTCTTTAAAAATAATGGCACTATTTTAACATTTTATACTGGATAGTCAGTGATAAATTCAGTAGCTTGGCTAGAATTATGAATAATAAGTATAAAAGAGAACGTTAAATGAGCAAAAGTAAGGTAATTAGCACAGACGATATATTAGCAACCCTATGTCATTCAGTGACGGGTGTGCTGTCATCAGCCAGCGGTAACGAAATTAGCTACTCGGCTATGGTGCAAAAAATAACGCGCACCTGTATGCGTCCAGACATTGGCTGTTTTGTATTATTTGATGGTGGCTTTACAGGGCTGGTAGTCACTAATTTTACAGCGCAAGCGGCAATGGAAATTTACGGCGATTACATGCGCAATATGGGCATGCCTGAAGAAGAAATTGCCCACAGTCATTTATCAGATGACGTTTCAAATGTAATGGGCGAGCTGATGAACCAAATTGTTGGTGACTTCACTTCTAAAGTGCGTGAGCAGTTACATACCTCTATTACGCAAAACCAGCCAAAAATGATGGCGATTAATAAACAAGTGCAAATATCGGTTGATACCACTATGGATCGTCCACAAGCACGCCGCGTAACCTTTACTACGCGCAACCAAAATATTTTTTACCTAGAGCTGGCAATGGATAAAACAGAGTTTATAAAACTACATGACTTTGACATTGTAGAAGCGATAGACCCTGATGACATTATCGAAAACGAAGCTAAGCAAAAGGCCGAAAAAGCAAAAGCTAAGTCAAAAGAAGCAGAACAAGATGATGCCGATGATGACTTTATGGCTGAGCTAGGGCTGTAATGTAGGTTGGGTTGAGCGAAGCGAAACCCAACGTGCTTTTGAGCTGTCAGTTTTAAGCTATCAGCGGTCAGTAGAAAAGTTACTAAAGAGAACGCGATTTTAAATCGCGTTTTTTTATTGAGAACTTTGATTACGAGTTAGGTTGTATTTATTTTTCGCTGACCGCTGACCGCTGACCGCTGACCGCTGACCGCTGACCGCTGACCGCTGACCGCTGACCGCTGACCGCTGACCGCTGACCGTTCATGAATAAGGATTCTCCCCCATCGCTACCACCACACAAAAAATCCTCAAATCTAACTCTAACTGATGGTATTGCGGCTCCATGTGGCAGCACAATTTATAAAAGCTTTTGTTATGGTCTTTTTCTTTAAAGTGGGCGAGTTCGTGTACGACTAGTGCTTTTAACAGTGGCTCGGGTGCGCGCAGTAAATCGCTGTTTATGGCTAAATCGTGTTTACGGGTTTTACCCTGCATGCGGTAGGTGTGAGTACCGAGTGCGTTGGTAACCATATCACCTTGTTTTTTAAATGCAGCGCGGCCAAACGGTGGGGCGTTTTTTAAATACTGTTTTTTTAAATCAGTGGCGTAGCTATAAAGTAGTTTATCGGTGGTTATAGTATGCGGTTGCGGGTACTTTTTAAGTAAGTAGTCACATACCTTATTGTTATTTATAAGGCTTAATACTTGCTCAACAATGTTAGCTGGGTAGCCGGTAAAGTAACGTGCGTATTCACTCATTTGTATTCTCTATTTAAAAAAGCGTTGGCTGGTGGGCTTCTTTTTCGCCGCTGAATGGATTTAATACCGGGTGATTATACCCTAGGTCTTCACAAAACTGCCTAGCGAGTAGTGGAGATTCACGGTTATCGGCAGTATGAAAAAACACATACGGGGAT
Source organism: Pseudoalteromonas sp. CST2 (assembly GCF_028599385.1). Taxonomy (NCBI): domain Bacteria; kingdom Pseudomonadati; phylum Pseudomonadota; class Gammaproteobacteria; order Alteromonadales; family Pseudoalteromonadaceae; genus Pseudoalteromonas; species Pseudoalteromonas sp. CST2. Next base: position 298,358 of record NZ_JAQREO010000004.1, read on the forward strand.
TTACCCTCATCAAGCCATTGTTTTACTTTACCAAGCCACGGTTTATAAAAGGGTTTATAGTCGTTTTGTAAATTGGCTATTACAAAGCGCGCCATCGGCTGCGAGCCAGTAGCTATTGCATGTACCGGTAAGTGGGGCTTTTTTTGTTGTGCATCTATTAAAGCCTCGGTGGTGGGTTTTACTGCAAAAAGCGCACGGGTATCCATAGAAATACGGTTTATATTATTTGCCATTAATAGCTGATTAAGGGCAATTTCGGCCTCACCTTTTTTAAAAAAATCACTATGGCGTACTTCTACGCCGTAATTTAGCTCTTTGGGGAGCAAGCTAATAAATTGCGTTAATTTAGGTAAATCGTTTGGACCAAACGCTTTGGGTAATTGCAGCATTATTTGCCCTGTTTTTTCAAGTATTGGGGCAAATAACGTAAGCCAGTCATTAAGTTCTGTTTGAACATTACTAAGCGCAAGCTCGTGGCTAAAGCGACGATGAAACTTAAACGTAAATTTAAAGTCCTCGGGTACGCTTTGAGCCCAGCGTAAAACAGTGCTTGGCGCTGGGTCTGCGTAAAAGCTGGTATTGCCTTCAACTGAGTTAAAATGCTGGGCATATTGGTTTAGCATATCGGCATTTTTACATTGGCGGGTAAATAAGTTGCCTTTCCAGGCGCTGCTCGACCACTGAGGGCATCCAATATATAACATAAAAAGGGTGGCTTAATGACTTCGTGGCGTAAGTGTACCAAATACATACGGTGCTTGCTGCAAATTAACATTACAAAGCTAAACACACGGCCTAGGGCGTGTTGATCTTTGTAGATTGAAATTTGTTCAATCTAGGGGCGGTTAAATCGCGGCGCGAGGTTTGTAACCTAGTGGGCTCGATAACTGCTCCTGCGTTATTCTAATGACTTACATCCCTGTAAGAATAAGTAAAAATCGAGCAAAGCTTCCGCGTCCTGCTCACGCCCCTTACCTACATCCATGTAGGCAACAAAGAGTTAATCGTCCCTAGAAAGAACCCAAAGGGCAGCGCATGTTTGGCATTTATGCTGCGTTATCGCCTTTTTATGGGGAATAACCACACTACATAGACTCTGCCTTGCCTAAAAGCCAAACATACTGCTGCAAATTCAACCACCAACGTTCAACACGCCCTAGCATCTTGATACTACTTGGGTATAATGCAGGGCTTAATTTAATTATTTTTAGATTGCTAGCGGCTTTATTTGTATTGTGGTGACCAGTTTTTTAAATCACACGCCTTAAAACAAATAAATATAACCGTTTAAGCCTTTTATCTGACAGGAAAACTATGCGCTCTATATATTGCGGACAGCTAAATAAAACTCACGTAGATCAAGAAGTTGAACTATGTGGCTGGATCAACAAACGACGTGACCTTGGTGGACTTATCTTTGTCGATTTACGCGATAGAGAAGGGTTAGTACAAGTTGTATTCGATCCAGAGGTTGAAGGACTAATGGATAACGCTAACAAACTTCGCCAAGAGTTTTGTGTGCAGTTAAAAGGGGTTGTACGTGCGCGCCCAGAAAGCCAAGTAAATAAAGACATGGCAACAGGCGAAGTAGAAATTTTAGGCACTGAGCTAACTATTATTAACCGCTCTGAGCCGCTTCCGCTTGATTTTAATCAAACCAATTCTGAAGAGCGCCGCTTAAAGTATCGCTACTTAGATTTACGTCGCCTTGAAATGAGCGACCGTATTAAACTGCGCGCTAAAGCAAGCAGCTTTGTTCGTCGCTTTTTAGATGACAATGGCTTTTTAGACATTGAAACACCTGTACTTACAAAAGCAACACCAGAAGGTGCACGCGATTACTTAGTACCGAGTCGTGTTCATAAAGGTAGCTTTTATGCATTACCACAGTCACCACAGTTGTTTAAGCAATTGTTGATGATGTCGGGTTTTGACCGTTACTACCAAATTGTTAAATGTTTCCGTGATGAAGATTTACGTGCCGATCGTCAACCTGAATTTACCCAAATAGATTTAGAAACCTCGTTCATGAGCTCTGATCAAGTACGTGGTATGACTGAAAAAATGATCCGTGAAATGTGGCAATCATTACTAAACGTTGATTTAGGCGATTTCCCAATTATGCCTTACAGCGAGGCAATGAGCCTTTACGGTTCTGATAAGCCAGACTTACGTAACCCAATGAAGCTTGTTGATGTAGCTGATTTAGTAAAAGACGTAGAGTTTAACGTATTTTCAGGCCCAGCTAATGACGAAAAAGGCCGCGTTGCTGTATTAACAGTACCGGGTGGCGCTAAGCTTTCGCGTAAGCAACTTGACGATTACACTAAGTTTATTGGCATTTACGGCGCTAAAGGTATGGCGTGGATGAAAGTAAACGACCGTGATGCAGGCGCTGAAGGCGTTCAATCTCCAGTGGCTAAGTTTTTAAACGAAGAGGTAATTACCCAGTTACTTGAGCGTACTAACGCACAAACGGGCGACATTATTTTATTCGGTGCCGATAAACGCAACGTTGTAAACGAAGCAATGGGCGCGCTTCGCTTGAAGATTGGTGTTGATTTAGAAATCACTAACCTTGATAGCTGGGCGCCACTTTGGGTTGTTGACTTCCCAATGTTTGAAGAAGATGACGAAGGCACGTTACATGCAGTGCATCATCCATTCACCGCACCAAAAGATATTAGCGCAGAAGAGCTTGAAGCAAACCCTGCCGCGGCTATTTCAGATGCTTACGACATGGTATTAAACGGCTACGAAGTAGGTGGCGGTTCGGTACGTATTCATAATGCTGATATGCAAGAAGCAGCATTTAGAATTTTAGGTATTGATGCGCAAGAGCAACAAGACAAGTTTGGCTTTTTACTTGATGCCCTTAAATACGGCACACCACCACATGCTGGTTTAGCCTTTGGTCTTGACCGTTTAGTTATGCTTTTATGTGGTACCGATAACATTCGTGACGTTATTGCGTTCCCTAAAACCACTCAAGCATCGTGCTTATTAACCGATGCACCTAGCAAAGCTAATAGCGACTCGTTAACTGAGCTTGCAATCAGTGTGGTAGAAAAAGCAATTCCTAGCGAAGAGTAATACCGCGCGCAACAAATGCGCTTAGCTAGATTTAAAAACCCTTAGGAGTATGCCTAGGGGTTTTTTTATGGTTAAATTTAAACCAGTTCATACCAATCGTGTTAAGTTATTAGTCTATTTAGCACGCTAGAATAGTTAAATATTCAAGTTGCTTGGTATCAAATATTATTCAATAGAGAGGGAGTTCTTATGTCGTTTAATCTCACATTATTTGGTGAATTTTTAGCTTTTTTTATTTTGTTTTGCATTCCAATTTTTGCGCTGATTAGCTATAAAATAGGTAAACGCAAAAGCACCATGCCGGGCGTTTTAGCTTTTGTGGGCGGATGCTTAGCGGTATTTCCGCTTTTTGGCTTAATTTTTATCGCCTTATTAGCGCTTAAACAAGATTTGCCAAAAACCAGCCCTTATGCCCATTAAACAACCCTAAATACGGACACGTAGTCACAGTGCCAATTTCTAATAATAGCTATTATTGCGATCAGCAATTTAGTGCCTTACAGCTAGCAAAACACACACTCGAAAACACAGAATTTGAAGCATGTACGTTTATAGATTGCGACTTATCTCAGGGGCAATTTAAAACGTGTCGATTTATAGAGTGCAGCTTTGAGCATTGCAATTTATCGAGCATTGAATGGGGATACAGCTCGCTTGAAAGTGTAAGCTTTAGCCATTGTAAGTTAAACAGCGTGCAATGGAGCAATGCTGATTGGGGAGCCCTAAGTATAAATGCGCCGGTGAGCTTTAATAGCTGTGAGCTTAGTAACTGCTCTTTTTATGAATTAACTTTAAAATCACTAAAATTAATACACTGCTTTGCAAAAAATGTTGATTTTAGACATGCCAATTTAAAGCAAAGTACATTTACAGGAAGTAATTTTCGCGATAGTGAGTTTTTTCAAACCACTTTAACTGAGTGTGACTTTGTAGGGGCTACAGAATTTAATATAGATTTAAACAGTAATGCGTTAACGGGTGCTAAGTTCGAGCGCTTTGAAGCTCTTAATTTACTTACAAGCCTTAATATTGAGCTTTGCGATTAATATGTGAGGAGCGTTTAGAAGCTGCATATTGCAAGCCTCTAAACAATGAATAACCTTTAATAAGATTAAACAGTGGCCTGTAGCTTGGTATTAACAGCTAGGGCCATTTTTATTACGAGCGTTTGCCAATGTGCGGGCAATTTCAAGCAGTGCAGGGGTGATGTCATCAGCGCCGTCTTTGATTAATTTGGTTACATCACCTGATGAATATAAGCTATCGCGCGGCGACTTAATACCAAGTTCGCGCACAAAGTCTTTTGTTTTACCTGTGCTGCCTGTTTCAATAAATTTAAAAATAATACGCTCGTTGTTACTTTTTGGCTCGGCCTGTAACACGGCAATTTCTTCTTTATAGGCTTCTATTCGACTTTGCAAAATGTCGATACGTTGTTCAATAGTGCTGTATGATTTCATGGGGTACTTTTCTAAATTAACTAAAAATAATACCCGTATTATCGCATACATTAGCAATGGCGCGCGCTAACCTTTATAGTAAAAGTTATTTTTATTTAAAAACAATAATTTATATAAGTACAACATGCATAAAACAATAAAAAAGTTACTAAAAGTAAGTGCATTTAGCCTAAGCGCGAGTTTAATATCACCATTAAGCTTTGCTGATGATGTAATAGTGGATCAAAGCCGCAATCGGACCATCCCTATAAATATCACATACCCCAATGAGAGTAATCAATGCAGCGTACACGCAAAGTGCCCTGTAGCATTTGTAAATGCAGGCTACGGTATTAGCCACAATGACTACACGTTTGCGAGTAAGCTATTTAATGCACAGGGTTATTTAAGCATTGCAGTCGCGCATGAGCTTAAAACCGACCCTGCACTTAATCGTATGCAGCCATATTTAACCACCCGCATGGAAAACTGGCACCGTGGTGTGGTAACGCTTAAGTTTTTAGTTAATCAGCTAAGTGCTCAATACCCTAAGTATAACTTTTCTCAGCTCACGTTATTTGGCCACTCTAACGGCGGCGATATATCTGCTTTATATGCTTCAATTTACCCGAATGAAGTAAGCCAAATAATTACCCTCGATCACCGCCGCATGTTGATCCCACGTAATAAAAACATACGCGTGCTTACACTGCGTGGTAGTGATTACCCAGCCGATGCGAATGTTTTATTAAATGAAACAGAGCTAAAAAGCTTCCCTGTTAGCCAAGTAATGATTGAAAAATCGCGCCACAACGATATGCACGACGGCGGGCCAAAATGGCTGGTACAGAGAATGAGTAAAGAAGTAGGGGCGTTTTTAGATAATTAGCCAAGATATATAATCAAGCCAACTTTAAGCTGGCTTGATATATAAAGGTTTAAGCTGACGCAGAATTTTGAGTGGCATTAAACAAAGTATGTATATTATTGCAGGTTACCCTTGCGGCGTAGCAAACTGTTTTATTGGCCGTTCCTTTATTTCCATATCTTTTGTAGGAATAGCTAGGAGTGAATATTTCGTTCTTATGGTAATGATATCAACAAACTTACCGTTAATGTACAAGTTGACGAACGGTGTAATTGTACTCACTAAGTATTTTTTTTCGGGGTCCAAAGCAAATTTTTCTTCCATGCCTTTTAGCTCAATAAACTTTACTTCAAGCGGTTCGAACTCTATCGAGGATAATTTTTTGTGTGCACGCCGGCGCCCTTGTATAGGTTGTTCAGGGACCTTTGCATTGGGGTTTTCTGCTCTTATTGAGAAGTATTCATCCACTTCATATATGAACATTGAGTTTAAGTCGATACCTTGTCCATTGAAAGCGAGAGAGCTTAATTTAACTTGATAAGGCGAAGTATTTTCCAACCTTATACTAGTTATACATTTAGTATCTATATGACAAAATGTATAAGAAGATGCAGCAATAGGACCTTCGATAACTTCTTCAGAGTTGGCAAAAGTAGAGTAACTAATTAAAAGAAATATAATATTGATCAAAGTTTTCATTGGGCTGTTCGCACTGCATTTTCAAAAAGATATGCCGAATATAGCAATATATCTCTGTCTTCATTAGTTTGATAAATCTGTGCCTTTTGAGCGATGAAATTAAGATCCTTTATAGCAGTTCTCGCGTTATATGCTGTATCTTCAGAAGTCCAAACTGCGTGACTAAACTCATGAACAATAGTATCTACTTTTCTATCAGTACCTACGCTAAAAAAACTCTTGCCAAATCCTATAATTCCATATCTGTCATAATAGGTAGCATCGCCAAACTCAGCACATTTATACAATTTTTGTGGGGTCAAATACATAGAACCAATAAGGTTAATTACTTTACGCGCTTGGCGGATTAAAAATGTTCGTGTTGTTTCAAAATTAATTGAATTAACAAAACCATATTGTTTCATAATTGATTCGAATTTTTCTTTTTTCTTTTCATCTAAGTTAGCAGGGTTGTGCAATATATTAATAAAAGTTGTTAATGCTTTTGGGGTAATTAGCATAGCCAATTCAATTTGTTTTAGCTCAGATAAAGTTAACTCGATACCTGTTTTGTTTGTTACTTCGTAAATTGAAAAGTTGTTGCGCTCATAGTAAGTATTTTTATTCATACTATTCATACCTATCCTTGGTTGTATAATTTTTACTAACAAACTACTAGAATTGTACCTATTATTCAACCTCTATATTTTATCTCAGATTGTGAGGTTGCTTTATTGAACATCTAAAATAGCGCAGCCACAGCTGCGCTATTTTTGTTTTAGTTACTCAACTAATTCACTTACTACAATTGGGCTGTTATGCAGGGTTTTATGCACTGGGCATTTGTCGGCTATTTCTAGCAGACGCTGGCGCTGTGCTTCGGTTAAGTCGCCGCGTAGGGTAATTTTACGGGTAATGGCCTCTAGGTTTTGGGTACATTCGCCGTTGTCGCAATCTTTGTAATAGTCGCGGGTGTGTTCAAGCTCTACTTTTATATGATCAAGCGGCAGCTTTTTTAAGGTTGCATACATACGCAGTGTCATTGAGGTACACGCGCCTAGGCCTGCGAGTATATGGTCGTAAGGATCGGGGCCTAAATTACTGCCACCTACTTTTAATGGCTCATCGGCAAGCCATGAATGATCTTTAGTACTTACGTGCTGAGTAAATATATGATCTTTTTCTTCAACCAGTACTTTGCCGTTTTCTAATTTTGCGCTGTAGTTGCTTTGCTCATATTTAACGTAGCGGTTTGCCCAATTAGCAATAAGCGTAGCAGCGTACTCGGCATCGTTTTTATTACTCAGTAAGTGGTCGGCGTTATCGAGGCTAATAAAGCTTTTTGGGTGTTTGGCTGATGCATAAATTTTCTCGGCTTCTGAAATATTAACCGTGGCATCAACAGGGGAGTGCATAACTAAAAGTGCGCGTTTTAATTTACCTATATGGCTACGGTCGTACTTTGCTATGTCCTCTACAAATTGTTTTTTTATGGTAAATTCGCGCCCAGCTAAGCTAACTTTAGCTTCACCTGCGGCGTTTATTTCGTCTAAATGGGCTTCAAAGTTATGTGCAACGTGTTGCGCATCTGAAGGAGCGCCAATTGTTGTAATAGCCGATACCTCAGGAATATGCTCTGCAGCAGCCAGTACGGCAGCGCCGCCTAAGCTGTGGCCAATTAATAACTGCGGCGCATCAAAGTGCGTACGCAGGTGATCGGCTGCGGCCACTAAATCTTGAATATTTGATGAGAAGTTACTGTTTGCAAAGTCGCCGTCGCTATTGCCAAGGCCGGTAAAGTCAAAGCGCAGTACGGCAATACCCTGTTGGGTAAGGGCGCGGCTTATGCGCGTAGCGGCAGCAATATCTTTACCACAGGTAAAGCAGTGTGCAAATAAAGCATAAAACTTTACATCGCCGGCTGGGCGTTCAAGCTGGCCTGCAAGTTCTAAATCGCCGCTTTTAAAAGATACTTTTTGTCGCATAGAAGAGCCTTAGTGTTTCATTAAATTACGTTACAATAATAGATAAGATATAAGCACTAACTAGTGTAATTTCAATGTTTATTATGCTTTGATCTCGATCAAGTAAACTGCTTACTATTTCATCGTGAGGACATTTGTCCTTATGTTTTTTGGGTGGTTTGTCTATCCTCGCACAGCGCTATAATGAAGGTTTTGCTACTTTATATTGGCTAATTAGCTATATTTTAAAGCAGCTCACTTCTAACAACCTATTCACTGGAACGTACAATGCAATTACCTACTGTTGATTATAAAGCTCCCGATGCGGCTGCTCACTTTGTTGAATCGTTAAGAAACACCGGTTTTGGTGTATTAAAAAATCACCCAATCCCGCAATCTTTAGTTGAGTCTATTTACGAAAAATGGCAAGACTTTTTTAATTCAGAGCAAAAGCACGACTTTTTATTTTCTAAAGAAACGCAAGACGGTTATTTCCCGCCTTCTGTATCTGAGGTAGCTAAAGGCTTTACAGTAAAAGACATTAAAGAGTACTTTCATGTTTACCCTAAAGGTCGCGTGCCTGCAGAGCTTGAAGCCGATGTACGTGAGTACTACCGCTTAGCTAACGAATTTGCAGCAACGCTTTTAAGCTGGGTTCAAGCAGAGGCACCAGCCGATGTACGTGCTAAGTTTTCTATCGATTTAAAAGACATGATTGCTGATTCTGAGCAAACATTGTTACGCATTTTACATTACCCGCCAATGACAGGTGATGAAGAGCCAGGTGCAATTCGCGCTGCAGCACATGGTGACATTAACTTATTAACTGTGTTACCTGCATCGAACGAGCCAGGTCTGCAAGTTCAAAAAACTGATGGCGGTTGGTTAGATGTGCCATGTGACTTTGGTAGCTTAATTATTAATATTGGTGACATGTTACAAGAAGCGTCGGGCGGGTACTTCCCATCGACTATTCACCGTGTAATTAACCCAACGGGTAAAGCGTCGACTAAGTCGCGTATTTCTTTACCACTGTTTTTACACCCACGTCCTGATGTTGTGCTTTCTGAGCGTTACACGGCAGACAGCTACCTACAAGAGCGATTACGCGAGCTAGGTGTTAAATAATAGTTGCTTTTTAAACAGCATCTATTCAAAAGCGGCTTTTTAGCCGCTTTTGTTGTTTTACATAGCCCATTGGGTTATATCCCCCGCACAGCGATTTAATCGCCCCTAGTTAGTACATATTTTAATTCACAAAAACGTACCTGCTTTTATGCCATAGTGCTGTTTTGTATTGTTATTCGTTATTTTTGCGCTGAGTGCTTATTTGGCTAAGTGAATATTTCCATGCATTTCTAAGTTAGTTGCGTATAATGCGCCCTTGGCCGGTTTGGCCTTTATTTTATTGAGAGATTTTATGAGTTTTGATGGTTTAGGTTTATCACTGTCTTTAGTTAACGCGGTTTTAGAAAAGGGCTATGAAACGCCAACGCCTATTCAGGCTCAAGCAATTCCTGCAATTATTGAACGTCGCGATGTGATGGCGGCTGCACAAACAGGCACAGGTAAAACCGCCGGTTTTACGTTACCGCTAATTGAGCTGTTATCTAAAGGCAGTAAAGCAAAAAGTAACCACGTACGTGCCCTTATTTTAGCGCCTACGCGTGAGCTGGCTTTGCAGGTAAGCGAAAACGTTGAAGAATACGCTAAGCACTCTGATGTAAGTTCGTTTGTAGTGTACGGAGGCGTAAAAATAAACCCACAAATGCAGCGCCTTCGTAAAGGGGTTGATATTTTAGTGGCCACGCCTGGGCGTTTAATCGATTTACATAATCAAAACGCTGTTAAGTTTGATAATGTTGAAGTGCTGGTACTTGATGAAGCGGACCGCATGCTTGATATGGGGTTTATTCACGACATTAAACGCCTGATTGCTAAAATGCCGCCTAAACGCCAAAACTTAATGTTTTCGGCAACGTTTTCAGATGATATACGAGCATTGGCAAAAGGGTTAATTAACGACCCTGTTGAAATATCAGTTGCGGCAAAGAACACCACTGCTAAAAGCGTAACGCAAAGCGTTTACGCTGTTGATAAATCGCGTAAAACCGCATTACTTAGCCATTTAATTCGTAGCAACGATTGGCAACAAGTATTAGTGTTTAGCCGTACCAAGCACGGTGCAAACCGTTTAGTTAAACAGCTTGAGCGCGACGACATAGTAGGCGCCGCTATTCATGGTAATAAATCACAAGGCGCTCGTGTTAAAGCATTAGATGGCTTTAAAAGTGGCGAAGTACGCGTACTAGTAGCGACTGATATTGTGGCACGTGGCCTTGATATTGTTGAGCTTCCGCATGTGGTTAACTACGACTTACCAAACGTATACGAAGATTACGTTCACCGTATTGGCCGTACCGGTCGTGCTGGAGCATCAGGGCATGCTATTTCGTTTGTAACAGCCGATGATGCCGCTGATTTATACGGTATTGAACGTTTTATTGGTGAGCTAATCCCTCGCGCTGAAGAGCCTGGATTTGAACCAACTAGCCCAGTACCTGAGCGCGCATTAGATGCTCGCCCAATTAAACCTAAAAAGCCTAAAAAAGCAAAGCAGCCGTTTAACAAGCCTAAGTCTGATAAGCCGAACAGCAAAAAACCAAACAATGGGGGAAGCGGTACAGGCCCTCGTCGTGGTGGTTCTAAAAAACCAGCAGCCAAAACCGATGACAACGCACAAAGCCCATGGGCAAAGCGCCAATCGGTAGGTGGTAATGGCCAGCGCCGTCGTCGCCCAAATAACGATTAATCATTATTAAAGATTGTATTGGCCTTTAATTAAACGCCGATAAAAAAACGCGCTACCTTTTTAATAGAAGTAGCGCGTTTTTTATTATCTGTAATTTATACTTACCTGATCAACGAATTAACGCCTAATCCTACAAACAAGGTGACGCTAACGCTTAGTAAGGTGCCTAGCATAACGTACTCGGTGAGCTTTTTATCTTTACTGGCACTTAAATCGCCAAACCTAAATACCGACTTGGCAGCTAGCAAAAAGCCAAGCCCCGCAAATTGATCAAGTAGTATAAAGCTGAGCATAAGTACTCGCTCTATCATGCCAATGCTTTGTCCGGCCAACGGTAAGCTGCCCTCACTTGAAAAGTTAGCGGTAAGCCTTTCAAGCATCATTCTTATAAATACGGCACTTGGGCTTAATATAATTAAATATCCGCATACAACCCACAGTACTTTAGGGTTTGTGGCAAGTGCGCTTACGTACGCGATTAAACTTTGGTTATCAGTTATATAAATACACAGCGCTATTATTACGGCTATATGCGCGATTTGGTCGAGTAAAAAGGGCACAACCCCTTTGCTAGAATACGACTTAGCAATATCTATTAGGTAGTGGCTAAGCATAATTGCAGCTGTTGAAAGTAACACGGTGTTTAGTTGTTGCCAGCCATAGCTATATTCCCAAAGCGCTAAAATAATGGCGCTAACCACACCGTGTACTAATACATGCAGGTAGAGCTTTTTAGCTTTAAAGTGGTGGGTGTTTCTATCGTTTACCCAGCTCATTGGTTGTAAAAAAAAGTCACTGACTAGGTGGCCTATAATTAATGCCGCTAATAATAACGAAAACCCCATTACTCACTTCCTTTTACAATCGTTGTTATGACCTGTTTAGCGTGTACTATAAATCGCTCTATAAGCTGATAATTTGCTAAATTAAGCAATTTAGTGACATTTTCGCGACTGGTGTTAAGCTCTTTTGCCAGTGCTGCATGGCTGTTATCGGCCTGGGTTAAATACACGTAAAGCGCATTGGCTTGTTTTTGCGTTATTTTGCTAAGCAAGGTATCAACAAAGGCAAGGTTAAGGCTAAAACTTTCATCTAGGGTGTGCTTTGCTATCTGTAAGGTAAAGCGCTGATTGGCTATTTTATCAAGGCCTTGCCCTGAGAGCACAAAGGCCGAGCCGGTAGCTGTTTTTATATCGCTGCGTGGGTTGTCTACCTCACCTAAGGCCATACTTTGGCGCAGCTCGTAACCTGCCGACTTTAAATGCAAATAAATGATAATAGCGGTTTTAATTAACTGCTCGCTTTGATTTATTTGTAACTGAAAAGCATCACCTCGGTATATGGTCCACAGGGATGTTTTATCACTAATTGCACGCAAACTTTGCTCTAGCTGATAAAGCATGGCATCGTATTGCTGCTTAGGTATTTTTTGCGATTTAATTATATCGCCGCTGATCACACCAATCATAAAAATCCAAAAAGTAACTTAATGCAGTTACATAGAATCAGGTAACCAAATTTGGTTACATTTAATTAAGTAACCAATTTAGGTTACTTAAAACAAAATTGCAAGGTTCACTCGTTAATGGCGTTTTATTTCAGCTGCGCTGAGCTGTGAGCACTTAAGGAAACAAATGACTTTACAAAACGATCAGCAAATCAGTAAGCCACGTGTCGGTATTTTTGTTGATGTACAAAACATTTATTACACGTGCCGCGAAAGTTACCGTAAAAACTTTGACTACAATGCATTTTGGGCGCACATGAAGCAACAGTATTCTATAGATTGTGCATTTGCGTATGCCATTCACCGCGGTGATGAAAAACAAAACCAGTTTCAAAATATTTTGCGTGCTATTGGCTTTGAGGTAAAACTAAAGCCGTTTATTCAGCGCCGTGACGGCAGCGCAAAAGGGGATTGGGATGTAGGCATAACGATAGATATGCTAGAGCAAGGCAAAAACCTCGATAAAGTTATTTTGCTCTCTGGTGATGGCGACTTTGCGTTATTGCTAGGGCATTTAAAAAATCAATACAATGTACCGTGCGATGTCTACGGCGCCGATAAGTTAACCGCTGAGGTGCTTAAGCAAAGTGCAGAACAGTTTCATTTAATTGATGATAGCTTGCTACTCTAAAGCATAAAATATAGCGGCTAAGTGCCTGCAACATGAGAGTTTTTAATAAAGAGCCTATATAGCTAATATAGGCTTTTTTTATTGCGGTAATAAATTGGGTTTACTCAGCGGTTATGGTAATTTTACGCCATACCATGTTATTGAGGACTCACATGCTTTATTACAGCGACATGCCATTAGACCGCGGGTCTAATTTTCGTAAAAACGCGGCGTGGTTAAACGCGCAAATGTCGGCACAAAGTAAGTGGCTTTTGGTGAATAATAACCACACTTTGTTTTATAAAGACGCAGCTCAAGTGTGCTACTTAACGTATCCGCAAATTGCCCATTTAGATTTATCAAACGCTATTTATTTAGGCTCAAATACCGAGCAACAGGGTGTGTTTGCGTTAGATGTTTCAGCCATACACGATGACGAACTCAAGTGCGTTATAGGCGACGCACAGTTTTTTGATATACGCCAATATGGCCCTCACGTTGATATAAAAGATGGCTCTATCGCCGCACTTGCACGTGGCTTATGTTATTGGCATGCAACGCATAGTTTTTGTGGGCGTTGTGGCAGTAAAAATACATTAGTAGAGGCAGGGCATTCACGCCTATGTGAAAACGAGCACTGCAAGCACCCTACATTTCCACGCACTGACCCTGCGGTAATTATGGTGGTTACTAAAGTATTTGAAGATGGAATAGAGCGTTGTTTATTGGGTCGTCAAGCAATATGGCAACAAGGTATGTATTCGTCATTGGCGGGCTTTGTAGATCCAGGTGAAACACTAGAGCAAGCTGTAGCGCGCGAAGTTAAAGAAGAAGCAGGCATTGACGTTGATAATGTACGTTATATTGCCTCGCAACCTTGGCCATTTCCTTCCTCTATTATGTTGGGTTTTATTGCTCAGGCTAAAACTGAGCAAATAAACGTAGATAAAGACGAATTAGACGATGCCAAATGGTTTACGCGCGAAGAAGTTAAGGCGTTTGGCAATATGGGCGATGAAGGCGATCATTATAAACTCCCTCGGGTCGATTCAATTTCGCGTTTTTTAATTGAACAATGGCTTTCTAATAAGGTTTAAGGATTGGTAATGTCGACAAGCAAAAATAAAAATACCCAGTTAGTATCAACGGGGCGTAAAAAAGCCTACACCCATGGTGTGGTAAACCCCGTAGTACAGCGTGCTTCTACAATTGTATTTGACAGCGTGGCCGAATTAAAAGAAGCCGCTAAAACCCGCGGTGATAAAACATTATTTTATGGCCGCCGTGGCACAACTACACATTTTGCCTTGCAAGAGGCGATAACCGAGCTTGAAGGCGGCGAAGGCTGCGCACTTTACCCATGCGGCGCTGCGGCAATAAGCCAAGCGTTATTGTCGTTTGTAAAGGCAGGCGATCATATTTTAATGGTTGATAACGTGTATGAACCTACGCGTGATTTTTGCGATAAAATTTTAGCGGGGCTAGGTGTTACCACCACTTATTACCCACCTACAATTGGCGCAGGTATTGAGGCGTATATTCAGCCAAACACAAAAGTGCTGTTTTTAGAATCGCCTGGCTCTATAACCATGGAAATACAAGATGTACCTGCCATGGTAAAAGTAGCCAATGAGCATAATATTATGACCATGCTTGATAACACCTACGGCAATGGCTTGCATTACCGCCCACTTGAACACGGTGTAGATATTAGTATTCAAGCAGCAACTAAGTACATTGTTGGCCACTCTGATGTAATGATGGGTGTAGCAGTGGCAAATAAAAAGTACTGGCCAACCCTACGTGAGCAGTCGTACTTATTAGGGCAATGCACCAGCGCAGATGATGCCTATTTAGCGCTTAGAGGCTTACGTACTATGGCAGTGCGTTTAAATCAGCACGAAAAGGCGGCTATAGAGGTGGCAAAATGGCTTGAGCAACATGAGTTAGTTGATCATATTCGCCATCCTGCATTTGAAAGCTGCCCTGGACATGAATTTTTTAAGCGCGACTTTGATGGCAGCAATGGGTTGTTTTCATTTGTAATGAAAACCGGTAACCAAAAAGCCATTGATGCGTTTTTAGATAGCCTTGAGCACATTAAAATGGGCTTTTCGTGGGGCGGCTTTGAAAGTTTAGTCACCGCCAATTTAACCATGAAAGGTTTACGTTCGAACACTGGTTGGGATTTAGGCCCTGTTATTCGCTTGCATATTGGCCTTGAAGACATTGATGATTTAATTAATGACTTAAGCCAAGCGCTTGAGGTATACCAACAGCATTTATAAAAATAGGCTAAATAAACAAAGTTTGGCCTGTTACATTTAAACGGTTTGTTACAAAGCTCACTTATGGTGAGCTTTTTTTTGCTGGTAATTCAAGGTGTTTACACTTACTGTTGTTACATTACGCTTTATTTTAAAGCATGAGCAACGTCATTAAGGAAAGCCAATGGCAACATCATCATTAGTGAACATAGGGCGATTAACCCAAATAGCGGGTTTTGAGCTAGTACGTATGTTTTTAACCAAGCGCGGCTTAATTGCTATGGCCGCCTTTGCCCTTGTGTGGTTACTTATTTTACGCTACCCGATAGGCCAAGCCGTCAGCATTATTAGTGCCCCCAATTTTGAACAAATGGCACGCGATATTTCAGGCAGTATTGGTTTAAGTAAGTTGCTTGATTGGCCTGAGGCCGAATTTGCTATGTACTGGCTAGTCGCTTTGTATAGCTTTCCGCTGTTTGCTATTTTTATATCAAGCGATCAAACCGTTGGCGATAGAGAACGCGGCACATTACGGTTTTTATCATTGCGCTCTACACGGTTTGAAATTTTATTTGGCCGTTTTTTAGGTCAGCTTGGCGTGTTAGCGTGTTTATTAGCTATTACCCTAGTGGCAACCCTTGGCGTACTTGGTTACAGAGAGCCTAGCCTATTAATGGGTGGGTTAAGCCGTGCGGTTTCTATATTTATAATAATGGTGGTGGTACTTAGCCCGTTTGTGGCATTAATGAGTTTGATTAACACGTTTGCTCGCTCGTCGCGTTTAGCAATTGTATTAGCCATTTTATATTTTGCTGGTGGCGGCATTATTGTGGGTATATTGGCGTGGCAAGTACCGGCTCTAAATGCGCTCGATTATCTTTTCCCAGGGGTTAATTCTGAACTTTTAGCTGGGCAAAACCTACCTTTATTGAGTGCCTTAGGTGTGCCGCTTATTCAAAGCGCTGTATTTATAGCGATTGCGCATCGAATATTTACAAGGAGTTCGCTATGAGCGTATTAATAAAAGCCAGCGGTTTGAGTAAATCGTATGGCGCAAAGCAAGCACTTAACAACGTAAGCTTTGAAATTCAAAAAGGCGCACCTGTGGCGTTAGTGGGCCCTAATGGCGCCGGTAAAACCACATTATTTAGTTTATTGTGCGGCTATATTAACCCAAGCCACGGTGAGCTCAGTATTTTAGGGCATAAGCCTGGTAGTGCAGCGTTGTTCAACCAAGTGAGTGCATTACCGCAAGATGCGCAGTTAGATCCGCGTTTTAATATAGATAAGCAACTGGCGTTTTATGGCAAGCTTCAAGGCATGGGCGCTAAACAAAGCCACAATGAAGCGCTGCGGGTACTTGATTTGGTTGGCTTAAAAGAAGTCGCTAAACAGCGTGCTGGCGATTTATCTCACGGCATGCGCAAACGGGTAACGATAGCGCAAGCGCTGATTGGCTCGCCGAAAATAGTGATGCTTGATGAAGCCACAGCAGGGCTTGACCCTATTCATGCCAGAGAGGTGCGAGAGCTGGTATCGAGCTTAAGCGATGAAGCCACCTTTATTTTAAGTTCGCACGATTTAACCGAACTTGAGCGATTATGCTCCCAAGTGCTTCACCTAGATAAGGGCATTTTGAGCGAGCACCAAACAAAAGACAACAATACGCATACTCACTTTTATACCTTAATGCTCAACGAGGCGTATCAAAATGTGGAGCAGCAACTGCAGGCGCTAGCAGGTGTAAGCCGTGTGTATATGAGCCAACACAAAGAATACGTGATTGAGTACCAGCCAACCGGTGAGCCACTTGATATTGCTTTATTAAACTTTTGCCATCAACAAAACTGGCAATATAGGCAGTTAGTAAATGGTCACACCTTAGAAAATCAAATATTTACACAGGAGAAAGCATAATGGGACTACTCAGTGGTTTAATGGGAAATGCAAGCGAAGTAGATGATTCTGATTTAGAAAAAGTACTTGCCAATACCCTAATAGATGGTGAACAAGTAGAAAAAGCCTATAAGGTGATTCGCGATATGTTTATTTTTACTAATAAGCGTTTAATTTTAATTGATAAGCAAGGTATGACCGGCTCTAAAATGGAAATGGTGAGTATTGCTTATTCTAAAATTACTAAGTTTAGCAAAGAAAGTGCAGGGCACTTTGATTTAGATGCCGAGCTTAAAATTTGGATTGGTTCAGACCCAACGCCTATTAGTAAAGAGTTTAAATCGGGCGATAATATTAACGAAGTTTATCGTGTAATAAGTCAGCATGCGCTTTAGTTTGCTGAACATGTTTTAAGTAGTTGTTGACTATATGTTGCAACTACTTTAAATTTACAGTTTCTTACACCTACTTACAATTAACTTAATAAATACAACTGCTTAATTAAGTTTTCATTCAGTTTCTCAGCGTTAGCATGTCCCCACTTTAGTCAATGAGCTAAAGCATAAAAAGCAATGCACAAAGGGAAGTCTTACAATGAAAAAATTAGCAGTTATTATTTCAAGCATTTTATTATCTAGCACTGCGGCTGCTGCAGACAGCTACAATTCAATCAGTAATTTAAGCTACAAAGATAGCGATAACAACGACACCGTTGCTGTAGACTCTATTTATTACCTATCTCCTAAAAAAACATTAGGTCCGTACGATCAGTTTGAGTACATTAATAAACAAACTAACGTTTACGGCGGTTATGCTGATGACGACTTTGGCGATGTTACTAATATTGGTGGCGAATACTTTATTAATGAATTTGTTGTTGGCGCATCTTACGAAAACCTTGACCCAGATTCGGGCTCTAACGGTGAGCTTTACAAGCTAACTGGTGGCTACTTCTTTAACCCTGATTTATTAGCAAAAGTAACGCTTGTTGAAAACAAAGACGGCGATGACTTTGCTTTGTTTGATTTAGCATACAATCACATGCTAAACAGCACAGACTACGTAGGTGTAACACTTACATCTGATGACGACTTTGATTACCGCGCTGTTGCAGCTAAGTACTTTATTGACTTACAGCAAGGTAACTTTTTAACGTTTGAAGGTAAATACGAGAGCATTGAAGATGCAGAAAACCAGTGGGTAGCAGAAACTAACTACTACTTCTCAAAAGCAACCTCGGTATTTGCTAACTACAACAAGCAAGATACATACAGCTTTGGTGCTCAGCACTTCATCAATAAAAACATTGGTCTTAAAGTAGGTTACGAGAACAACGCAGATGACTCTGATAACGATGCATACTTTGCAAACATGCGTTTTCAGTTTTAATTAAGCCCTGTACTTAATTAAAAGCATAAAAAGCCCGCTAGTGTAGCGGGCTTTGTTATTTTTAACTTAAATTGACCGTGGTAAAAGTTTTACCAGGTGCAATTACGGTCTTTGTTCTGCTCATCTAAATAGCTTCTTTTAAATTAAAAATAATAATTTTTTTGAAAAATGAGAAAAATATAATGAAGGATAGTTATATTGATGAGGTTTATCGAATAGTTAAGTTGTATTCAATTTAGCGACAGTTTGTACCTTATTTGTTACTTTTGAAGTTTAAATGCTGAGATATAATTCTACTGTAGATTTAAGATGTGCTTTATATTTACATTTGTACGGAATGATTAACAATTTAAGTTGTTGATATTGTGTTTAATTTGTTCTCCCATTCATTTTTTGTTCATTATTTGTTGTTAGGATGCGGCCCGACTTTGGCTACATGGCCCAAGCATAGAAAATAACATTTATAGGGAATTTAAAATGAAAAAATTAGCCGTTATCATTTCGAGTATTTTATTATCAAGCGCTGCATCTACTGCAATGGCAGCCGATACTTACCAATCTATCAGCCACGTAGGATACATGGACATTGATGGAGATGACACGGTAAGTGTTGACTCAACTTATTACTTTTCTCCAAAAGCGACGTTAGGTCCTTATGATCAATTTGAGTACATCAATAAGCAAACAAATGTTTATGGTGCATACAGTGATAATGATTTTTTAGACGTTACTAGCATTGGCGGTGAGTATTTTGTAGAAGATTTTGTACTAGGTGCACAGTACAATAATTTCGATAGTGATTTTGGCTCAAGCACGGATGTAATTGAACTTTCAGCTGGTTACTTCTTTAATCCAAACCTTGTATTAAAAGCAACGTTTGTAGATGTTGAAGATGCTGACAATCAGTTTGTGTTTGACCTAGCATATAACCACGAATTAAACAGCACTGATTATATCGGCTTTACAGTAACAGCAGATGACGAGTTTGATTACCGTGCAGTAGCAGCTAAGTACTTTGTTGATTTACAGCAAGGTAACTACTTAACTGTTGAAGGTAAATTTGAAGATGTTGATGGCGGTTCTAGTAGCTGGGAATTAGCATCTAACTACTATTTCAGTAAAGCAACATCGGTGTTTGTTACAGTTAACAAGAACGATGACTACGCTTTTGGTGCTCAACACTTTTTCAATAACAATGTTGGTTTAGAAGCAGGTTACGGTAATAACTGGGATGATTCTGATTACGATGCTTACTTTGCAAATGTAAGCTTACAGTTCTAATTTAACCAAAAGTTAGTTACTGAACAAAAAGCCCGCTACTGTAGCGGGCTTTGTTGTTTTTAACTTAAATTAACCGTGGTAAAAGTTTTACCAGCCGCAATTACGGTCTTTGTTCTGCTCATCTAAATAGCGTTGCAGCGGTGCAAAGTAATCAAGCATAGCGGTTGCATCCATTTGCGGCTTGCCAGTGATGGTTTCAAGGGCTTCTTGCCATGGACGAGAAGAGCCCATTTCTAGCATTGCGTTTAGCTTATCTCCTGCTTCTTTTGAATTATAAATAGAGCAGCGGTGTATGGCTTTATCGTTACCGGCTATTTCACATAAGCTACGGTGAAATTCAAACTGTAAAATATGCGCTAAAAAGTAACGTGTATAAGGAGTGTTGCCTGGTACGTGGTATTTAGCACCTGGATCAAAGTCATCTTCGCTACGTGCAATAGGCGCTTTCACACCTTGGTATTTTTCACGTAGCTCCCACCACGCTTTATTATAATCTTGTGGCTTTACTTGGCCCGAAAATACCTGCCAGCGCCATTGATCAACCATTAAGCTAAAGGGCACAAAGGCGACTTTATCTAGCGCCATTTTCATTAGTAAGCCAATGTCTTTTGACTCATCAGGTACTTGCTCAAGTAAACCAATCTCTTTTAAGTAACCGGGTGTAACCGATAAAGCAATGGTGTCGCCAATGGCTTCGTGAAAACCATCGTTGGCACTTTCTTGATAAAATAAAGGTTGTTTATTATAAGCGCGCTGATAAAAGTTGTGGCCTAGCTCATGGTGAATAACAGAAAATTCTTCGCCGGTGCGTTGAATACACATTTTAATGCGTAAATCGTCTTTGCTATCTATATTCCAAGCAGAGGCATGACACTGTACGTCTCTGTCTTTCGGTTTTACAAATAACGAACGCTCGTAAAAAGTCTCTGGCAGTGGCTCAAACCCCATTGAGGTAAAAAAGGTTTCAGCACCTTTAACCATTTTTAGCTCGTCGTAATTATTTTTAGCTAATAGCTCGGTAACATCGTAACCCGGATCGGCGTTTTCTGGCGCGACCACATCGTAAATGTTACCCCACGCTTGCGCCCACATGTTTCCTAATAAATGCGCAGGAATAGGCTCATCTTGGGCTACTTTGTCGGTGCCGTATTTTTCGCCTAATTTAGCGCGTACATGGCAATGCAGTGAGTTATAAAGTGGCTTTACTTGCCCCCAAATGCGGTCAAGCTCGGTTGTAAAGTCATCGGCTGGCATATCGTACTTGCTGCGCCACATTGCGCCGGTATCAGCATAACCTAGCTCTTTAGCCCCTTCGTTTGTAAGGGTTACTTGCTGCTCGTAAAGTGGGCGCATTGGCTTTGAAATTTGGCGCCACCCTTGCCATAAATCAAGTAGCTCGTTGTAATCACGGCTGGTGGCCATTTTTGCGGTCATATCACCAAGGCTTAAACAGCTGCCATCGTCTTTACAGTATTTACCTTTACCGTATAAACCCCCTAGCTCTGCCACAATAGTTGAAAGTTGGGCTGTTTTTTCAGCGTCCTGAGGAGCGGGTAAAGTAAGCGCAAGTTTAAGTTTATTAAGCTTGCGGCGTGCATCGTAATCAAGCGCTAAGTTGTCAAATTGGGCTGCCTGATTGGCTAAACGTACGACCGACTCGGTCATTTTACGATTAACTTCGGCAGATAACGCCGAGGTGTCGTGTGTTATAAAGTTTGCGTAAATCCACTCAGCGCGGCTCGACTCTAGGTAAAGCTCACTTAGCTCTTGCTCGGCTTTGGCAATAAATGCATTGGCATCTTGTTCTGTAAGAGGCTTCTCGGTCTGTGCTGAATCACTAGTGTCTATGGCTATTTCTGCTTCGCAGGCGGTTAGCACTAATGTACTTGCGACTATGAGGGCGCTCATACTTAATTTAAAGCGTGGCGTGTTCATTTTATTCCTTTGGTTTATTGTTATTAAGAAAGTGATAATAGCAGCGATGTTTAAAACAATAAAATTAATACGTTAAGGCGTGTGGTGCATCGCGCAATGATTGTATTTAAACTAAGATGGGTCATAATTAAGTTACTATTTTCATTCAATGTAAAAGGAATGTGCTCATGTCAGTATTTATAATATTGCTGGTCGTGGTGGTGGTTATTTTTGCAGTCAAAGATATTCGCCTCAACCTGATCAGCCGTCCTACGTTTAAAATGTTTAAAAAGGTACTTCCGCCGCTCTCGCAAACTGAGCGAGAGGCAATGGAAGCCGGCGATGTATGGTGGGATGGTGAGCTATTTAGTGGTAATCCAGATTGGCAAAAACTGCATAACTTTCCAAGGCCTGAGCTTAGCGATAAAGAAAATGACTTTATGGATAATCAGGTGAACATGCTACTGGCGATGCTAGATGATTACCAAATTGTACAAAAAGATAAAGACTTGCCAAAAGAAGTCTGGGATTACTTAAAAACAGAGGGCTTTTTTGCGCTGATCATTCCTGAAAAATTTGGTGGACGTGAGTTCTCTGCCATTGCTAATTCAACCATAGTGTCAAAAATTGCCACAAAAAGCTTAACTGCGGCGGTTACTGTTATGGTGCCTAATAGCTTAGGCCCAGGCGAGCTGTTACTGCATTATGGCACAAAAGAGCAACAAGACCGTTGGCTACCAAGCCTTGCAAGTGGTAAAGATGTGCCGTGTTTTGCACTTACCGGCCCAGAAGCTGGCTCTGATGCGGGCAGTATTCCCGACTCTGGCGTAGTGTGTAAAGGGCAGCATAATGGTGAAGAAGTTATAGGCCTGCGTTTAAATTGGTCTAAGCGTTATATTACGCTCGCGCCAGTTGCAACTGTACTTGGCCTTGCCTTTAAAATGTATGACCCAGATGGGTTATTAGGCGATGAAAAAGAGCTAGGTATTACCTGTGCGCTAATTCCTACTGATCATGAAGGGGTAGAAACGGGTGAGCGCCATTATCCATTAAACATGGCATTTATGAACGGGACTACCTACGGTAAAGATGTTTTTATTCCGCTAGAGTGGATTATTGGCGGTGAGCAGGGCGCAGGGCGAGGCTGGCGCATGTTGGTTGAGTGTTTAAGTGCTGGGCGCGGTATTTCTTTACCTGCACTAAGCACCGCAACAGGACATTTAGCCTCTAAAATGACTTCTGCTTACTCTGTGGTACGCCAACAGTTTGGTGTATCAATCGGCCAATTTGAAGGTGTACAAGAAGCCTTAGCGCGTATTGGCGGGTTAACGTATACATTAGAGTCTGCGCGTTTAATGACCGCAGGCGCAATAGATTTAAAACTGAGCCCATCGGTTGTTACCGCCATTGCAAAATACCATATGACCGAAATGGGGCGTACGGTAATGAACGATGCAATGGATATTCATTCTGGTAAAGGTATTCAAGTTGGGCCTAATAACTATTTAGCCCATGGTTATATGGGGATCCCGGTATCGATTACCGTTGAAGGGGCAAACATTTTAACCCGCAACTTAATGATTTTTGGCCAAGGTGCCACGCGTTGTCATCCGTTTGTGTTGAAGGAAATGGAAGCTGCCGCAATGGAAGACGATGATGCAGCACTTGATCAATTTGATAGTTTATTGATGAAGCACATTTTATTTGCTGCCAGTAATGCCGGCATGGCTTTTGTGCATGGTCTTACGCGAAGCTGTTTGGCAAAAGCGCCCGTGTGCGGTGCAACCGCTGTGTATTACAAACAGCTAAGCAGAATGAGCCGAGGGCTTGCTTTTACTACAGATGTAGCCATGTTGGTACTTGGTGGCGAGCTAAAGCGTAAAGAGATGATTTCGGCGCGTTTAGGTGATGTGCTTAGCCATTTATATTTAGCGTCTACTGTATTAAAGCGCTTTGAAGATGAAGGGCGCCAACAGGCTGATTTACCTTTTGTGAAATACGCTATTGAAAATTCTCTTTATGAGATAGGCCAAGCGTTTGACGGTTTTTTCAAAAACTTTTCAAATCCGGTGGTTAACTTTTTACTTAAACGCATTGTGTTTCCGCTGGGGAATCACTACCACAAGCCAAGTGATGAAACAGCCCAAAGTATTTGCGAGCATATGACGCAACCTGGGGTGTTTAGAAACCGTTTAACGCACTTATGTTATGTAGATGAAAATGCGGGCACAGGCGTGATGGAAAATGCATTTTTAGCTATGCACGATATGCAAACACAGTTTAAAGAATTAAAACACTGGCAACGCAGTGGTAAGGTCCCTGCAACACTCGACATAGAAGGCGCAATAAATTACGCACTAGAGAATGAGCTCCTTGCGCAAGCAGATGCCGATGCAATGCACCATACCAATAAACTAAGAAAACAAGCAATTGCCGTTGATAACTATAAACCCGGTGAATTATAACGCTTAAGATAAGCGCTAAACGCAAAAAGGCCTTACATGTGTAAGGCCTTTTTTGTGGTGTATAAGTTAGCGTGCGTAAGGGTCTGCAACTATTTTATCTATATACCATTTCCCTTTTTTACGAAGCATTTTAACGCTGCGCATATCATCGACTTTATCGCCATTAAAGTAGCCTGTAAAAATGAGGTTTATTTTGGCGTTATCGCCATATTGTTCGCGTACGCTCATGTTGGTCATATCGACTTCAATTACTACTTCATCGTATTGCAGGTTTACTAAGTTTCGGGCAAATTGCTTAGCGGTGCCATAGGATTTCATAATCCGGCTGAGGTTAGGGGTGGCCATTGTGCTGGCTTTTTGTAAATCTTTTTGATTATACAATGCATCAAAGTAAGCGGTGGCTGTATCGCCCGGTGAGTCGCCCAGTGTTTGTACGCTATCACCACAGGCGGCTAAAAATAAGCATACGATAAAACTTAAATGAGCTGTTATTTTTTTCATGTAGAATGTTTTTAATTAGTTTTTTTAAAGTGTGTGGTTAATTAAACAAGATGTAAAGCAGCACAGGGGAATAAATAGAAAATTGAATCATAAATAATAAAAAAGGATGCCATAAGCATCCTTTTAAGTATCTCAAGGAGAGAAGTTTACTGTACTAATTCTTGCTCGCTAAATTCTTCAGCAAACATTGGGCTAGACAGGTAACGCTCTGTGGCACTTGGTAAAATCACCACAATATTTTTATCAGCGTTTTCTGGCTTTTCAGCAAGGCGTTTAGCGGCAACAACAGCTGCGCCTGATGAAATACCCACTAAAATACCTTCTTTTTTCATTAGCTCATGAGCCATGGCAATAGCATCTTCGTTTGATACTTGCTCAGCACCATCAATCACACTTAAATCAAGGTTTCCAGGAATAAAGCCTGCGCCAATACCTTGAATTTTATGTGGACCTGGTTTTACTTCTTCGCCTGCAAGCGTTTGGCTAATAACAGGTGAGTTAGTTGGCTCAACTGCGATCGCTTTAACATCTAGGCCTTTTTCGTTTTTAAGGTAACGGCTAACACCTGTAATAGTGCCGCCAGTGCCTACGCCTGCTACAAAAAAGTCTACTTTACCATCAAGCGCTTCAAAAATTTCTGGGCCGGTTGTTTCAAAGTGAATTTTTGGGTTAGCTGGGTTTTCGAACTGTTGTAATAAAATGTATTTTTCTGGATCTGTTGCTTGAATTTCTTTTGCTTTTTCAATTGCGCCATTCATACCTTTAGCGCCATCTGTAAGCACTAAGTTAGCGCCTAATGCTTTTAATAGTTTGCGGCGCTCTAGGCTCATTGTATTTGGCATGGTAAGTGTTAATTTGTAACCACGTGCTGCTGCAACAAATGCAAGGGCAATACCTGTATTACCCGATGTAGGTTCAATTAGTTCTTTACCTTCAACAAGCTGACCTGATTTTTCAGCTTCCCAAATCATTGATGCACCAATACGACATTTAATACTAAAGCTAGGATTACGCGATTCTACTTTAGCGTAAACGTTTCCGCCTGTTACGCGATTAAGTTTTACCAGTGGTGTATTACCAATGCTTAGTGAGTTATCTTCAAAAATAGTAGACATAATGTTCCTTTGGATACAATCTGATCAATGTGTTAATAGCCTTTGCTATTAACTATATAAATACACTTTACTGCGAGTTTAAAAAAACTAAAGTAAAGTTTGGCTATAACATATATCTATTGGGCTTATAACCAGCCGAAATAAAAATTAGTTATTATTGTTGCTTTAGTTATTAAAGATGCGGGCTCATTTTTAAATTTAAAGAGTAAATTTCGCTCCGTAGTTAAAAAATGCTCAGAGTAGGCTAATTATTGCGATGTTTTTGTGTGTTATTTGCGCACATGAATATAACTTGAATACTTTTATCACACAATGCGCCTAAAACATGTTAAAAACACTCTATCTATATTCAACTAAGCAATCACAATGAAGTTAATCTTAAAATTAATTGCCGGTATTGTGGCCGGTATTTTGGTCGGGCTTTATGTGCCTCTCACAGGTGTTGAGCTTTTATTTACTGTTAAAGAACTTATTGGCCAACTTATTTCTTTTACCATCCCATTAATTATTTTATTTTTTATTGCTTCGGGCATTGCGGGCTTGCCTAAAGGGTCTGGCCATTTATTAGGTAAAACCGTTGGCTTTGCTTATAGCTCTACAGTAATTGCAGGTACGCTTGCCTTTTTATTAGTAAGTGCGGTTATTCCACTGCTAAGTGGCAATATTACGTTTGAAGCCGAAGTTGCCACTGAAATTGGCAGTTTTATTGATTTAGAAATTCCACCGCTGATGGGTGTAATGACAGCGCTTGTGACTGCATTTGTGTTTGGTATTGGCATGAGCCAACTTGAATTAGAAACACTTAAAAAAGTGTCTGATCAGGGTCGCGATGTAATCGATGCTTTATTATCTAAAGTAATTATTCCGGCATTACCATTTTACATTGCAGGTGTATTTGCAGAAATGACCGTAGCAGGTACCGTGGTAGATACACTGCAAACCTTTGGTGTTGTGCTTATTGCTGCACTTGTTATGCATTGGCTGTGGCTAACCGTATTATATGTTTCTACGGGGATATTACTTAAACGTAACCCGTTGGAGTTAGTTAAAAATATGCTTCCTGCTTATTTTACAGCACTGGGGACAATGTCGAGCGCGGCAACCATTCCGGTGTCTTTGCAATCAAGCAAAGCAAATAACGTAAAAGAAGATGTAGCAAACTTTACAGTGCCACTGTGCGCTACTATTCATTTATCGGGTTCTACCATTACGATTGTGACGTGTGCAATGGCCGTTATGTTTTTATCGCCAAGCATGGAAGTACCTTCTTTAATGGGGATGCTACCGTTTATTATGATGTTAGGGGTAGTAATGATTGCAGCGCCAGGTGCACCTGGTGGAGCAGTAATGTCGGCGCTCGGTTTATTAACCAGTATGCTTGGCTTTAACGAAGGCGCTGTTGCACTTATGATTGCACTTTACCTTGCGCAAGATAGCTTTGGTACAGCGTGTAATGTTACAGGCGATGGTATTATTGCCCTATGGGTAGACCGTTTTAGCGAAAAAGCAGCGTCATAAAAAACTAAAGTACTGGTTTTTAGCAGTAGTAAAATAATGCTAAAAGATGAGTACACCTAAAGCGAAGCAATAATATTAGTTATTGTTTCGCTTTAACTGTGGTAATGTGGCAAATTAGATTGTTTGTCGCGTATTGTTAGGTTAATGAGGGTATTACATTGATTAATGTGCTTTTAGTTGATGACCATGAGCTGGTACGAACTGGTATAAAACGTATATTAGATGATGTACGTGGTTTTAAAGTGGTAGGCGAAGCTAAAGATGGAGAGGCTGCGGTACAGTTTTGTCGCCAGCACGCACCTAATATTGTATTAATGGATATGAACATGCCTGGCATGGGTGGCTTAGAGGCCACTAAAAAGATTTGTCGCTATTGCCCAGATGTAAAAATTATTGTGCTTACGGTTAATTGCGAAGACCCGTTTCCATCAAAAGTGATGCAAATTGGCGCGCATGGCTTTTTAACCAAAGGTGCAGGCTCTGATGAAATGGTTCGTGCTATACGTTCTGTTCATGCAGGCCAGCGTTATATCGCCCCAGAAATTGCACAACAAATAGCCCTTGCGCAAGTAACAGGGCGTACCGATGAGAACCCTTTTCAAAGCTTATCTGAGCGCGAGCTACAAATTATGCTAATGATCACCAAAGGTGAAAAAGCTCAAGATATTGCCGAGCGCTTAAATTTAAGCTCAAAAACAGTGAACAGCTACCGTTACCGTATGTTTGAAAAATTAAACGTAGGGGGCGACGTTGAGCTTACTCATTTGGCTATTCGCCATAAAATGATTGATATAGACGTATCTCATTAATTTTTTAATTTATGTCTGAATTCGATCACGCCCAATTTTTAAAAACGCTATCAAGTGAACCGGGTGTATACCGTATGCTTGATAGTGAACAACAAGTTATTTATGTCGGTAAAGCTAAAAACTTAAAAAAACGGGTAAGTAGCTACTTTAGATCTAATCTAACCGACAGTAAAACCCGTGTGCTAGTGAGTAATATTTGCGATATTGAAGTTACGCTCACAAACACCGAAACCGAAGCCCTGCTGCTTGAAAACAACCTTATAAAAAAATATCAGCCGCGTTATAACATTTTATTACGTGATGATAAGTCATACCCCTATATATTACTTACCAGTCATAAACATCCGCGTTTAGCCTTTCATAGAGGCAGTCGCAAGGTAAAAGGCGAGTACTTTGGGCCTTTCCCAAGTGCTGGCGCAGTGTCGGAAAGTTTGCGTTTAATGCAAAAAATATTTCCTGTACGTCAGTGCGAAGATGCCTATTACCGTGCCAGAAGCCGCCCGTGTTTACAGTATCAGCTAAAGCGCTGCTCAGCACCGTGTGTTAATAAAGTGACAGAGCAAGAGTACGGCGAACAAGTTGATTATGTACGTAAGTTTTTAACAGGTAAGTCGCACGAAGTAATAGCCGATTTAATAAAAAAAATGGAAGCGGCGAGTAAAGACCTTAACTTTGAGCTCGCAGCTAAAGTGCGGGACCAAATTATGCTACTGCGCAAAATGCAGGAGCAGCAGTCTATTTCAGGTAATTTTGCTGAAATGGATGTGGTAGGTTTTGCGCACTTAAATGGATTAAACGGGATTCATTTATTAATGATCCGTGATCATAAAGTGCTAGGCAGTAAAACCTATTTTCCAAAAGTGCCTAAAGATTCGGGGCAAGAGGAAATACTCACTTCGTTTTTAGGGCAATATTATTTAGCGCCTGGTGCGACAGGGCGCATAGCAAAAGAAATTATTTTACCGTTCGAGATTGAAGAAAGTAGCGCATTGAGTGAAGCTCTTACGCAAATTAGTGAGCGCAAAGTATCGCTTAAAGTGGTTACCCGCGGAGAGCGAGCACAATACCTTCAGCTTGCTAATAAAAACGCATTAAACAGCATTACCGTTAAACAAAGTACGCAAGACTCTATAAACAAGCGTTATGCACAATTAAAAGCGACCCTAGGCTTAGATGATATAAACAGAATGGAATGTTTTGATATCAGCCATACCATGGGGGAGAACACAGTAGCCAGTTGTGTAGTATTTGATTCGCAAGGGCCAAATAACAAAGAGTACAGGCGCTACAACGTAACGGGTATAACCGGCGGTGATGATTACGCGGCAATGGAGTTTGCACTGAACAAACGCTACAACAAAGTGGTAGATGAAGACAAAATCCCTGACGTTATATTCATTGACGGTGGTAAAGGGCAACTAGGCCGTGCAGAGCAGTATTTTGCCACGTGGCCACATGCTAAAATGCCACTGTTAGTAGGTGTAGCAAAAGGCACAAGCAGAAAGCCAGGCCTTGAAACCTTATTAATTGATGGCGGGCGAAAAACGATTCCTATGGATTCGGATGCGCCAGCACTACATTTAATCCAGCATATTCGCGATGAGTCGCACCGATTTGCTATTGCAGGGCACCGTAATAAGCGCCAAAAACAGCGCACGCAATCATTATTAGAAGAGATCAACGGAGTAGGTTCTAAGCGCCGCCAAACATTATTAAAATATTTAGGGGGCATGCAAGGGGTAAAAGCTGCTAATATAGAACAGTTAAAGAAAGTTCCTGGGATCAGTCCTGACATGGCTGAGAAGATATTTAACCATTTGCATGACAAGGGCTAGCCCTTCATGCGAATATAGAAAAAAAGACATATCCAAGTAGTTATGTGGAATATTCCAAACACACTCACAACCTTTAGACTTTTTCTTATCCCCATATTTTTGGTGATATTTTACTTGCCTTATAGCTGGGCGTTTTTTGCTGCCGCTTTTATTTTTTGGCTTGCATCAATCACCGATATACTTGATGGCTATTTAGCACGAAAGTTAGAGCAATCTACGCCTTTTGGTGCGTTTTTAGACCCTGTAGCCGATAAGGTTATGGTGTGTGCTGCACTTGTTGCGCTCTCTGATCATTATCAGTCTATGTATATGACGATTCCGGCCCTTATTATTATTAGCCGTGAAATAGTGATATCTGCATTACGTGAGTGGATGGCCGAACAAGGCAAACGTGGAAACGTTGCAGTATCAAATATGGGCAAAATAAAAACCGCGGCGCAAATGCTGGCGATTATTGGCCTAATTTGGCAATACGATACGTGGATGATCTATTTAAGTTTTGCTTTATTGTATATAGCCACCTATTTAACACTGAGCTCTATGGTGCAATATTTAATGGCTGCATGGAGTGAATTGACCAAAAATTGATTGTAAACGTCTAATAACGCACCGTTTTAGATAAAAAATAATCAAACAGTTCAAAAGTGGCATTTTTTGTGTTGACGCGTTTAATAATCTCTGTAGAATGCGTCCGTGTTGAGAGGGCATAGCCCCTAAGATAAAGAAAACCAAAGTTACTTAGTTAGCAGCGTAAACATCGCAAGATGTTGAATAACGCAGGTAATTAAATAATAATGCGGCACTAGCTCAGTTGGTAGAGCGCGACCTTGCCAAGGTCGAGGTCACGAGTTCGAGCCTCGTGTGCCGCTCCAAGTTTTCATTAGGTTGTCCAACGGTTTGGCGGAATGGCAGAGTGGCCATGCAGCGGATTGCAAATCCGTCCACCTCGGTTCGACTCCGGGTTCCGCCTCCATTCAACACTCCACATGCTTTAAATAGCAAACTCGATGCCCGAGTGGTGGAATTGGTAGACACAAGGGATTTAAAATCCCTCGACTAACAAGTCGTGCCGGTTCAAGTCCGGCCTCGGGCACCACTTTGTGGTTTAATTACATCGCCAAGTGTAATTTATAAAAACAATGTTACATAAGTTAGTTTATGTAATTAAATTTAGAATTAATATGATGCGGCACTAGCTCAGTTGGTAGAGCGCGACCTTGCCAAGGTCGAGGTCACGAGTTCGAGCCTCGTGTGCCGCTCCATATTAGTTTTATCCACTTGCTTTAAATAGCAAACTCGATGCCCGAGTGGTGGAATTGGTAGACACAAGGGATTTAAAATCCCTCGACTAACAAGTCGTGCCGGTTCAAGTCCGGCCTCGGGCACCACTTTTAATTATCCTACCAAGATAATTGAGAGTTAGATAAAATATTAATGAAAAGTTTAACGCGGCACTAGCTCAGTTGGTAGAGCGCGACCTTGCCAAGGTCGAGGTCACGAGTTCGAGCCTCGTGTGCCGCTCCAAATTATTTGGAAGCGTTAAGGCGGAATGGCAGAGTGGCCATGCAGCGGATTGCAAATCCGTCCACCTCGGTTCGACTCCGGGTTCCGCCTCCATTTAATTACTCCACATGCTTTAAATAGCAAACTCGATGCCCGAGTGGTGGAATTGGTAGACACAAGGGATTTAAAATCCCTCGACTAACAAGTCGTGCCGGTTCAAGTCCGGCCTCGGGCACCACTTTTACTAAAGTCCTTTTAGTAAATTAAATACTCCCTATTTTTAAATAAACATCCATTTTTTATATAACAATCACTTTGTTTATGTTTTTGCCTATTCCTTAAAGATTAATAGCAATTGGCTTAATCAAGTGACTAATTTTGAGGCAGACAATCGTGCTTAAAGCAAAGCATACGTATTGTTACACGTTAGCGTTAGTTGATTAAACCTACATTACTTTTCCTATATCCCTTTGCTGCTGCCGTCTAAATCCAATTCAGTTCATCAATCAATTTTGCATACATGCGCGACTACCTGATGATATAAACTTGATAGCTAAAGGTGTAACTAATAGCGCTTGGTTATTATGCGCTGATATGTGCGCTCTATTTATTTAAAACAACGTGTTTTAGAGGTGTATTGCCAAAGCTAAACAGTTTGATAATTAAATACGGTCGTTAATATATTAGCTGAAGTGTGTAGGTAAGGGAGGAAATAAAGTGCAAAGCAAAGCGACACAAGGCCGCTTTGCTAAAGTAAATAATGCTATAACTTTGTTTGTGCCTTATAAATAGGGTATTCGCTCATTAAACCTTGAATAAGCGCCACGCACATTAAAATAAGCACAATTGAAAAAGGTAACGCAGTGGTTACTACTCCCGATTGCAAGGCCTGCAAGGCTTGAGAGCCACCTACCCACAGTAATACGGCGGCTATTGCCCCTTCAATCGTTGCCCAAAATATACGTTGTGGTACCGGCGCATCAATTTTTCCGCCTGCGGTTATGCCATCTATTACAAGTGAGCCAGAATCAGAAGAGGTAATAAAAAATACTAAAACAAGCACAATTGAGATCACACTAATAAGGCCACTAAGCGGAAGCTGCTCATAAACCTGAAATAGCGTTACAGAGATATCGGTTAACCCGTTTTGCCCAAGTGGGCCTACTTTATCAATAATTTGTGAAATCGCTAAATTACCAAATACCCCCATCCACACTAAGCTTAATAGTGTTGGCAGGCCAATGACGACTAATAAAAATTCTCGCACGGTACGGCCTCTAGAAACACGGGCAATAAACATTCCTACAAACGGCGACCACGATATCCACCATGCCCAGTAAAATACTGTCCAGGCATGCATCCAGTCTTCATCTTCACGGCCAAACGGATTACTAAGCGGAACCATATGTTCTACATATGCACCAAAGGTAAACCATATTGCTGTAATTGAGTCACTAAAGGTAAGCGATATTATGGCTACAAGTAAAATAAATGCACATATAAGATTGATGTTACTAAGTACTTTCACACCCCCTTCAATGCCTTTAATAACAGAAACAATAGCAATACAGGTAACGAGTGCTATAACTGTAATTTGAAAAGCGGTGCCGTAGTCAGTGCCCATTAAATAATTAATACCACTTGTTGCTTGCTGTGCCCCTAAACCAAGAGACGTTGCTAAACCAAAAAGCGTAGAAAGTACAGCAAGTATATCAATAACATGACCCAGCCAACCCCAAGCACGATCGCCAAATAAGGGATAAAACACGGAGCGTATAGATAAAGGAAGGCCTTTATTGTAAGCAAAAAACGCTAAGCTAAGTGCAACAATGGCGTAAATTGCCCAACCATGTAAGCCCCAGTGATACATGGTGGCGCCCATGGCTAAAGAGTGCGCTTCTGGGGTATTTGGCTCTGCGTTCATTGGCATTAAGTACCAATCAGTATAATAGGCTGCGGGCTCTGCAACACCCCAAAATAGCAAACCAATCCCCATTCCTGCGGCAAATAACATTGCCAGCCATGAGAGATAGCCATGTTCAGGTTTTGCATCAACACCCCCTAAGCGAATTTTACCAAGAGGGGAGAGCGCAAGTGCAAAGCAAAATAATACGAAACCATTAGCAATCAACATGAAGTAGCTATCAAATTTATTGATAATGGCATCTTTAGTTGAGGTAAGTGCTTCCCTGACGACTTCAGGGTCAAGCAATAAGGTAAGGGCAACAAATAGTATGACTAAAAATGCGCTTATTCCAAACACTGGGTTATGAACATCAAACCCCCATTTTTGTACGTTATCTTGACCTACCTGATAATCGGTAGTGTCAATACTGTATTTGTTCAATTGGTCATCCATCATGACTCCTTTATATTATAGATAACAAACTTCAATTTTATAGTACGTAAGTAAATCAAAAAGCGCCTATTACTGATATTTAATTATGGTATATATCTCTGAAATACATTAATAAATTTTTATATAGTTTGAAAGGCAAAAAAAAGCGAGCTAATGCTCGCTTAATAATTTTTTAATTTAGCGTTACTTCCACGCGTTTGGATCAACCTCTTTGGCAAGCTTAGGGTGCTTGTCTTTGTCAAACGTAGGTAATACACCTTGCTTGTTTTGCGCGTTGTAATCTTTTGATAACCACACAACAACGCCTGAAAGCATAAACAGTGCAACTACGTTTACAATAGCCATAAGGCCCATAGAAATGTCAGCAAGTGTCCAAATAATACCTAGTTCACCAATGGCACCAAACATAACCATACCTAATACAAGTAATCTAAATATAAACATTCCTTTAGTAGAGTTGTGCTCTAAAAACATTAGGTTTGTTTCGGCATATGAGTAATTCGCGACAATAGAGGTAAATGCAAAAAACAAAATGGCAATGGCAATAAAGTAAGTACCCCAGTCACCTACGTGCTCTTGTAGTGCAGCTTGCGTTAACTCTATTCCCAATACACCCGATTCAGGCACAAGTTGATTAGACAGTAAGATTAATGAGGCAGTGGCTGTACAGATCACAATAGTATCTATAAATACACCTAGCATTTGCACATACCCTTGAGAGGCTGGGTGCGGTGGATAAGGTGTTGCCGTTGCTGCGGCATTGGCTGCGCTACCCATACCGGCTTCGTTCGAAAACAAACCGCGCTTAATACCTTGGATCATAGCTTGCGTTACACCATAGCCAATTGCACCGGCGCCTGCTTGCTCTAAACCAAAAGCACTTTTTATTATAAGTACAATAACATCAGGTAGGGCAGTAAAGTTAATCGCACATACATATATAGCAACTAGCAAATAGGCAAGCGCCATAAATGGAACAACCATTTCGGCAAAACGTGATATTGTTTTTAATCCACCAAAAATAATGATGCCAGAGCCAATTACAAGTGCAATGCCTACTATATACTTAGGTACATCAAACGCTACTTCAAATGCGGCAGCAATAGAGTTTGACTGTACAGCATTAAATACCAGGCCAAAGGCTAAAATTAAGCATAATGAAAACAACACACCCATCCAGCGTTTGCCTAAACCTCGTTCCATATAATAAGCAGGGCCGCCTCTAAAGTTGCCATCAGCGTCTTTAGTTTTATAAGCTTGCGCTAACGTACTTTCTGCAAAGCTAGTTGCCATACCTATTAAAGCAATCAGCCACATCCAAAATATAGCGCCAGGGCCACCTAAATAAAGTGCCACGGCAACACCGGCCATATTACCTGTTCCAACACGCGCCGCTAAAGAAGTACAAAAAGCCTGAAAAGAAGAAATCTCATCTCCACCACATTTACGTGAGCCAAACATAACTTTAAACATATGGGGGAATTGTACAAATTGAATAAAGCCTAACCGAATGGTAAAAAAGACACCTGCTGCTATTAATAAGTAGACGAGAACTTGGCCCCAAAGTAAGGCACTTATACTATTTATTATATCTGTCATGAATACTACCTAAGTACATGAGTTGAAAAAGTGCTGGCAACTTACCATAACAAATCAAAAGAGTTTAGTTTTAAAAGCAAAAAAGCAGTCTTATCCACAGGCTTTTGTGGGTAACATGTGTTTTTAATGTGAGGTACTTATGGGTATAAATTAAATGCAATTTTATTCAATAAAACGCTTGCGTATAAAACGTTTCTCCCTATAATGCGACCCCACTGAGACGGCAGAGCAGGCAACGCTTAGCGAGGCAAGCAAACCACTTAGTGAGTCGAGTAAAACTTAGTTTTAAAAACTTTCAAGTTTAACAAAATTAAGTGTTGACAAAAAAATAGGAAAGCGTAAGATGCGCAGCCCTAGCGAGATAAAGTTTAACGCTTTAATCGCAACGTTCTTTAACAATATAAAGCAATCATCTGTGTGGGCACTCGTACAGATTGAGTTCTAACAGCCAAGCTACTTAGGTAGTGAGGCAAACAAATTTAGAGTCTCAATTGAAACTGAGTGACCAACAGCAATAACTTACTTAGGTTTTACTTAAGAAAAGAATTGCAGCACAGTCAATTCAATATCGAAAGATATTAAATAAATTCAGAATTCATTGAGCTGTCGAAAGACAAAAAACTTTTTAATTGAAGAGTTTGATCATGGCTCAGATTGAACGCTGGCGGCAGGCCTAACACATGCAAGTCGAGCGGTAACAGAAAGTAGCTTGCTACTTTGCTGACGAGCGGCGGACGGGTGAGT